>JANYHJ010000230.1 GCA_025359135.1 Gemmatimonadota bacterium | reverse complement strand
CGGTGAGGTTGAACTGGACGTCCTTGGCGGCGGCCTGCGCGAGCGAGCCCTTGCCCGTGACCGGTTGGTGCGAGTCGGGCATCATCGGCGGCGTCTCGAGGTTCAGGTACCCCTCGGTCACGAGCCGCTGGATGAGCTCGTCGAGCATCTTCGCGAGCTTGGCCTGCGCGTCCTCATCGCCCTCGCCGCGGAGCGCTTCGAGCATCTCCGGCGTGAACTGTCCGCTGTCGAAGAGCGCCTGAAGAATGGCCTCCTTGAGCGCGTCCATCGAGCGATCCTGCATGTTGTCGTCATCGCCCCAGTACGGGTCCTTCGGCCCGCCGAATCCGGACTGCAGCAGGAAGTCGGCCAGCTTGTCGAGCAGCGCCTGCAGATCGACGGCGTCGGCGAGCTCGGGGCTGTACTTGGAGTACGAGTGACTACGCATGACGAGTGAAACGTGGGGGAGGGGGCGGCGCGGCGGCAGCCCTTGAGCGTCGAACCCCTGCGGCGCACGCGTCGTTCCCGGACGCGGAGAGGGTGAGTCGGACGCGGCCCGCGTTTAGCATTCACGCGATGCCCGATCGTGCTCCGCGCAATCCGTTCGCCGCCCTCCGCCGCCACCGGAACTTCCGGATCTTCTGGATCGGCCAGACGCTCTCCCTCATCGGCACGTGGATGCAGGGCATGGCGCAGGGGTGGTACGCGCTCGAGCTCTCGAACAGCGCCTTTCTCGTGGCGCTCGTGGCGGTGGCCGGGTCGCTGCCGGTGCTCCTCTTCTCGTTTCCCGCCGGCGCATTGGTCGATCGGGTGCGCAAGCTGCGGCTCGTCACGTTCATGCAGACGGGCTTCCTCGTGCAGGCCGCGCTCCTCTGGTGGTTCACGTGGACCGGACAGATGACGATCGGCGGCCTGCTCGTCCTCGCCACCATCGGCGGACTGCTCGGCGCCTTCGAGATTCCGGCCAGGCAGTCGCTCGTCATCGAGCTGGTCGGGCGTGACGACCTGCAGGGCGCGATCGCACTCAACTCGAGCGGCTTCAACCTCGCGCGCGTCGTCGGTCCGGCCATAGCCGCGATCGTGATCGCCCGGTTGGGCCTCGCCTGGTGCTTCGCGCTCAACGCGCTTTCGTTCGTGACCGTGCTCATCGGACTCTTCATGATCCGCTTGCCTGCGGGCGCCGACGCGCCGGCGGCCGATGGCGCGCTGAGCGGCGTGGCGGCGTTGCGCGAGGGCGTGCAGTACGTGCGCGAGACGCGTGTCGTGCGCGGTTTGCTGGGACTGATCGGCGTCTATGCGGTGCTGGGCGGTCCCTTTCTCACCCTCATGCCCATCATCGCGCGCGACCAGCTCGGACTCCAGGCCGGCGGCTATGGCGCCCTGCTCTCGAGCGTGGGCGTCGGCGGCGTGCTCGGCGCCCTCGCGCTCGCGGCCATCAGCTCGCGGCCGGGACGCGGACGGTTGCTGCTGCGCTCCGCCGTCGGCTTCAGTGCGAGCCTGATCGCGTTCGCGCTCACGCGCACGGTGACGTGGGCGATTGGCGTGCTCACGGTGACCGGCTTCCTCATGATCGTCGTCAATGCGGTGGCCAACGGCATCCTGCAGACGATCGTCCCGGACCGGCTGCGCGGCCGCATGATGGCCGCGTACTCGTTTCTCGTGGTCGGGCTTTCGCAGGTGCTTGGTGCCTTTGGCGCCGGCGCCGTGGCCCACGCGTACGGCGCCAACTGGGCGGTGGGGAGCGCGGCCGCCCTCATGCTCGCCGCCACGCTGGTCGCGCGTTCGCGCTATCCCGAGTTGCAGCGGCTCTAGACGCACGGCGCCCCGGCACGTGAGCGGCGTGCCGGGGCGCCGTGTCGCTCTGTGGCGCGATGCCTACTTGCGCCGCAACTCGAACGTGATGAGGAACGTGCGCGGCATCCCGCTTTCGAGATAGAGCGGCACGCCACCGACCACGTCGGGGTTGAGGTAGCCGCTCGACGCATACTTCGCATCGAAGAGGTTCTCGATGCTGATCGAGCCTCGGCGTCCAGGCCACGGGCGGCTATCCCGTGGATGACGCCAACACGATCAGCGTGGCGCGCAACGCCGTCTGGAACCTCGCGCTGCGCTCGGGCGACCTCGCGAGCGAGGGCAACATCACGATCGCGGGCTCCGGACGAGAGCGCGGTCGAGCCCGGAATCGCGTAGTCCGCCTGCAGGTTGCCCATCCAGCGCGGCACGCCCACGATCCGGTTGCCGTTGCAGCGGGCGAAGAAGCCGGGCCGGCCGTAGTGCACCGAATCCACGGCGTACTCGGTGTACGTGTTGTCGGAGATCGTCGCGGCGCCAGCGAGCGTCAGGCCGAAGGTGGTCCGCGCACGCGCGCCGAATTCGACTCCCATGCGGCGTGCCTTGCCGGCGGTGAAGTAGAAGCGTCCGCCGCGGTAGGGCACGATCTCGTTGCTGACGTCGATGTAGTATGCCGCGAGATCGTAGTCGAAGCCGCTCAAGCCGATCGGCCCGAGCGAGAAGGCGCCGAGTGCGTGCTTTGTGCCCACCTCGAACGTCGTCGAACGCACCGGGTCGAGCAGCGGATTGATCGTGGTCACGGTGTCCTGCCCGAACGTGCCCGCGGGATCGGTCTCGTTGCCGGCGGGAACCTCGATGCCGCCACCCATGCTCGCGTACACGCTGTGGTGCTCGCCGAGCCGGTAACTCACGCCAAGCTTCGGAATGAGGCCGTTGAAGCGCTTGGACGCGTCGAGCTTCGGCGTGATGAAGCTCTGGTAGTCGTACGTGATGATGTCGTTGCGAAGCCCGAGCGTCACCGTGCACTTGCCGAAGTCGAGCTGGTCCTGCACGAAGAGCCCGAGGTTGGTGGCGCCCTCGCGCTTGTTGTGGCGCAGCGCTGCCACGCCCGTTGCTCGCCGACAGGTTGTAGAAGAGGATCGCGCCGTCCTGGAACGCGGCGTCGAGCCCGGCGCTGAACCGGTGCGTCAACCCCAAGTCGAGCGCGCCGCAAATGTTGTACGTGGCGCTCGCCCCCGTCTGCGAATGCCAATAATCCGCTAAGGAATCCAAGCCCGCCACCCCATCAGCCCTCGGCCTGACCCTCCAGAATCTCCCGAACGCGGCGGGCCAACTCTGCTGGCGCGAACGGCTTGGCGAGGAACGGCACGCCCTCGAGGCGGATGCCACCCACCGCCTCGTCGTCGTCCGCGTACCCCGACATGAACAGGACCGGCAGCCCCGGTCGGCGCTGTTCGAGCTGCACCGCCAGCGCAGGGCCGTTGATCCCGGGCATCACGACGTCGGTCACGAGCAGGTCGATCGTCCCGGCGTGGGCCCCCGCCACCGTGAGCGCTGCCGTACCGCTGTCGGCCGTCAGCACCGTGTAACCCAGGCGTCGCAGTGATTGCGCGGCCACCTCGCGCACGGTCGGTTCGTCTTCGGCGATGAGGATCACGCCGCCCACGGCTTCGACTGCGCCGGTGCGATGCGGCGCGGTCACCACCGTTTCGGTCGCGGCGCTTCGCGGCAGGTAGACGTGCAGCGTCGTGCCACGGCCGATCGCGCTTTCGACGCGCATGCGGCCACCCGACTGCTCGACGATGCCGTACGCCGTCGCGAGCCCGAGCCCCGTGCCCTTGCCGCGCGGCTTCGTGGTGAAGAACGGTTCGAACAGCCGCGCGCGCACCTCCGGCGTCATGCCCACGCCGGTGTCGCGCACGGCGAGCTGCACCCATTGGCCTGGCGGCACGCCGTCGTGGGAAACGTCGCCTGTCGACACCGTCACGTTCGAGGTGGAGATGTCGAGCGTGCCACCGCCCGGCATCGCGTCGCGCGCGTTGAGCGCGAGATTCATGATCACCTGTTCGAGCTGCGACGGGTCCGCCGTCACGGGCCACAGCTCCTCCGAGGACACGGCGCTCACGCGGATGTGGTCGCCGATGACGCGCTGCAGCAGGCCGCCCATGCCCGCGATCACCTGGTCGAGGGCGAGCGTCTGCGGCTGCATCACCTGTCGCCGGCTGAAGGCGAGGATCTGCTGCGTGAGGGCGGCCGCGCGGTTGGCCGCAAGGCGAATCTGGTCCACGTCGTGCCGCGTCTCGCTTCCGGCCTCGAGGTCGGGCAGCACCAGCTCCGCATAGCCGATGATGCCGGTGAGCAGGTTGTTGAAGTCGTGCGCGATGCCGCCCGCGAAGCGGCCGAGCGCTTCCATCTTCTGCGTCTGGCGCAGCTCCTCGCGCGACCGCTCGAGCGCGTGCGCGGCCGCCACTTCCTCCGTCACGTCCACGAGCACCGAGAGTCGCGCCGAGCGTCCCTCGAGGACGACGTCACGGATCGAGACGTCGACGTCGATGCGGCTGGCATCCTTGCGCCAGTGGACCCAACGCCCGCGATAGAACTCGCCCGCGGGCGGCTGCAGGACGGCCTCGGCGAAGGTCGTGCGGGCCTCGGGCGGGCGCACGTCCATCAGCGTCATGCGCAGGAACTCCTCGCGCGACCAGCCGTACTGCCGCGTCGTGGCGTCATTGACGGCGACGAAGCGCATCGTTGCGCGGTCGGTCATCCACATCGGGACGGGCGAGAGGTCGAACAGGGCGCGGTAGCGCTGCTCGCCGGCGGCCAGCGACTCGCGGCTCTGTTCGAGCGACGCGGCCATCTGGTTGAGCGTGTCAGCGAGGTCGCCCAGCTCCCAGGCGACGCGCACGGTTGAGCGATGCGAGAGCTTGCCGTCGGCCAGTTCGCGCGCGTCGATCGCCAGCTGCTGCACCGGCGTCGTGATGAAGCGTCCTGTGAGAATCGCGAGCAGCAGGGCGATGATCATGGTCACGGAAAACACGGCCAGCTCGCGAAGCAGCAGGCGTCGTCCCGCGCTGGCGGCCGCATCCGGCGGCGAACCCACGAGCACGCGCCAATGCGCCTCGTCCATGCCGGCGGCGGCGAAGAAGCGTTCGACGCCGTCGAGGCCGCGCACGACGCCGATCGAGTCGTTGGCCGCGAGCGCAGCCCGGACCAGCGGATGGCTCGCGAAGCGGCGACCCACGAAGCCGCTTCCGACCGGCTGCTGCATGATGACGTGGCCGTCCGCATCCACGATCGCGACCACGACATCGCGCTCGTCGGGGCCGACTTCGCGCTTCACGCCGAGGTTGTCGGCGGGCAGGACGGCGACGGCGCTTCCGATGAATCGGCCGCCCGCATCCCGCAGCGGGAGGCCCGCCGCCACGCCCCACAGGTTGGCGTCGGCGTCAATCAGCTCCGGTTCGCCGATCTCGAAGTGTTGCGAGACGCGGATGCGAGCGAGCAGGGCACGCCGCTCGGCACCGAGGGCGCGATCGGCCGGGGCGGGCCGTACGGACGATCCGACATTGCGGCCATCGCCGTCGTACACGTTGATCACGACATGCAGCGGCGCGAGCAGCTGCGCGACGTCGAGCAGCACGGCGTCATTGGCCGCGACCGCTGCGAGCGTGGGGCGCACGGCGTGACCCACCGACGTCAGCGCCGCGTTCACCTCGCGCAGCCGTCCGTCCACGCGCGCCGCCACGTCGATGGCGCGTCCCTCGACGGCATCCACCGTGAGCTGGCGCGCCTCACTGCTGCGCTCACGTGCGCGCAAGCCGAAGAGGAAGAGAAAGGGCAGCGTCGACGCGACCACCAGCAGCACGAGCCGCACGGCAATCCCGACGCGGACACGCTCGCGCCGCACGGTCACCTCCATGGCCGGCGGCTCCCTAGAGGATGCGATGGCGCAGCAGCTCCACCACCGTGAAGCCCAGCGCCTCCCACGCGGCCGCGGCCACGCCGTTCGTCGCGTCGCTGTGCAGGCGGATCTCGACGAGGCCACGCGAGCGGCACCACGACAACGCGTGATCGACGAGCGTGCGCAACACCCCTTCGCCGCGCGCCTCGGGCACGACGTACGCCGAGGCCACGTAGCCGTAGCGCGCCGGCAAGAGCAGCGGCGATCCGCGCGTCTCCGAGACGCGCAGGCAGCCGATCGCCGTGTCGTCACGCTCGGCGATCAGGCAAGCCTCGTCGGCGTCCGCGATCTGCTGTGTGAAGAGCAGCCGCGCGCGATCCTCCACGTCACGGCGCAGGCGTCCGTAGATCGGGCTGTCGGCGTGCTCGCGCAGCAGCGCCACGCGCAGGCGCACCAGCGTCTCGAGGTCGGCCCCCTGCGCCACGCGCACGGTCACCGCACCGGTCGCGGTGTCGAGGCGTCGCACGACACCGCTCTTGCGGAGGGGCGTGCTGCGCCGCGCCGGGCCGCTCACGCTGCCGTGCTCGCGCATCGCGCGAGGGTCGCCATCGTCGTCATGCTGCGTAAGGTGTGACGGCCCCCCACGAGGCGCCAGCAGCATTTGCCCCGGACCTACCCGTTCATGCCGCCGAACAGTTCATCGTTCGGACGGCGGCGCTTCTCCTTCTCCGAGCGGCCGTACGTGCCCGCCTCGTTGCGCGAGATGCGTCGTCGCGCGACGAGGCTCTCGAGCACGAGTTCGCACGCGCCCACGGCCGCAAATGGATCCTTGGCCATCGCCAGCCCCACGCGCTCGACCAGGGAGACCAGGCCCGGCACGACCGCGAGGCCGGCGAGCGCGGCTTCCGCCGTCGCGTCGTCGCCCACGGAAAGCGCCGAACCCGCATCGAACCACATCACGATGTCGTCCGTGTTGGCGCCCTCGGCGCGGTCGCGGAACGTCGCATCGGCCGCGCGACGGATGAGCTCGGACGCGATCGCGTGCGGCCCCACGAGCTCGCCCTCGTACTCGAGCTCGATCTTGCCGGTGATCGCGGGGAGCGCGGCGTAGAGGTCGGACAGGCGCGGCACCACTTCCTTCTCGCCGGTCGTGAGCGTGCGGCGCTCCGCGTTGGATACCACGTTCTCGAGCAACGTGATCGGCAGGCGCTGCGAGACGCCCGAGCGGCGATCGATGCGCTTGTCGGTGCGCGCCTCGAACGCCACGCGCTCCACCACCTCGCTGATGAACTCGGGCACCCGCACCGGCACGCCGCCGCGCGTCATCCACGCTTCCTGCCGCGTGATCTGCATCCCGATGTCGACCGTCTCGGGATAGTGCGTCATGATCTCCGAGCCGATGCGATCCTTGAGCGGCGTGATGATCTTGCCGCGCGCCGTGTAGTCCTCGGGATTGGCGGTGAAGCAGAGCAGGACGTCGAGCGGCAGGCGCACGGGGTAGCCTTTGATCTGGACATCCCCTTCCTGCATGATGTTGAAGAGGCCGACCTGCACCTTGCCCGCGAGGTCCGGCAATTCATTGAGCGCGAAGATGCCGCGGTTGGCGCGCGGCAGCATGCCGTAGTTGATCGTCAGCTCGTCGGAGAGCAGGTGCCCGCCGCGCGCCGCCTTGATCGGATCGACGTCGCCGATGATGTCGGCCACCGTCACGTCGGGGGTCGCGAGCTTCTCGACGTAACGCTGGTCACGATGGACCCACGCGATCGGGGCGTCGTCGCCGGCCTCGGCGAGCAGCTGGCGCCCGTACTTGGAGATCGGGCCGAACGGGCTGTCGTTGATCTCGCTGCCCGCCAGCACCGGCATCTCGGGGTCGAGCAGCGTGATCAGCGCGCGCACGAGCCGCGACTTGGCCTGCCCGCGCAGGCCGAGGAGGATGAAGTTGTGCCGCGACAAGAGCGCGTTCACCATCTGCGGCATGACCGTGTCCTCGTAGCCGAGCACTCCGTCGAACAGAGGCCCCCCGGCGGCGAGTTTCGCCAGCAGGTTCGCGCGCAGTTCATCCTTGACGCGACGATGCGCGCGATTCGGGGCAGCCCACGGCGACGCCTTGAGGGCGCCAAGGGTCTCGGGCAGTCTGGTCGTCATGACGGCAGTTCTCCAGGGCGCGGCGCGAGGTTGAACGGGCGCCGGGACGTGATCAAGTGGTGGGTGCCGCCGGGGCGGCGCGTGACGCGGATCGTGATGCGGGCCGAACGCTCGCGCGACGCGCAGTGAGCGCACGGCGATGGCGCGTGGTTCCCGCCGGCAGACGTCAGTCGGCGGGCGAGACCTCGACGAGGTTGTCGTAGAACACCGCGCCACCGCCCATGTCCGTCTCGCCCTGCGACGTCGTGTCGTTCGCGTTGCGGCCGTCACGCGAGAGCTTGGTCCAGAAAACCGACGGCGCCCATGCCACGCCCGGGCGAACCGAATCACCGACGCGTGCCGTGGCGCGGAAGTGGCCGCGATCGTTGGCCACCACCACCGTCATGCCGTCGACGATGCCACGACGCGCGGCGTCCGCGGTGTGCACGACCACCTCGGGCTCCGCGTCGCCGCGCAGCGAGCGGACGTTCACGAAGGTCGAATTGAGGAACTTGTGCCGGGGGCTCGAGATGAGCACGATCGGAAACCGCTTCGCGAGTTCGGGCGCGGTCTCCGGCAGTTCCCTGGGCGGCGTGTACGTCGGCACCGGGTCGAAGCCGCGCTCCTTCAATCGCTCGGAGTAGAACTCGCACTTGCCCGACGGCGTCGGGAAGTTGCCGTTCGCGTACGGCAGGAAGGGGCGCGGCACGTTGAGGCGCACCCAGCCGTGTTCGAGCAGCCGCTCGAACGTCACGCCCTGCATGCGCTCGTGCGGCGTGTCGAGCGCCTGGCGGATGAGCGTGAAGTCGTCGTCCGCGAGACACGGGTCGGTGAGTCCCATGCGCGCCGCGAGCCGGCGGAAGATCTCCGTGTTGGGCAGCGACTCACCCACGGGCGCGATGCTCGGCCGGTTGAGCGTCGATTGGTAGTGGCCGTAGGCGAAGTGCACGTCCCAGTGTTCCAGCTGCGTGGTGGCCGGCAGCACGATGTCGGCCCAGTCGGCCGTGTCCGTGATGAAATGCTCGAGCACGACCGTGAAGAGGTCCTCGCGCGCGAGGCCGCGGCGCACGGCGCCCAGATCCGGCGCGACGGCAGCGGGATTGCTGTTGTACACGACGAGCGCCTGCACCGGTGGTCCGCCCGTGCCGGCGTCGGGCATCGTGAGCGCATCGCCCAGCCGGACCATGTTGATCGTGCGCACGGGTGGCGACAGGTCGGGCCGCTCGAGCGCCGCGTTGTTGTAGCGGAAGCCGAACGAGGTCGAGAGCTGCACGCCGCCACCAGGGCGACGCCAGTGCCCGGCCACCGCGGGCAGGCACGCGATCGTGCGCATCGCCATGCCGCCGCCGTAGTGGCGCTGCAGGCCGTAGTTGGCGCGCAGGAACGCCGCCTTCGCGCGTCCGTACTGACGGCCGAGCTCGGTGATGCGCTCCGCCGCGATGCCGGTGATCGTGGCAGCGCGCGCCGGCGTCCACTCGGCCGCGCGCGTGCGCAGCTGGTCGGCGCCGATCGTGTACTGCGTCATGTAGTCTTCGTCGGCCAACCCCTCGGCGAAGAGCACGTGCATCATCGCAAGCGCGAGCGCGGCGTCGGTGCCGGGACGGATCGCGATCCACTCGTCACACTGTTCCGCAGTGCGCGTGCGGATGGGATCGATGGCGATGATCTTCGCGCCTTTCGCGCGCGCCTCGAGCACGAAGGGCCAGAGGTGCGGATTCGACGTCAGCGTGTTGGTGCCCCAGAGCAGCACGAGATCGCTCGCGGCGACCCCTTCGCCATCGGCGCCCATGTTCGCGCCGACCGTCATGCGCATCCCTTCCATGCCAGCCGTCGAGCAAATCGTGCGGTCGAGCTTGGACGCGCCGAGCGTGTGGAAGAAGCGTCGGTCCATCGACTGGGCCTGCAACAGGCCCATCGTGCCCGCGTACGAGTACGGGAGGATCGCCTGCGGCCCGTGCGGTCCCTTGGCAATCGCACTCAGGCGCGATGAAACCTCGTCGAGCGCGGCGTCCCACGTGATCGGCTCGAACCGCCCACTTCCCTTGGGCCCGACGCGTCGAAGCGGCGTCGTGACGCGATCGGGATGGTACGTGCGTTCGAGGTAGCGATTGACCTTCGCGCAGAGAAAACCCTGCGTGAATGGATGATCGGGGTCGCCGGCGACCTTGGTCGCGCGCCCATCCTTGACGGTGATGAGCATGGCGCACGTGTCGGGGCAGTCATGCGGGCATGCGCCGCGGACCGTGCCATCCGCTGGTGGGGCAAACTCGGGGCGTGCGACCGCGCTCATGTGATCTCCCGGGCCAGACTGCAGAAGATAAGCGTCGCGCCAGTCCAGAGGCAGTACACCGATGCCGTTCGTAAGTGTCTGCCGTGCATTGACTTGCAGGTCACGCTGAGCGGACGCGCCCGAGGCCGCGACGTCGAGAAGGTGACGCGTGAGGGGGAAATCCGCTCACGAAACAAGCAAGCAAAAGGGGACGAACCCATTGCCCCCATTGCACTTGGAAGCTTGACAGGTGAACCGGCTCGGCTAACATACAGCGGCCTTCCGGAGCATCGCGATCGCGTGCACGGATCTTTTTAGGCATCCACACGATCGTACCTGACCCCAAGGAGAATACTGCAATGAAGCGCCTGGCCCTGGTCGCCACCGTGCTCGTGCTCGCCGCGTGCGAGAAGAAGGACGCTCCGGCCGATAACGCAGCTGCCGCGACCCCCGCGATGGCGCCGGCCGCCGCCGCGATCGACACCGCCGCGAAGAAGATGGACTCGCTCGCGTCGAAGGTCGACACCGCCATGAAGAAGGTCGACTCCGCCGCGAAGGGCGCGATGGACGCCGGCAAGAAGGCGATGGACGCCGGCAAGTCCGCGATGGACGCTGGCAAGGCCGCCGCTGCGAGCGTCAAGAAGCCGTAAGCTCGCTGCTGGCTGAAGTCCGAGAGGGGGG
>JANYHJ010000229.1 GCA_025359135.1 Gemmatimonadota bacterium | reverse complement strand
CGGTGAGTGACGCGCGGCGCGATCTCCCGAGTGTCAACGTCCTGCTCGAAGGCGCAGGCGCGATGTCGCTCCTCAAGGAGTTGCCGCGCGAGGTTGTCGTCGAGTCGATCCGTGCGGTGCTCGACCAGGCGCGCCGCGATCCGCAGCTCGACGCGGGCACGGTCGACTGGAATACGCTCGTCTTCCGCGAAGGACGTCGGCGCAAGCGGCCCAGCCTGAGGCGCGTCCTCAACGCGACGGGCATCGTGCTGCACACCAACCTCGCGCGCGCACCGCTCGCCGAGGCGGCCGTGGCCGCGATCTCCGAGGTCGCGCTCGGGTACGCCAATCTCGAGTACGACCTGGCCAAGGGCGAGCGTGGTTCGCGCTACGTGCACTGCGTGGGGTTGCTGACCGAACTGACCGGTGCGGAGGACGCGCTCGTCGTCAACAACTGCGCAGGCGCCCTCGTGCTCGCGCTCGCCGCCAACGCGCGCGGCAAGCAGACGATCGTCTCGCGCGGCGAGCTGATCGAGATCGGCGGCGGGTTCCGCGTCCCGGACATCATGGCCGCAGCGGGCACGACGCTCGTCGAAGTCGGCACGACCAACCGCACGCGCGTGAGCGACTACGCGAGCGCCATCACGCCTGAGACGGGCGCGCTCGTGAAGGTCCATCGCTCGAACTTCACGGTCGAGGGATTCGTGGCCGAGGCGACGTCGCGCGAGCTGGCGCCGCTGGCGTTGGCGCACGGGCTGCCGCTCATCGAGGACTTCGGCTCGGGGCTGATGCTCTCGCTCGCGGACATCGGATTGAGCGGCGAGCCGACGGCGCGCGAGGTCGTGGCCAACGGCGCCTCGCTCGTGCTCATGAGCGGCGACAAGCTCATGGGCGGTCCGCAGGCCGGGATCATCCTCGGCACCAAGGAGCGTGTCGCGCAGTTGCGCGCACACCCGCTCGCCCGATCGTACCGCGTCGACAAGCTCACCATCGCGGCCCTCGGCGCCACGCTCGAGCTCTATCGCACGCCGGAGCGTGCGAAGACGGGCATTCCGGTGCTGCGCCTGCTGCATGTCCCGAGCGCGACGCTCGAGTCGCGCGCGCGCACGCTGGCCGCACGACTCACCACCAACGGATTTGCGTGCGACGTCGTGTCCACCGACAGTGCGGTGGGCGGCGGTGCCTTTCCGGCAGCGCGCCTCGCGTCGTTCGCCGTGTCGCTGCCGGGCAACGCCGAAACGATCGCGCGGCTGCTGCGCGAGGACGAGCTGCCCGTGATTGCGCGCATCGCTGACGGCCGCGCACTGCTCGACCTCCGCGCAGTGGACGCCGGCGACCTGCCGCGTCTCGCAAACGTCGCAGAAGTTGCGCTTGCCAAGGCTGCGTCGGCATCGTGATGCATTCCGTGCGCCGCCCCGTGGCCTTCCTCGACCGCGACGGCACCATCATCGAGGATGTCCACTACATCGCGCACCCCGACCACGTCACGCTCATCGACGGCGCTGCGCATGCCATCCGCGCGCTCAACCGCGCCGGGTGGGCCGTGGTCGTCATCACCAACCAGTCGGGCATCGGGCGCGGCAAGCTGACCGAAGCCGACTACGAGGCGGTGCGCGCGCGCGTCGACGAGCTGATCGAGTCGCAAGGTGCGATGATCGATCGCCACTATCACTGTCCGCACGCGCCCGACGCACACTGCGAGTGCCGCAAGCCCGGTACCCTGCTCCATCGTCAGGCCATCCTGGACCTCGACCTCGACGCCACGCGCCTCGCGACCGTTGGCGATCGTTGGCGCGACGTCGAACCAGCGCTCACGCTGCACGGGCTTGGCATCCTTGTGCCGAGTCCCGATACGTCGCCCGAGGATCTCGAGCGCGCGGAGCGCGCGGCACGCCTTGCACCGTCGATCGGCGCTGCCGTCGACATCATCCTCGGTGCTGGCTGAGCGTGCGCATGCGGCGTAGCATTCCCGCATGACAGCCCCGGCGCTCGGCCGCCCCGCGCGCATCGGCGTGCTCGCCTCGGGCGGCGGGAGCAACCTGCAGGCGCTCTTCGACCACTTCGATGGCGACGGTGCCGCGCTCGCCGAGATCTGCTGGGTCGGCTCGGACAAGCTGCTGGCCGGCGCCCTCAAGCGCGCGCGCGACCGCGACGTGCCCGCCGATCACATCGATCATGGCGATGCGGTCGCGTTGCTCGGCAAGCTCGCGACCTTTCGCATCGAGCTGCTCGTGCTCGCGGGCTATCTCAAGTTCGTGCCGGAGCCGGTCACGCGCGCCTGCCGCGGACGCATCATCAACATCCATCCGTCGCTGCTGCCGAGCTTCGGTGGCGCGGGCATGTACGGCATGCGCGTCCACGCGGCCGTCCTCGCGGCGGGTGCCAAACTGAGTGGCGTCACCGTGCACTTCGTGGACGACGCCTATGATCGCGGCCCGATCATCGCGCAGTGGCCGGTGCCGGTCTTGCCGCACGACACGCCGGAGACGCTGGGCCATCGCGCACTGGCGGTCGAGCACCTGCTCCTTCCGCGCGCCGTTGCGGCCGTCGCCAGCGGTCACGCGCGCCTGGGCGACGACAATCGCGTGATCATCGACGCGAGCGGCGCGCGGGCCGACCAACCGTTCGCATTCACGGGCATGTCGCCGGCGGACGCGATCAACCTGCTCCTTCCCGCCACACCGTAGCGCGCACGACCGTCGCACGATCACTCCGCTCCCAACATTTCGCCATGCCTCGCGCGCTGCTCTCCGTCTCGGACAAGTCCGGCCTCGTCGATTTCGCCAAGGGACTCGTCGAACTCGGCTACGACCTCGTCTCTACTGGCGGCACCTCGAAGGCGATGCGCGCAGCGGGACTGACCGTGGCCGATGTCAGCGACATCACGGGTTTCCCCGAAATGCTCGATGGCCGTGTGAAGACGCTGCATCCCGTGGTGCACGGTGGGTTGCTGGCGCGACGCGATCTCGACGAACACATGGCGGCGATCGCGGCCCACCACATCCAGCCGATCGACGTGGTCGTGGTCAACCTCTATCCCTTCCGCGAGACCGCCGCCAAGTCCGGCATCCACGCCGAGGAAGTGATCGAGAACATCGACATCGGCGGCCCGTCGATGCTGCGGTCGGCGGCCAAGAACTTCGCGAGTGTCACCGTCGTGGTGGATCCCGCCGACTACGCGCGCGTGCTCGGCGCGTTGCGCGACGGCGGCGACCTCGACTTGCGGCGGGATCTCGCGGAAAAGGTCTATGCACACACGGCCTCGTACGACGCGGCCATCAGTGGGTGGTTCGCCCAGCAGCGCGGCGACCTCTTTCCCGATCACCTGAACGTCGCGGTCGAGCGTTCCCAAATGCTTCGCTACGGCGAGAATCCCGGTCAGCGCGCGGCGTTCTACGTGCTGGGCAAGGGACGTGGCTTGGGCGCGCTCGTGCAGAAGGGCGGCAAGGAACTCTCGTTCAACAACTTCCTGGACCTCGACGGCGCGATGCTTGCCGCCGATCCGTTCCACGGCCAGGCGGCCTGCGCCATCGTCAAGCACACCACGCCGTGCGGGCTCGCCGTGGGCACGAGCGCGTCGGACGCGTACAAGAAGGCGCTCGCCTGCGATCCGGTGAGCGCGTTCGGTTCGGTGATCGCGTTCACGGTGCCGGTGGACAAGGAAGCCGCAGAGTTGGTGTCGGCGCTCTTCGTCGAGTGTGTGGTCGCGCCCGCGTTCAGCGAGGAGGCGGTCGAGATCCTCGGTCGCAAGAAGAACCTGCGCGTGCTCGAGGGCGATGCGCGCTGGGGGAAGCACGAGCTCGACGTCAAGCACGTGCGCGGCGGCCTGCTCGTGCAGGAGCCGACGCCCGTGACCTTCGACGAGGCGAGCTGGAAGGTCGTGACCAACCGGCAGCCGACGAGCAAGGAGATGGATGACCTGCGTTTCGCGTGGCGCGCGGTCGGCAGTGTCAAGTCGAACGCGATCCTGCTGGCGCGTGATGGCGCCACGATCGGCATCGGCGCGGGCCAGATGTCACGCGTGGACGCCGCGTTCGTCGCCGTCCACAAGGCCAAGACGCTGGGCCACGACACGAGTGGAGCGGCGCTCGGCTCGGATGCGTTCTTCCCGTTCCGCGATGGCATCGACCAGGCGGCGGAGGCCGGCGTCAAGGCGATCATCCA
>JANYHJ010000205.1 GCA_025359135.1 Gemmatimonadota bacterium | reverse complement strand
ACACCGTGAGCGGCGATGCGCAGCTGACGCAGGTGGCCGACCGGCTGGGCACCCCGCTCGTGCTCTACGGCGACGGCGTGCTGCGCAGCGCGAGCGAGTCGCTGCACGAACTGCTCGCGCCCACGGGGCGCTTCCTCGACCAATCGTTGATGTCAGGCAACGGGCGAGAGGACGTCATCGCCACCACGCGCGACGAGCAGCTGGGCCAGCAGCACGCGATGGTCGGCTATCGCTCGCTCGACGTCGCGACGTACCCGGCGCGTTACCTGCTCGCGACGCCGGCTCGCCCCGATGCGCTCGACCTCGACCGTCGTCGCAACGACCTGCTCATCCTGCTCGTGTTTGCGGCGAGCGCGGCAGCGCTGGCCGCCTTCTGGCTCTCGGGCGTGGTGGCGCGCCAGCTCGCGTCGCCGATCGAGGTGCTGCGGCGCAATGCGCTCGCGGTCGCCGCCGGTGAGCGACCCGCACTGCCGCGGACGCCGGTGTCGGAGTTCGTGCCGGTGTTCCGCGCCTTCCGCCGCATGACCGACGACCTGGGTGAGAGCCGTCGCGCACTCGAGGAAGCGCAGCGGCGAACGGCGGCGGTGCTGCTGCACGTCGCGTCGGGGGTGATTGCCGTCGACGAAACGGGGGTGGTGGTGCTGGCGAACCCGCGCGCCGAATCGATCGTGGGCGCGTCGCTCGTGCCCGGGCGTGCGCTCGAGGGTGGCGTGGGCGAGGCGCTCGCCGCCGAGGCGCGTGCCTTCGCGTCACTCGAGTCGGTGGAGCGGGAGTTCGACTTGCCTGCGGGCACGCGCCGGCTGCACGCGCGGCTCACGCGACTGCCGTCGGCGCGCGGCCTCGTGATCACGATCGACGACGTCACCGAGCTCGCGCGCGCGCAACGGGTGCTGGCGTGGGGCGAGATGGCGCGCCAGGTGGCCCACGAGATCAAGAATCCGCTCACGCCGATCCGCCTCGGCGTGCAGCACCTGCAGCGCGCGCGACACGACGCGCGCGTGGACTTCGATGAGGTGCTCGAACGCAACGTCGGGCGCATTCTCGCGGAGATCGACCGGCTCGACGAGATCGCGCGCACCTTCAGCCGCTTCGGTACCACCCCCGCAGCGCGTCCCGCGCGCGAAGGCGTGGCAATCGACGAGCTGCTGCGCGACGTGGTCGCGCTCGAGGGGCTCGACGCGGCGGGCGACGTTCGCTGGCTGGTGGATGTGGCCGAGGCGCTGCCGCGGGCCATCGCGCGCGAGGACGAGTTCCGCGAGGTGCTGCTCAACCTGCTCGAGAATGCCCGACTGGCGAGTGCGCGCGCCGTGCACGTGCGGGCGCGTGCCACCGCCGACCGGCTGACCGTGACTGTCCAGGACGACGGCGAGGGGATTCCCGCCGACGCGATGACACGCGTCTTCGAGCCGCACTTCAGCACGCGCACGAGCGGCAGTGGCCTCGGATTGGCCATCTGCCGGCGACTGGTCGAGGGCTGGGGCGGCGCCATCGCGATCGAGTCGCAACTCGGGCGTGGCACGACCGTCACGCTCACGCTGGCGGTGGCTTCCCGCGGCGGCGAAATTCCAGTCCGATGAGTACGCCCACGCAGAGCGGGTCCTTCCGCGCCATCCAGCCCGTCCCGGCGCATCTGCAGGGATGGCAGCTGCCGCCTGACTGGCGATGGGGCCAGGTGGGGATGTACACCGACCACCGCCACGTGCAGGAAGTGGTCGATGCGCTGGGCCGATCGCTCGCGCTGGTGAGTGCGCCCGACCCGGTGCACGCGGAATGGTTGCACGAGGAGGCGCGCACGCTGGCGCATTCGAGCCATCCGACCATCCCGACGACGTACCACTACTGGATGCGCCACGTCAACAACCCGCGCGGACCCGGCTACCTGCGGCGCTGGATCGCGGGCGAAACGGTGGGACAGCGTTCGCGCCGCATCGGCACCGAAGGGCTCGCGTACATGTTGACGATCCTGCGTGCTGCGGGCTCGGCGCTGGCCTATCTCCACGACGGTGGCATCGTGCATGGCGCAATCTCGGCCGAGCACACGTGGGTGACGCCGACCGGGCGCGTCTGGATGCTCGGCTGGCAATGGGCCGTGCCGCGCGCCTTCGTGCCCGAGGGGCTCTCGCCCGATCCGCAGATGGTGGTGCGCGCCCCGGAACTGCGTGGTGACACGTGGATGCCGACGGCGGCCTCGGACCAGTGGCAGCTGGCGGCGATGTGCTTTGCGGCGCTCACGGGTGAACCGCCGCCGGCGGCCGACGTGCCGCCGCTGCGCTGGGTGTCGCCCGAGGTGCCCGAAGCGGTGGCCGCGATCGTCGATCGCGCCCTCGCGCTCGCGCCTGATGACCGCTATCCGAGCGTGGCCGCGCTGCTGCGCGCGGTCGACCGCACCGTGGCCTCGCGCACCTTGCTCGTCAACGCGGACGAAACGGCGCAGCGTCCCCGCGACGAATCGGATGAGTCACGGTTGCGCTGGGCGACCGCTGACGACTACGAGGTGATCTCGCCGCTCGGCCGCGGCACCTTCGGTTCCGTGTGGCGCGTGCGCGACCTCGCGCTGGGTCGCGAAGTCGCGCTCAAGATGCTGCACGCCGACATCGCGCGCATGCCGGCCGTCGTGGCGCGCTTCCAGCGCGAGGCGCGGCTGGCGGCGCAGCTCGCGCACCCGGCCATCGTGCCGATCTACGACTGGGACAGCCGCGGCGAGGTGTCGTGGTACACCATGGAGCTGGCCGAGAGTGGCTCGGTGGCGCAGCTCGTGGCGCGGCAGGGACAGCGCCCGCTCGAGGAGTTGGCGCCGCAGATCTACATGGTGCTCGACGGCCTCGAGGCCGCGCACGCGGTCGGCATCATCCATCGCGACTTGAAGCCGGAGAACATCCTCATCGATCGCTACGGGCGCTGGCGCGTGGCCGACTTCGGCATCGCGCTCGCCGGTGGCGAGGAGACGGCGGGGATGACGGGCACGCCGGCATTCGCTGCACCCGAGCAGCTGCTGGGTGAACCGCAGGGCCCGCTCGCGGATTGCTTTGCCCTCGGCTCGATCGCGGCGTACGCGCTCACCGGGCGGCCGCCCTTCGGCGATGACAACGCGCAGGCCGTGCTGGCGCGCCAGCTGGGCGGCGACTGGGACCGCAGCGCCTTTCCGGAGGCGATCACGCGCTTCCTCGCGCGCGCGCTCGCGCCGCAGCCGGAGCATCGCTTTGCCGACGCGGCGGAGATGAAGAATGCGTGGCTCGCGGCGGTCGAGGAGACGATGGACGAGGAGAGTCGCGGCGATTCGTGGTGGACGCGGCTCGTGCGGACCGTGAGCCGGTAGCATCGCGCTTGGGGGCCAAGTCGCCACGGCGACGGCACGCCTTCGCGATCCGGACCTTTCGATGAGCCACGCCACGCCCCGCTCTGTATTCCAGGATCCGACCGGCCGCCGCTGGCGCATCCTGCGCCGCATCGCGGTCACGACCGGGGTGATCACGTCGCTGCTGGCGCTGACGGTGATCATGGGCGTGCTGCTGCCGCCGCTCCTGCCGGGGGTTGGCTGGACGATGGCGCCGGTGGGCCCCAAGCGCGCGCCCAAGCTGATCACCAACAAGATCGAGCGTGAGCAGGATCTCGCGCGGCGCCAGCTCAGGCGCTATCGCGACAGCCTTGACGTGCGCCCCGCGCTGCGGGCATCGCGCCTGCCGCTCGTGAAATGGTCGGGCGGAGCCAAGCCCAAGGCCGCAGGCGAGCCGATCGTCGCGGGGTTCTACGTGAACTGGGACGACAACTCGCTCGTGTCGCTGCGGGCGCACGCGGCGAGCATGGACTGGGTGATCGGCGAGTGGGCGTTCGTGGCGCCCGGCGGCGACTCGCTGCTCATCAAGTTCGATCGCAAGGTGCCGTACGTCCTCTCGCTGCTGCGGGAGGAGGATCGTCCGCAGATGCTCCTCATGATCTCGAACGCGCAGGACCGCGTGAGCTTCGACCAGGGGCGGCTCGCGCGGCTCGTCTCGCGCGCGTCAGCGCGCCGGCGCACGGTGTCGCAGATCGTGGAGGCCGTGCAGACGTACGGGCTGGCAGGCGTGACGATCGACTTCGAGAACATCCCGTCGGGACTCGAGGACGACTTCTTCACCTTCACTACCGAGGTGCGGGCTGCCATGCGCCGGCTCAACAAGCTGACGACGCAGGCCATTTCGCCGTTCGAATCCGACGAGTTCATCAAGCGCGCCGGCCAGGAAAACGATCACGTCATCATGATGCTCTACGACGAGCACGCGGGGGCCAGGGACCCCGGGCCCGTCGCGAGCCAGGGCTGGTACGTGGCCAAGGCCGAGCACGCGATCGCGCTGCTGCCGCCGCGCAGCGCCATCCTCGGCATCGGCGCGTTCGGCTACGACTGGAATGACGCGGGCGGTCCGACGCGTGTCGACGGCCGCACCTTCCAGGACGTGATGAAGGCGGCGCGCAAGCGCCCGGAGGCGGTGCACGCCGACGCGCGCTCGCTCAATCCGCACCTCGCCTACACGGACAAGGATTCCGTCGATCATCTCGTCTGGTACCTGGATGCGGTGACCGCGTACAACCAGATCCGCGCCGGCTCACGGCTCGGCGCGCTCGGCCACGCCATCTGGCGACTGGGGAGCGAGGATCCGTCGATCTGGAACGTGCTCACCGATCATGGGCTGACTGGCCCCGCGAGCGCACTGTCGACGATCGCCGGCGGCTACGACGTCGAGTTCGACGGCGACGGCGAGTTGCTGCGCATCCTCGCGAAGCCGACGGACGGTGAACGCACCGTGCAGGTGGACGACACGTCGGGATTGGTGGTGTCGCAGACGCTCGTGCGCGCGCCGTCCGCGACGATCGTGGAACGGACGGGGAGTCCGCCGCCGCATCCGGGGGGCAAGCGCATCGCGCTCACCTTCGACGACGGCCCGGATGGCAACTGGACCGATCCGATCCTCGACACGCTCAAGTCGCGAGGCGCCCCCGCGACGTTCTTCGTCATCGGTGGCAACGTCGAGCGTCGCCCCGGCATCATGCGGCGCATCGTGCGCGAGGGACACGAGTTCGGCAACCATACGTGGTCGCACCCGAACCTCGGGCTGGTGGCGCCATTCCTCGTGCGCCTCGAGATCGCGGCCAACGCCCGTCTCCTCGAGGCGATCCTCAACCGGCGCACGGTGTTCTTCCGCCCGCCGTACTTCGGCGACGCCGAGCCGACGTCGGCGGACGAGCTCGTGCCCGTGCAGATCGCGAGCGACATGGGGTACATCACCGCGGGCGTCCACATCGACTCCGACGACTGGAAGAATCCGCCGCCGGCGATGATCGTCCGCACCGTGCTCGAACTGCGTGAGCGCGGCAACGTGGTGCTCCTGCACGATGGTGGCGGTGATCGCACCAACACGCTCGCCGCGCTCGGTCCGCTCATCGACTCGCTGCACGCGCGTGGCGACACGCTGGTGCTGTTGTCGACGCTGGCCGGCGTGCCGCACGACGAGGCGATTTTCCCGCTGCCGCCGCGCTCGACGGCGCAGCGCCTCATCGAGCTGGGCACCTTCGGCGCCGTCGGCGTGGTGGAGTGGCTCATCTACTGGGTGTTCCTCGCCGCCGTCGTGCTCGGCACGGCGCGCATCGCCTTCGTGCTCGTGCTCGCCTGGTGGCAGCGACTCAAGGGGACGCCCAAGGACATCGAGTTTGCGCCGGCCGTGGACGTGCTCGTGCCCGCGTACAACGAGGAGAAGGTGATCGTGCGGACGATCGACAGCCTGCTCGCGCAGAAATACGCGGGCGCGCTGCGCGTGGTGGTGATCGACGACGGGTCGCCCGACGGAACCTTCGACGTGGCGACGCGCGCCTTCGCGCACGACCCGCGCGTGGAGGTGCTGCGGAAACCGAATGGCGGCAAGGCGAGCGCGCTCAACGTCGCGCTCGCGCACTCGCGGGCGGAGATCGTCGTTTGCCTCGATGCCGACACGATCTTCGAGGAGGAAACCATCACCTGTCTCGTGGAGCCGTTCGTCGACCCGGCGGTGGCGGCGGTGGCGGGCAACGCCAAGGTCGGCAACCGGGTCAACCTCGTGACGCGCTGGCAGGCGCTCGAGTACGTGACAAGCCAGAACACCGACCGACGCGCCTTCTCGCTGCTGGATTGCATCACCGTGGTGCCGGGCGCGGTCGGCGCCTGGCGCCGCGCCGCGGTGGCCGAGGTCGGCGGCTTCAGCGACGACACGCTCGCCGAGGACCAGGACTTGACGATCGCGCTCAGCCGGCGCGGCCACCGCATCGGCTATGCGGAGGACGCGATCGCGTGGACGGAAGCGCCTGACACGCTGCGCGCGCTCGCCAAGCAGCGCTTCCGCTGGTCGTTCGGCACGCTGCAGTGCGCGTGGAAGCACAAGGGCGCCCTCTTCCGGCCGCGCTACGGCACGCTCGGGTCCATCGCGCTCCCCAACACATGGCTCTTCCAGCTCGGCTTCTCCGCGCTGTCGCCACTCGCGGACCTGCTCTTCGCCTGGAGCCTGATCGCGGTCGGCGTGGCGCGATGGCAGCACGGCAACACGTATGCGCTCGAGACGCTCGAGAACGTGCTCTTCTACTATTCGCTCTTCCTGCTCGTGGACTGGATCGGCGCCGTGCTCGCCTTTGTGATGGAGCCGGGCGAAGACAAGGCGCTGACCCTGCTCATCCCGCTGCAGCGCTTCGCCTACCGGCAGGTCATGTACTTCGTCGTCGTCAAGTCGTTCGCAGCGGCGATGCGCGGTGGCATGGTCGGCTGGGGCAAGCTCGAGCGCAAGGCGACCGTCGCACGACCGGCGTAGCCCGTCCCGTTGGCCAGCGGTCGCAGCGCCGGCGCCTCCTGCTGCGTACCGCAAGCGAACCCCTCACCCCCGATGTCCATGCGGTCTCTGACGTTCGTTCGCGCGGCCCTCGCCGCCCTGCTCCCCGCCGCGCTCCACGCGCAGACCGCCGCGCCTCGCGCGATGCAGCCCAACGACTGGTACAAGGTCGTCACGGTCGGCACGCCCGCCATGTCGCCCGACGGGAAGCTCGTGGCCGTGACCGTCACGACGCCGGTCGAGAAGGACAACAAGCGCCACAGCGAAATCTGGGTCGCGCCGACTGCGGGAGGTGCACCCACGCGCTGGACCTCGCCGGCGCTTGAGTCTTCCGCTCCCCGGTTCTCGAGCGACGGCCGTTATCTCTTCTTCACGAGTCCGCGCGCCGGCGGCAAGGGCAACACGTGGGCGCTGCGCCTCGACCAGCCGGGCGGTGAAGCGACGCAGCTCGACAGCTACCCGATGCGCGGCAGTGCGCCGTCGAGCAAGGCGTTCACCGTCTGGGCCGAAGCGCCCGACGACTCTGTGGGCGCGGCCAAGCCCGATGCGCGCTTCGAGCGCATGCTGCCGATGGCGCGCCCGCCGTACAACGCGGTCACGCGCCCGGTGGAGCCCGCCCGCTTCGATGGACGGCACGTCACCGAGATGCGCTACCAGTCGAACGACCAGGGCTTCGTGCCCGGTCCGCGCGTCGCCCGTCGCTGGAACGCGGCGCAGCTCTGGATGCAGAAGACCGACGGTAGCGCGAAGGTCAAGCTCACGAGCACGCTCTACTCGCACCGCGACGTGGTCGTGTCCCCCGACGGTCAGTGGATCGCCTTCGTGGCCGACGCCAAGCTGCGGCCGGATTCGGTCGTGCAGGCGGAGCAGGACTCGCTCGGCAAGCTGCCCTACGACGCCAAGCGCGACGAGGCGCCGCGCAATGACGTCGACGTCTATGTGCTGGCCGTGAGCGGCGGCGAGCCACGCAAGGTGGCGGCCTTCACCGGCGTCGAGTCGCAGCTCGCGTGGAGCCCCGACTCGAAGCGCATCGCCTTCGTGGCCACGCAGACCCGCTGGGGCACGTCGCGCCTCTGGGTGGTCGACGCGGCGGGCGGTACGCCCAGAAATGTCATCGGTGCCTTCCAGTTCGAACCATTGCGCATCGAGTGGCTCGCGAACGACGAACTCTCGATGGCCGCCGAAGTCGGTGGGCGGAGCGGCCTCTTCCGCGTCAACGCCAGTGGCAACGGCGCGCCGCGCGAAGTGCTCGGCGGTCGTCGTCGCATGAGCGGCTTCTCGTACGACGAGTCGCACGCGAGGGTCGCGTTCATCGGCAGCAGCATGGCCAAGCCGACCGAGCTCTTCGTCGCTGACGCCGATGGCAGCAACGAGCGCAAGCTCACGAGCTTCAACGACGCGGTGAACGCCGAGATCGCGTGGAGCGACGCCGAACGCTTCACCTACAAGTCGGTGGGCAACCTCGAGATCGAAGGCTGGCTCATGAAGCCGCCCGCCTACGACGCGAGCAAGAGGTACCCCGTGGTGCTGTACATCCACGGTGGGCCACACGGCGCGTATGGCGAGAACTGGTTCGACGAATTCCAGAGCCTCGCCGCATCCGGGGTCATGGTGCTCTTCACCAACCCGCGCGGGTCGAGCGGCTACGGCGCGGCGTTCACCAATGCCATCCGCGGCCGCTGGTTCGCGGAGGACTACAAGGACCTCATGCTCGCCGTGGACATCGCGGCGAAGCGGCCGGACGTGGATTCCACCAAGATGGGCGTCTCGGGCGGTTCGTACGGTGGCGTCATGACGGCGTGGATCACGTCGCACACCAACCGCTTCAAGGCCGCCGAGAACGATCGCATGATCGCCAACTGGTGGTCATGGTACGGCACGTCGGACGCGCAGGGCCTCACCGAGGGCGAGTTCTACGGGCGCCCGTGGGACAACCCCGCCATGTACGACTCGCTTTCGCCGATCCGCTATGCGAATCGCGTCAAGACGCCGACGCTGATGGTGCAGAGCGAGGAGGACCACCGCACGCCGATGACCGACGCCGACCAGTGGTTCATGGCGCTCAAGAAGCACGGCACGCCGGTGGAGTTCGTACGCTATCCGCGTTCGACGCACGAGCTCTCGCGCAGTGGCGAGCCGTGGCTGCTCGTCGACCGGCTCGGGCGCATCCGCCAGTGGTTCGGCTGGTGGCTGCAGGGGAAGGCGGCCGACAACGGGCCGCCAGCGGAGCGCGCAGCGGGGCGAAGCCGGTAGCGCGGCGTCGCGAGAGCAGGCAGGGCGGAGGCCCGCATGGCACAATCCATGCGGGCTTTCGTATCGTAAGGGGATGCGGAACACCCGCCCGCATCCGATACTCTACCGCGACCGCGATGCCTGAACTACTCGACCCGACGCTCACTGGCGAAGCCGGATTCCGGCACCTCGCCGATGCCGCGCCGTTCCCCGTGTGGATGCTGGGGCCGGCGGGCCGCGTCACGTGGGCCAACAAGCGCTACGCCGAGCTCGTGGGTCGCACCGTGGCCGAGGTCGTGGCTGCCGGCCTCATCGCCGATGCGCACGAGGACGATCGCGATACGCTGGCCGCCGCTATCGCCGACGGCGTGACCGCGCGCGCGCAGTTCACGGTCGAGTACCGGCTGCACCGGGTCGATGGCGAACATCCCCTCGTGCTGGCCACCGCCAGTCCGCGCTTCGACGCCGTCGGCGCCTTCCTCGGCTTCGTCGGCAGCTCGGCCGACGTCGCCGCGCGCGACGTGGCCGATCGGCAGCGCGAGGACGACGAACGACTCGCGGCCGTGCAGCGCCTGGCGGGCGGCGTCGCGCACGAGTTCAACAATCTCCTCACGCAGATCAAGGTGGGTGCGGAGCTGGTGCTGGCCGAGCTCGCGCCGCAATCGCCCGGGCGCGGCGACGTCGAGTCGATCTCGCTCGCGGCCGATCGCGCATCGGTGCTCGCGCGCCAACTCCTCGCCTTCGGTCGGCGTCAGCTGTTGCGCGCCGAGCCGATCGACATGGAAGACGAGGTGCAGGCGCAGGCCGAGTCGCTCCGGCAGCTCGCGGGTGCGCAGATCGCCGTGTCGCTGCAGATGGGTGGCGTGAAGGGCGCCGTGCGCACCGACCGCGAACAGCTCGTGCAGTTGCTGCGCGCGCTCGTGACCAACAGCCGCGATGCGATGCCCACGGGCGGCGTTGTCACGATCACCACGACGCCGATGACCGCGAGCGGTGGCGAGATCGGGCCGAGCCCGAGCTTGAGGGCGGGGCCGTACGTGCGGCTCACCGTGGGCGACAACGGCCCGGGCATGGACGAGGAGTCGAAGGCGCACGCCTTCGAGCCGTTCTTCACCACGCGCGACCGCAACGTGCATCCCGGGCTCGGCCTCTCGACCGTCTACGGCATCGTGCAGCAGTCGGGCGGCTCGTTGTGGATCGACTCGGGTGCGCGACAGGGCACGCGCGTCCACATGTTCTGGCCGCTCGAAGCCACGACGCCGGCGCCGACGACCCGTCGGCCCGCGCTCGTGCCGTCGTTCATCCGCCGCGACGCCGTGCTGCTCGTGGAGGACGATGACGCCGTGCGCACGCTGGCGTGTCGCGTGTTGCAGCGGCGCGGCTATCGCGTACACGTGGCGAGCGACGGCGCGGCCGGGCTCGAGATGTGGCAGCGGCTCAAGCACGAGATCGCCCTCGTGATTTCGGACGTCATGATGCCCGGCGTGTCGGGACGCGAGCTGGTGCTCGAGGTGCGCAAGACACGCCCGCGCTTGCCGGTGATCTTCATGTCCGGCTACGTGCACGAGTCGCTCGAAACCACCGAGGGATTGGTGCCGGTACCGCTCTTCCTCGAGAAGCCGTTCACGGTGGCGAGCCTCGGCGAAACCGTCGTGCGCGCGCTGGCCGTGCCGGAAGGGCACGAGGGCATCGGCCTGATCGGGCTCTAGCGTGCGCCTCGCGGTGGTGATGGCCGCGATGCTGGTCGGCGCGCTGGCGTGCGGGGACGCCGATGAGCGCGAAGAACCGCCGGAGAAGCGGGTCCTCCGCGTCAGTGCGAATGGAGACACGGCGTGGGAGCTGACGACGCACGACACGCTCTGGTTCCAGGCGCGCGATGACGCGCGCTGTACGCTCTACGAGTTCCTGCGACGCGTGCGCGAGAAGCCGAAGTCACAGACCATGGCGAGCGTGAAGGCGACATTCCGGGCCGGGCACGAGGCCGAGCAGATGTGGATGCACGTGCGCGCCATCGAGGGCGATTCGCTGCGTGGCGTGCTGGCCCACCAGTCGTTCTCCAATCCGCGACTGCACGAGGGCGACACGGTGGCGGTCGCGCTGCGCGACGTGGTCGACTGGTACACGGTGGACCGCGACACGCTCATCGGCGGCTTCGGGCTGCGTCTCCAGCGGTCGCGGCTGTTGCCCAGGGATCGGGCCGCGTACGATTCGACGCACTACTACGTGGTGGATCCCGATTCGGTCGCGCGTCACCGCTTCGGGTGGCGCTGCGCGGACGCGCCGAACTGAGCTACTTCGCGCGCGGTTCGACGCCCAGCCGCAACTCGGTCCAGCCGTCGACCTGGTAGTACGCCACGCGCACGCGATGCCGGCCGGGAGTGATCGGCACGCGATCGACCTTGGACTCGTGCGCGCTCCACGCGTCGATCACGAGCGCGCCGTCGACCCAGACGCGCAGGCCGTCGTCGGAGATGCCGACCAGTTCCCACGCGCCGGGTGGCAGGTCGAGCGTGGCGGCGGCCTCGAGCCCCCACTTCTCGAGCGGGATGCCCTCGACCTGCGGGCGGAACCACTCGTAGTCGAGCGCGGGCGTCGTGCGCGTGAGCGTCGGCGCGGTGGCGAGCGCGCGCATGAGGGCGGTGGTGTCGCGGCGCGGGTCGGTCGAGTCGCTCCAGGTGGCGATGCGCTGTTGCCACGCCGTGCGCGGCTGCGTGACGCGGTACGTGAAGCGCACCGGCGCGCCGGCGGAGGCGTGCACGCCCCGCGGGCTCACGGTGGCGGCGCCACGATACTCGAGCTCGAGCGTCCAATCCTCGAACGCGCTGGTGGTATCGGGGGTGACGACGATCTGTCCGGGCACGGCGCCTGATGTTGCGGAGACGTGCGCAATTCCGCGTCGCGACATCACGCGCCAACGTCCCGCGGGTCCGAGCACACGCAGCGGCAGCGGACGCGCATCCGAACGCGATTCGGGCCAGAGCTTGGGCGAGCGCCAATCGTACGGCCCCCACTCGTCCACGATGATCGTCTTGCGACCGCGTGCCACGCCTGCGGGAATGGCCGTGCGCTGGCCGCCGTCCAGTTCCCACGGAATGCGATCGAGCTGGTGATCAATGCGCGCGAGCATCGCGCTGTCCACGATCGGCCCGAGCCGGAACTGCACCTCGCGTTTGACCGGCGAGAGGCCCTCGGGTTTCCGCAGGTCCGGCATCCATCGGTACGGCCGGCGACGCACGCTCGAACCGCTCGTGTCGCCCGTGGCCACGAGCAGCGTGTCCACCTGCTCGACGTAGTCGTCGGCGAGCACGCGCTGCGTGTTGTCGACGCGCAGCCAGGTGCGCACGTGATCGACGCGGTTGGACCCGATCCCGTAGTCGCGACTGCGCGTGTCGCGATGCTTGGGATACCCCCAGTCGCTCGGCTCCAGCTTGTTCCACCAGAGGCGGACGCCGGTCGAGTCGCCCTTGAAGGAGTTGTCGACGATCGCGTTGTCCTGCCCGTGTTCGATGGCGATGCCGATGCGATTCGCGGCAAAGCTGTTGCTCGCGATCAGCGACTCGTAGCTGTAACCGCCCCAGATGCCGTGGTCGTTTTCCTCGATCCGGTTGCCGACGATGACGTTGCGACTGAACGTCACCTCGATGCCGTTGGTGGGCGCGTGCGAGAAATCATTCCTGAAGAGCACGTTGTCGTTCGCGCCGCCCGCTCCCGAGTCCATCGTCTGCTGGCCGGCCCAGAGGAAGAAGCCGTCACCGCCGTGGGTCACGGAGTTGAACGCCACCTCGTTGCGGCAACTCTGCTCGAAGACGAGGATGCCGGCCGAGTCCTGCCCGCGACGATAGAAGCCGTGACTGTAGCCGCGCACGTCGTAGTCGACGCGGTTGTGCATCAGCCGGTTGTCGCTCGACCGGTAGAGCCCGATGCCGACGCCCGAGTTGTACGAGAAGGTGTTGTTCCAGACGAGCATCGAGTCGGTGCGCGTCATCATCAGGCCGTTCATCCCTTGCTCGACGGTCACGCCTTTTACCTCTCCACCGTGCACTCCCACGAGATAGACGGCCGCGCCGTAACGCAGCCACTCGTCCTGCTCGTCGTGATGGTAGCTCAACCAATCCACCAGGCTCTCGTGCTCGACGAGCGAGTAGAGGCGCGGCTTCCAGTTGTGCGAGAGATCGAGGTCGAAGAGGCGAAGCTCGCGCGTCTCGCGCGCCAACACCGCCACCTTGAAACCGCGCACGCGGCCGCCCCGGACTGTGACGCGCGCGCCTCCCTCGATGCGCACCGCGACGCCCGCGGCCGCGTCGGGCGCGAGCGAATCGCTCGTGCCCGCGATCGTCACGCCGCGCAGGTCGAGCGTGATGTCGCTGCCACGCACCGTCACGAGCGCGGAATCCATGGAGCGCGGCGCGGACACGCGATACGTCCCCTTCACGATGCGCGTCGAGCGCGTGATCACCATGCCGGGCACGAGCCGCGCCGCCGGTTGCGCCTCGAGCGCGCGCGCAGGCAGGACGAAAGGCAGCGCGAGCACGGCCGTCGCGCCCAGCGCATGGATCAACCCGGAGAGCCGCATGTCCGGGAACGTAACGCCCATGGGTCGCTGCGCTGCGCGAGTGGCGCGCGTCCCTCGAACCAGGCCATGGACACGCCCGGCGCGCGCACCGAGCCGCCAGGCCATCGGTGGCTAGGGCGCGCGCTTGGCCGCCGCCGCCGCCGGGCGGGCCATCCGGGCGCGCCGGTGCCGGCGCATCGCTGCCCGGCGTGCGGGCGACGCCATCCACTGTCGCACGAACGCGCGCTTCGCGTGTGCCACCTCGAAGTCGGGCGCGAGCCGCGTCGCGTTCTCGTACATCGTGGCCGCCGCCTCGTACTCGCCATCGGCCTCGAGCCGCGCCGCACGCGCGAAGTGGCGGAACACTTCCGCCTTGTAGCGACGGCGCGCTTGCATGCGCGCGGCCAGCTCAGGCGGCACCGCAAGACCGAGCGCGACCGCGAGGCGCTGCACCACGAGCTGCTCCGCCTCGAAGATGCCGTCCGCAGTGGCGTGGCCCTCGAACGCCGCCGTCACGACCGACGTCCCCACGTTCACCACCCCCACCTCGAAGTGCACGCCGGTGTCGCCGAGCGACGCGATGCCGCCGTTGACGAGGCGCTGCGCGGCGATCAGGCGCCCGACCCTGATCGCGCTGCTCGCGTCGATGCGCGCCGTGTCGAGTCCCTGTTCGGCGAGCACGTCGTCCAAGCGCGCGCGCTCGAGGAGGTTCAGTTGGGGGAAGACGGCCAGGTCGGCCATGATCAGCTCCGCGAAGCCGACCGCGAGCTCTTCGACGGCGGTGTCGGCCGGCTCGAAGGGGAGTACCGCGAGCGTGCGCCGGCCACGCCGGCCACCGAGGGCCTTCTCGTCGTCGACCGCCTCGCCCGCGTCGGCGCGCAGCGAGGCACGCGTTGCCGCGCTTGCGCGCTGCACGCTGGCGCTCGGGCCCGTGCGCGCGGTGGCGTTCGCGCCCGGATCCGTGCTCGTGGACGGACTCGCGCTCGAACTGGCGTTCGGGCTCGTGTTTGCACTCGCGCTCGGGCTGACGCTCGGCGTGATGCTCGGCGTGGCGGTCGTCGTGGCGTCAGGGGCGCTCGGGAGCGGCGCGGCGGTCGGCATCACCTCCGACGGACGAGACTCGGGCGTACCGCCCGCGCTTGCGCCTGACGAAGCGCACCCCGCGGCGGCGAGGACGAGCACGAGTGTCAGCGACCTTCTGGAGCGAGCGAGGTGACGGCGCATGCGAGGCATCCCGGGGTGAGTGATCACGAGATTGGACGACGCGCGGTCCGCGATGTTACCCCGGTGACGAGGGACACGCCGCGACGCGCCCCCAGGTCACTCGGGCGAAGCGAGCGTACGCCACGTATCTTCACGCGCCATGACGTCCGAGCGGGATACCGGTCTCTCCTACGAAGTCTTCAGCCGCGCGGACTGGGCAGCGCTTCGGCGCAACACGCCGCTCACGCTCACCGAGGATGACCTCGCCACGCTGCGCGGCTTGAACGAGCCGATCACCCTCGAGGAAGTGGCCGAGGTGATCCTGCCGCTGACGCGCCTGCTCAACCTGCACATCACCGCGGTGCAGCAGCTCGTGCGCGTGACCGACTCCTTCCTCGGCCGCCCGTCGTCACCGGCGCCGTTCGTGATCGGCGTGGCCGGTTCGGTGGCCGCGGGCAAGAGCACGATCGCGCGCGTGTTGCGCGAGGTGTTGTCGCGCTGGGTGGAGCACCGCAAGGTGGAGCTGCTCACGACGGATGGCTTCCTGCACCCGAACGCGGTGCTGCAGGAGCGCGGCCTGATGCAGCGCAAGGGCTTTCCCGGCAGCTATGACCTGCCGCGCCTCGTCCGCTTTCTCACGGACGTCAAGGCGGGACGCGACGCGATCGCGCCGGTCTACTCGCACCTCTCGTACGACATCGTGCCGGGCGAGGAGAAGGTCTACGCGCACCCCGACGTGCTCATCGTCGAGGGGATCAACGTGCTGCAGCCCGCGCCCAATTCCGCCGAACGAGGGGCGCGCACGGTCGTCTCGGATTTCTTCGACTTCTCGATCTTCATCGACGCCGACGAGGACGATCTCGAGCGCTGGTACGTGGGTCGGTTCCTCACGTTGCGCGACACCGCCTTCCAGCGGCCGGAGTCGTATTTCCACCGCTTCGCCTCGTTCAGCGAGGCGGAAGCGCGCGCGATGGCGTCGAAGATCTGGGCGGAGATCAACTACGTGAACCTCAAGCAGAACATCGAGTCCACGCGCGACCGCGCGACGGTGGTGCTGAGGAAGGGTTCAACGCACGCGGTGCAGCAGGTATGGATGCGGCGCGCGCTCCCTCCGGTGCCGCCGTCGCCCTGAGTCGTGCCGCCGTCCGGGAAAGACGAAGGGCCGGCTTCTCCCGGATGGGGAGAAGCCGGCCCTTCGCACCTCACACCACGACTACGAGATCGGCTTCCTGCTCGTCAGGCTCTTCACGAGCTTCCAGAGAAACTCGTGCCCCTCGAAGAACGACTTGACGAGCGTGCGCTCATCGCGTCCGTGCGCGCGGTTGTCGTCCATGTCGCCGAAGAGTCCGCTCACGCCATAGGTCGGGATCCCCACCTCGCGCAGGAAGCGGCCGTCGGTCGCGCCCGTGCTCATCTGCGGAATCACGGGCGTGCCCGGCCACATCTGCTTGGTGAGCTGCTCCACCGGGTCCATCAGCTCCGCTGTCAGCGGGCTCGGCGCGCTCGGCGGCAGCGCCGGCGTCGGCGCGATCGTGATCGCGGTGTCGCCCATGATGCGCAGCAGTTCCTGGCGGATCTGCTCGGGCGGCACGTTGGGGACGATGCGGCAGTTGACGTTGGCCGTCGCGAGCTGCGGCAACGCGTTGTCGGCATGGCCGCCGAAGAGGCGCGTGGCCACGCACGTCGTGCGCAGCATCGAGCTGTAGCGCGGCTGCTTGCTGATGGTCGCGGCGGCCTGCGCGTCGGCAGGATTCTTGACGAGGGCGCGCATCGCCGCGCCCATCTCCGGCGTCTCGATCGCGGCCGTGCGCTCGAAGAAGACCTTCGTCACGTCGTTCAACTGCACCGGGAAGGTGTAGTCGGCGAGCTTCGCGAGCCCCACCGCGAGGTGATAGATCGCGTTGTCGCGCACGGGCACGGAGCTGTGTCCGCCCTTGTTGGTCACCTTGAGCGCGTAGTTGACCGGCACCTTCTCCGTCGCCTGCACGGCGTGGAGCAGCGGCTTCCAGTTCTTGTACGAGCCGCCGCCGCCCTCGTTCAGCGCGTACTCGGCGGTGATCAGCTGCATGTGGTTCTTGATCAGCCACTGCACGCCGTTGTCCGGGCCGCCTTCTTCATCGGCCGTGAGCGCGAGGATGATGTCGCGGTCGGGCACGTAACCCTCGGCCTTCATGCGGATCAGGCTCGCCACGAAGATCGACGCCATCGGCTTGTCGTCGGCGGAACCGCGACCGTAGAAGAAGCCGTCCTCCTCGCCGAACTGGAACGGATCGCGATTCCAGTCTTCGCGCTTCGCTTCCACCACGTCGAGGTGCGCTAGCAGGAGCAGCGGCTTGCGCTCGCCCTTGCCGTGGTAGCGGACGACGATGTTGCCCTTGGTCGGTGCCGCACCACCGAGGAAGATGTCTTTCTCGGGGAATCCCGCTGCGCGGAAGCGCGCCGCCATCGCCTCGGCCGCCTTGGTCGTGCTGCCATGCTCGGCCGTCGTGTTGATCTCGACGAGCTGCTTGTAGATCTCCTTGGCCGCGAGCTGCTCCTTGGTGAGCGTGGCTGGCGGATCGGGACGACGAGCGGTGGCCTGCGCTTGAGCGGCCGTGGCCAGGCTGAGGCCCAAGGCGCTGGCCAAGGCGACGCGCACGGTTGAACGCGAAACGTGCATGCGGGAATTCCTCACGAGGTGGGATCGTCCCGGACGCTTCTCCCGGGTTCCTCCATCAACGTGATGCGCGGGCCGGGCGTTGGCGAGACCGCTACGTGCGACTGACGAGCCCGGCGCGCGACGGCGGCACGAGCGCGGATCCCAGCAGGATGCCCGCCGCGAGCGACACGCCCACCAGCACGAGCTTGAACGCCGCGTCCACGCCGGCCGTCGCGTCCTGCCCGAGCAGCGCGTTGATGCTCTGGAATCCGATCGAGCCCGGCACGAGCAGCAGCAGCCCCGGCACGCTCGTCACCATCGCCGAGCGGTGCGTCACGCGCGATGCCGCGTTGCTTCCCGCGGACACGACAAATGCGCCGATGAAGCCGCCGAGCTGGTCGCCGAGCACGCGCGAACCGAGCCGCGCGGAGAGCCACGCCACCATGCCAGCCGCGACGATGAGCGGCGCGTCGCGTCGATCGGCGCGCAGCAGCACCACGAAACACCCCGCCGCCACGATGGGCGAGAGGTACGCGACCCAATCCGGCAGCGCTGGATTGGTCATCGCCATCGCGCCAGGCAGCGCGAGCCACGCCGCGACCTTGTAGCCGAGCGCGATGCCGAACGCCATGCCGATGAACACGACCAAGGCGCCGGAGAGGCGCGACGTGCCGCTCGCCAGGTGTCGCGTGCTGAGTTCGGTGAGTCCGGTGGTGAGCATGAGCCCCGGCAGCAACACGACGAGTCCCGCGAGCGTCGTGGCGTACGCATGCGTGCTGCCCGTCAGCATTGCGAACGAGAGGCTCACGACCGATACGAGGAACGCGGACGTCGGCTCGAGGATCGGCTGCAGCCCACGCCAGCGACCCGAGCCCACGGCGAGCACGCCCGTGACGAGCCCCGCGATGGCGGCGACGCCCAGGTCGAGCACGCCGACGTCGAGCAGCGCGGCCACCGCCACCGCCACGAGCGAGAAGGCGGCGAGCGTC
>JANYHJ010000240.1 GCA_025359135.1 Gemmatimonadota bacterium | reverse complement strand
GGCACGTCCCACGACTGGTTCCAGCCGTTCAGCACGCCATCTTCGCGGCGACGCGCCATGCGCGCACCTCCCATCTCGTGGATGGCGTAGCCAGGCGGCCGCATCTGCGCGGTCGGCTTGATGTCCGTCGCGCCCACGGCTTCGAGCGTCTCCATCTGGCATGCGAGCACGTCCTTGTTCATCGCGATCTCGTTCTCGCGCCAGCGTACGTCGAGGCGCGCGGCGGGAATGCCCCACTTGTCCTTCACGGCGGGATCCAGCGTCACCCGATTGTCGGCGTGCGGCAGCATCTCGCCGAAGCCGCTCAGGTGCAGCGTCCACGGCCCGAGGTCGCCGGCCAGCGCATCCTTGAACTCCGCCCCGAACCCCGGCGTCGTGCGCGCGCGCTGCCACTGGGCGCGCGCCGACTGCCCCTGCATGCCGAAGCCCCGCAGGTAGCCCGCGTGCGCGCTCTTCACGTTGCGGAAGCGCGGCACGTAGATGCCGTTGGGTCGCGTGCCGCTCATGCGCGTGTCGGTGAAGCCGGGAATCGTGCCGCGTGCGCTCGCCCCCGTGTGGTGGTCGAGCAGGTAGCGCCCGAGTGTGCCGCTCGAATTCGCGAGGCCATCGGCGTGTCCGGGACCGCGCGAGTTGAGCAGGATGCGCACCGATTCGATGGCCGAGGCGCAGAGGAAGATCACTCGCGCGGTGAACTCGATCTCGGCCTTGGACACCGCGTCGATCACGCGCACGCCCCGCGCACGGCCCGACTTGGCGTCGAGCAGCACTTCGGCGACGACGCTCTGGGGTCGCAGCGTGAGGCGACCCGTCTTCTGCGCGGCGGGCAGCGTGCTGCCTATGCTGTTGAAGTACGAGTGCGTGACGCAGCCGCGTTCGCACGGGCCGCAGTAGTGGCAGGCCGCGCGCCCCTGGTGTGGTCGCGTCAGCATCGCGGTCCGGCCGATCGTGAGCAGCCGTTCGCCGCCGAACTTCCGCGCGAGTCGTTCGCGCACCGCCAGCTCAGGCGCGGTGTAGCCCATTGGCGGCAGGAACTCGCCGTCGGGCAGGTGGGCGAGGCCCTCCTTCGCCCCGCTCACGCCGATGAACTTCTCGACGTACGCATACCACGGCGCGATGTCGGCATAGCGGATCGGCCAGTCGCTGCCATGGCCGTCCTTGAGATTCGCCTCGAAGTCGAGGTCGCTCCAGCGGTACACCTGGCGGCCCCACGTCAGCGAGCGTCCGCCGACCTGTCGTCCACGAAACCACTTGAACGGCGCATCCTTGGCCGTCGTGTACGGGTTCTCGCGGTCGTTCACGAAGAAGCGTTCCGCGAGCTCGTCACAGGCCGGACACTCGCGTTGCACCGGCTTGTCGCGCAGCAGGCGCTGACGGTCGCCGAGCATGCGGAAGTGCGTCTGGTAGGGCTGCACGTGCTCGACGAAGTCGCTGCCGTCGAAGGCCACGGGACCGCCGGCTTCGAGCACCAACGTCGCGAGTCCGCGTTCAGCGAGTTCCTTCGCGGCCCAGCCACCACTGATTCCCGACCCGACGACGATGGCGTCGTATGCTCGTCGCTCGGACGCGGCCGATTGCTGGCGCTCAGTCATTGGTCACGCTCGCCGTCGGCGCGTGGAAGGGCATCGCCCCATCGAAGTGCCCGGGCATGATCTCGGTGTGGAGCACCTCGCGCTGCACCGGCTCGCTCGTGAAGTAGCCATGGATGATGAGCCAGCGCAGCTGCGCGTAGCCGCGCTGTCCGTCCGTGTCGGCCGCCTTGGGCGCTTCGAGGGCGCGCATCGTGCGCGTCAGCGCCACGCCGGTGCGCGTGGCAAACGAGCCGCCTTCGCGACTCGCCACGCTGTCGAGGTGCGCGAGGCCATCCGCCAGCGACTGTCGCTCGTCGTTGCCGTACTGCTCCGCCACGATCACGTCCACGAACGCGGGCACGCCGACGTCGAGGGCGCCCGGCGTCGCGGTGCGTGGCAGGAGTGCGCCGGCGAGCGCGCGCACGCTGGCGCGCTGGGGCTCGGTGAGCGTCGGACCGACCAGCGTCTTGCCGACACGCGACCACGGCAGGTGGCAGTCGCTTGGCAGCAGCGCCAGCGCCGCGGACGACGCCGCGTATTGCAGCACCTCACGACGATTCATGCGTGTCCTCCTCGGAGTCCGGTGTCAGGGCACAAAGTGCCAGGCGGCGAGACTGTCGGCGAGCAGGCGGGCCGCGAGCAGCTGGCCCTCGGGATTCCAGTGCAGGTCGCCGCCGTGGAAGTAGAGGTCGCACGCACCGCGCGCCCGGAACGGAGCCCAGAGATCGAGAGTGCGGATGCCGTGGCGCGTGGCCAGCGAATCGACGACATGCGTCAACCGCCGGCGGTCGTACCGAGGGTACTTCACCGCGTCGATCTTCGCGTCGTACGTGTCGCACGCGTCGATCGGTGACGGAATCACGACAAGCACGAGCGGCACCTGCCGCGCCGTGAGGCTGTCCGCGATGGCGCCGAGCAGCCGGTCCATGACGGCCACCTTGTAGCGCGCCGAGATCGCGTCCGGCGTCGCGGAGACGTCGGCATCGTAGCTGTCGCCCAACAGGTCGAGCACCGTGTCGGGACTCTGGCGAAGCTCGTCGTACTGGCGCTCTGCATTGGCGAGCGCCCACTCGGCATAGTGCCCGAGCGAGAAGGCGGGACCACCCTTGATGGTGCGCGTGGCGGGCAGTGCGCCCGCGCCGCGCGAGAGCCTGCGCTCGAACCAGCGCACGATGTGCAAGCGACGCCAGCCCGTCGGATGGGATTGCTCGTCGAGGACACGCCAGAGCGTCGGGTGCAGCGTGACGTGATGCGTGTCGAGCGCGCTGTCGGGGCCGAGCTGGAAGAGACGGTCGCGCGTGATGTCACCCATGTCGTTGTCGGCGAAAATGCCGAGCACTACCACCGCGGGTTTGAGCGTGGGCAGTTCGCGCATCATCCGCAGAAAGGCCTGGTCGGGTCCCCACCCGACGACTCCACCATTCACGACTTCTGTGGGCGTCCTGGCCGCGAGCGTGCGCTCGAGCACGCGCACGAACGACGAGTCATCGGCGACGAACTCGCCCTCGATGAACGAATCGCCATAGACGGCGAGCCGGCGCGCGCTCCCGATCGGCCGGAGCGCCGGACCGCGAAAGCCGTCGGCGTTGATCTCCACGGGCACGGAACCGCCACCATTGGTCACGTTGTGCACGAAGTGCTTGCGGCCGTTCGGAGCCAACCGGTAGATGACCGTGCTGTCCGGTTCGTAGATGCCCGGAGGCACCGTGCCGGCAATGCGCAGCCCCGCTTCGATGGCGATCAGTGGCACAAGCGTGGCCACCACCACCAGCGCGGCATTCGCGACCCATCGTGGTCGGCTCATGCGTGGGCCGTTCGCGGCGCGGAGAGCGGCGACGGTGTCGGTTGCGGTGCGCCCGAGAGCACGGTGCGGATCGCGCCATGCGTGGCGGGTTCCGTTGGATGGCGCAACGTGGCCCACGCGAGGGCCGCAACGGCTGATGCACGATGACCGCGGAAGTGGTGCATGAGCGCGCGATTCACGGGACGCTCCCATACGGCGTCCATGGCCGGAGGTGCAGGCACGCTCTCGCCCTCGATGCCGCGCCGTGCGCGCGCGCGCGCCACCACCATCGCCAGCACGGCATGGCGTGATGCCTTGTCGACTCCATCAATGCTCACGTTCGCTCCATGCACGCGGTAGCGCACCAGCACGTCGGGGAGGTTGGCCAACCGGCCGACTTCGCCGAGGCGCAGCCAGAGGTCGGTGTCTTCGCACACCGAGCCGAGCGAGACATCGTAGCCACCGACGCGTTGCGCCGCCTCGCGCCGGAACATCGCTGACGGGTTGCCGAGGGCTCCGCTCCTGAGCGCCATGTAGCTCGCCTCGATCTCGTCATGCGCAAAATGCTTGATGAGGATGCGCAGCGGACGTCCGTCGGCGTCGACGGCCAACACGCGCGTGCCGATCGCGACGAGGCCCGCGTCGCGCTCGAGGCAGGCGACCTGCCGCGCGAAGCGATCCGGAAACGTCATGTCATCGCTGTCGACGTTCGCGATGTACGGGCCGCGCGCGGCCTCGAGCGCCGCCTGCCGCGCACGTCCCACGCCGCCATGCGGGAGCCGCAGTACGCGCATGCGGTCATCGCCGTTCGCGGCGGCCAGCGCCGCATCCACGGAGTTGTCGGTGGAGCCGTCGTCGGCAAGCAGCAGCTCGATCGACGGTCCGACGCTCACGAGCACGCTCTCGACGGCGTCGCGAACGAAGCGCGCCCCGTTGTACACGGGCATGATCACGGAAACTTGCGGTGTCATGCGCGTCCGTGGCGCGTGCGCAGGCGGGGCGCCGCCACACTGTTCCTGCGGGGAAGGGGAACCCGGAGCGCCATGCGCGAAGATTAGGAGGCTCGACCATGGCGCGCCAGCGGTGCCGCGAGCGTGACAACGCCATGTCGGCGCGTAGATTCACCGTGTCGCGCGTCACATCATCAGGCAGCCCAGGGGGCGAACGGTGGCCGACGGTCGAGTGAGCACCTGGGCGCGCAAGGGCACCGTCGCCGTGCTGCTGGTGATCGTGGTGCCGCTGGCCCTGCTCGCGTTGATCGAGGGCAGTGCGAGCGCCTGGCTGATGGCCACCGACATCCGCTCGATCAAGGCCGACAGCAACTTCCGTCGTGCCCAGTACGACACGCTCGTCGGTTGGATCGGCACGCCCGACCTCCACGTGACCGAGGGCGCGCCGCGCAGCGTCCCGATCACCAACAATCACGACGGGATGCGCATCGCCCATCCCGTGACCCCGGCGCTCGCGCCCGGCCGCCATCGCCTCATCTGCTCCGGCGATTCGTTCACGTTCGGGTCCGGCGTCGGCGACACCGACACCTTCTGCGCACAGCTCGAGTCGGTCCTGCCGAACGTCGA
>JANYHJ010000192.1 GCA_025359135.1 Gemmatimonadota bacterium | reverse complement strand
CGGTGAACATCAAGTAGAGCGCGTCGGCCACCGCGTGCACGCGTGGCGCAGCGTCGGCGGCATCGGGAATCGCGACGGGCACCTGCGCCTCGGCGAGTGTGCGCCGCGCGCGCACGAGTCGCTGCGCGATCGCCTCGGGCTGCGCGATCAATCCACGCGCGATCTCACGCACGCCGAAGCCACCGACCGTCTTGAGCATGAGCGTGACGGCGGTCTCGCTCGTGAGCGCGGGATGCGCGCAGGCGAAGAGCAGCGCGAGCTCGTCGTCGCCGAGCTCGTGGGTGTCATCGGTGCTGAGCGGCGCGGGCGGCGCGGCGGCGCCGAGCGCCGGATCGTGCGCATCGCGCGGTGCGCCGCTGTCGTCGAGCAGTCGTGCGCGCCGCGCGCCGGTACGCAGCAGGTCGAGGGTGCGATTGGTGGCCGCCGTCGCGATCCACGCCGCCGGATCGTCGGGGATGCCGCGGAACGGCCAGGTGCGACAGGCCTGCAGCAGCGCGTCCTGCACGGCGTCCTCGACGAGGTCAAGGTGGGCGACGCCGAATCGTCGCGTGAGACGTGCGACGAGCCGGCCCGCTTCGCGACGAAAGAGGTGCGCGACGAGAGGCGAAACGTCGCGTTCGCTCACCGCTTGTCGATCTGGCGCACTTCGATCCAGCCGTTGTCGAGATGCGGACAGTCGCCAGCGAGCGCGACGGCTGCGTCGTAGTCGGCCGCATCGACGATGAAGAGGCCGCCGATGACTTCCTTCACCTCGGAGTACGGGCCATCGGTGACGCCGAGGGAGCCGGTGATGCGCTTGAGGAAACGGCCGCCATCGTCAGTGAGCTTGTGGCCACCGACGTAGCGGCCTTTTTCGGCGAGCGCGCGTCCCCACGCGCCGTAGCGGGCGACCATCTGCTGCATCTCCTCAGGCGTGAGGTCACTGAAGCGAGCGGGGTTCTCGTGCAACAACAGGATGAACTGGGCCATGGCATCTCCTGCGGCCGAGGGCCGCGCTGTGTGCGTGTCAACATGAAGACGTTCGGGTGCCTGCGGAATCGACAAAGCCACGAATTGCGAGCGCGCACATACGCCACACGTGAGCATAGCGTTGGAGGAAAATCGTGCTAATCGCGCGAAACTAACAAACGCGATGAACGAGCGTAGCCGCGGTGTCTGCGTCGAGCACTTCCCCCACCCGCTCACCGATGCTCTCGCTCGTCATTCCGTGCTACAACGAATCGCGCCGGCTCACGCCGGTGGCGCACGCCGCGCTCGCCCACCTGTCGCAGTGGAGCGACGGCGCGGAGCTGATCCTCGTCGATGACGGCTCGACCGACGACACGTGGGCCGTGATCGAGCGCATCCGTCGCAACAGCCCCGACCACGTGCGGTCGATGCGACTGCCGGACAATCGCGGCAAGGGCGCGGCGGTACGTGCGGGCTTCGCGATCGCGCGCGGCAGCGAGCTGGGCTATGCCGACGCCGATGGCAGCGCCGCGTGGAGCGGCCTGGGCCGGCTCGCCCAGGCGCTCGCACTGCCGCGCGTGGCGGCGAGCGTCGGCGAGCGCGTCAGCGGCCACACGATCGCGCAGCCGCACCGCCGATTGCTGGGTTCACTCTTCCGCAAGGTCGTGGCGCTGCTCGCGGACACCGGCGTGTCGGACACGCAGTGCGGCTTCAAGCTGTTCCGTGCGTCGGCCGTGCGGCCGTTGCTCTCGCACCTCACGATCGATCGCTACGCGTTCGACGTGGAGCTGTTGCACATGCTGCGCGAGCGCGGCCACGAGATCGTGGGGGTGCCCGTGACTTGGGCGCACCGCAGCGGGTCGCAGGTGCGTCCGCTGCGCGATGGCGCACGCATGGTGCGCGACCTGTTCATGTGGCGCGTGACACCGCGTCGGCCGTTCGCAATCCCAGCGCCACGAAGGTCAGTGTTCCGTTACAGCAGCTGGCCGTGACGTTGGTGGGGGCGCCGCCGACCCAGAGGTTCTCGTGGCCGTGCGCGCGTCCCCACTTGTCGACCACGCTCGTGGCGGGATCGTCGCCCATGCGGCACCCACCGCCGGGGTGCTCCTGCCCGATATCGTTGGCCGAGGCCTGCAGGCTGATGATCCTGCCGTCACCGGCCTTCGCGAACTGCTCGAAGCGCGCCTTGATCGTCTCCTCGGTGTAGCCCTTGAGCGACTGCGTGATCGCGTGGTCCTTGAACGCGAGGCGCGGCATCGGGTCACCGAAGCGGTTCTTCGTGCCGGCATCGAGCGTGAGCGCGCTCTCGCGGGCCGGGAGCACGTCGTAATAGGCGCGTATGCGCGCCGCCCCCTTGGCCGTGCGCGCCTTCCAGTCGCCGAGCAGTGCGGAGCCGAGTAGCACGTTGCCCTTGTCGTCGCGCCAGCGAGCATCGCGGCCGACGCTCGATTCCCAGACGCGCAGGTCGTGCCGCAGGTATTGCGCGGCGCGCGGCACGCGCATGAACTGCTTGGAGACGAGCGAGTGCTGGCCGTTCATGCCGGGATGCAGGGCGAGCGGCAGCTCGATGTGCGCGTTGATGTTGCGATGGCCGCAGAGGTACGCGCCGACCTGGCCGCTCCTGTTCGCGATCCCAGCAGGAAACGCGCTGCTCGTGGAGAGCAGCAGCAAGTGGCTCGTCCACGTGAAGCCGCCGCCGAGCACGAACTGCGAGGCGTGGACCTCGACCTCCTCGCCACCCACGAGCATGCTGTTCCCCGTGAGGTGCGTGATGCGTCCCGTCTTGTCGTCCGCGTGGACGCGCCGCACGAGCACGTTGGCGTGCAGCGTCACGCGGTTGGCCTTGGTGAGCGCGTCGAGCGTGAAGTCAGGCGAGTACTTGGCGCCCGTGGGGCAGACCGGGTAGCAGGTGTCGCAGCGCTGGCAGACGTTGCGTCCGCCCTGCGCGATGGAGTTCTTGGCCGAGGGCTGGCTCCACATCGCCACGCCGGCCTTGTTCGTCCACTCGCGCAGCTGCTGCAGGTTGGGTGAGAGGGGCAGCGCCGGCAGCGGGAACGGCTTGCCGCGTGGGTCGATGTCGGGCGGTCCCTGTTCGCCGCTGATCCCCATCCGCTCTTCCGCTTCCTGGTAGAACGGATCGAGCTCCTCGTAGCTGATCGGCCAGTCCTCGAAGACGCCGTGCATCGACTTGAGCTTGAAGTCGTCGGGTGAGTAGCGTGGCGTCACGCCGCCCCAGTGCATCGCGAGGCCGCCGACGTGCATGTCGGGGCTGAAGCCGAAGGCCACGCCCAGCGCATTCTGGTCGTCGAAGTGGTCGCGCTTCCACGGACTCTCGTTGTAGTCGAGGAAGCGCTGCCGCGCCTTCATGCGATCGGCGAACGACGTGGTCTCGCCACCAGCTTCGATGACGACGATCGACTTCTTGGTCGCGTCGGCGAGCTTCGCGGCCATCAAGACGGCCGTGATGCCGGAACCGACGATGGCGATGTCGGCCTCGATGCGGCGCGCGCTCATGTCGTCACCTTGCTCGGCACGCTCGTGACGGTGGCGAGGGTGCGGCAGCTGTCCTTGCCGATGTTCACGCCGTAGACGAAATCGGTGGCGGCACTCGAATCAGCCCAATGCGCGAGCAGCGCGAGCGCGACGTGCGGCGCGCTGAGCACGCCGGGCATGTGTTCGCCGCCCTTGATGCGCGCGAGCTGCGCGCGCACGAGCGTGTCGCGCGTCGGCGCCTCGAGCTGCGCGAAGCCCTTGCCGTGCTGCTTGCGTGCGAGCGCGTCCATCTGCTGGAGTTGTGCGTTCCACTGGGGCGCGGGATGCGCGGGGGTGTACTTGATCTCCTGGTCGCCGTAGCCGTGCATCTCCTCTGCGGCGGGCTCGTAGCCGCTCACCCAGGCGCGAAAGGCGCTGATCGCGGCGGCGCGTCCCCCGGCACCGAGCTCTGGTGGCAGCACGACCTCGGCGGTGGCGTCGAGGAGTGCGCCGTCGAGCGAGCCGCTGCCGCCCGGCGGCGCAGCGCCCGTGCGTTCAGTGGTGCAGGCGGCGGCGAGGCCCGCCGCGGTGACGGTGGCGGTCTTGAGAAACGCTCGGCGATTGCTGGTCATTGGCATGAAAGTGAAACGGGAACGATGCGAGCGAGGCCGGCCAGGGCGAAGCGAAGGGCCGGTGGCGAGGCGGCCTTCGCTACACCTCAGAACGACGCGAACTTGATGAACTCCGACTTCCAAACCGCCGGCAGCGAGTGGGTGCCGTGACCGCGCGTCTCCTCGGTGATCGGCCAGAGCACGAAGCGCGCGCCCTTCACGCGCCGCATGAGCGCTTCCATCAGCCCGAGCTCCGGCGGATTCACCAAGTCGTCGCTGAAGTTGATCGCGAGCACCCTCGACCTGACCGCGCCGAGCTTGGCCGACGGATCGTAGGTGCGCGAGGCCTCGAGCGCCCAGATGAAATCGTTCGCGTCCATGCCGCTCAACCGGCCGCGGATCTGGTCGTTGGCATACTTGTCGGCGGCGTCGCGGGTGGGCGCCGCGGCCTGGATCGACTTGGGGCTGCCGAGCACGAGGACGAAGACCCGCATCGCCTGCAGGAGGCCGGGTGGCTGCGTGGTGTAGTCGCCATTCAGGTACGCGGGGTCGGAGCGGATCGCGTCCATCGCGAGCGTGCGCCACATCCGGTTGCGTCCCGCGATCTGCTGCGGTATGCAGGCGAGGGGCACGAGCGCGTCGGCGTAGTCGGGGGTCTCGGTGCCGATGATCCACGCGTGCATGCAGCCCATGCTCGTGCCGATGACCATGCGCACGTGGGCGATGCCGAATGCCTGCTTGAGCAGTCGCTGTTCGGCCACGACCATGTCGGCGTAGTCGTAGCGCGGGAAGCGCGCCTTCATGCCGTCGCTGGGCTTGCTCGACTTGCCGTGCCCGATGCCGTCGGGGAGGATCACGAAGGTCTTCGTGGTATCGAGCGGCTGGCCCGCGCCGAACATTTCGCCGGCGAAACCGCGCGAGAGGAAGGCGCGGCCGGTACCCGTCGTGCCGTGGAGGATGAGCACCGCGTTCTTGACCGCGCCCTTGGCGTCCTCCAGGGGACGCCCGAGGGTGGTGACGTGCATGCGCAGGCTGTCGAGGTGCTCGCCCGAGGCGAAGCGGAAGTCGCGGAGCCAGACGTCGCGCTCGGCGCCCTGCGCGTGGAGCGGGGCCGCGAGGAGGATGGCGGCTGAGAGGATGCGAAGTTTGGACACTCGTAATACTGTTCCCTCGAACCCTCACCCCGCCACTCATGCGTCGCGCCCTCGCCTTCGCCCTCTGCCTCGCCGCCCCCGCCGCCCTCCGTGCGCAGGGCGACGCCGGCCCCACCATCCTCCGCGCCGCCCTCGTGCTCGACGGCACGGGCAAGGCATGGCCCAACGGCACGGTGACGATCCAGGGCGGCAGGATCACCGCCGTGGGCGCGCTCGCGGCGGGCGCCAAGGTCACGCGCGACCTGGGCGCGGTGACGCTCGTGCCGGGGCTCATCGACACGCACGTGCACCTCACCTGGTACATCACGGGCAAGGGCAAGCTGCACGTCGAGAACGACGGTGACGGCCTCACCGAAGCGGCACTCGCGGCCGCGGGCAACGCCTCGCGCACGCTCATGGCCGGCTTCACCACCGTGCAGTCGCTCGGCAGCCCCGAAGACGCCGCGCTGCGCGATGCCATCGCCCGCGGCGTGATTGCGGGCCCGCGCCTCATCACCTCGCTCGGCTCGCTCAACGAGCGGAGCGGCTCGCCCGAGGCGCTCAAGGATTCCGTGCGCGCCTTCAAGCGCCGCGGCGCGGACGTCATCAAGCTCTTCGCGTCCAAGTCGATCCGCGAAGGCGGTGGGCAGACCATGACCGACGCGCAGCTCGTGGCCGCGTGCGCCGAGGGACATGCGCAAGGGCTGCGCGTGGTGGTGCACGCGCACGACGCGGGCAGTGTGACCGCCGCGGCCAAGGCCGGTTGCGACCAGATCGAGCACGGCCTCTTTGCCGACGACGCCGCGCGCGCGGCCATGGTCAAGGCCGGCACCTGGTACGATCCGCAGTGCGGCCTCGTCTTCCGCAACTACCTCGACCACAAGCCGTGGTTCGACGGCATCGGCAACTACAACGCGGCAGGCTTCGCGGCCATGGAGAAGGTCGTGCCCGAAGCGCCGAAGCAGATCGAGCGGGCTGCGAACACCAAGGGGTTGAAGCTCGTGTTCGGCACCGACGCGGTGGCTGGCGCGCACGGCCACAACGCCGACGAGCTCACCTGCCGCGCCACGCAGGGCCACATGCCGCTCGACGCCGTGCTCGCGAGCGTCACGTCACGCGCCGCGGCATCGCTCGGCCTCGGCTCCGACGTCGGTTCGCTCGCGCCGGGCATGCAGGCCGACCTCGTGGCACTCGGCGGCGATCCCCTCAAGGACGTGTCCGCGTACCACGACGTGCGCTACGTCATGAAGGGCGGCGTCGTGATGAGGGACGCCCTCGCCGCTCAGCTTGCGGCGCGGAAGAGCAGGGGATAGCGCCGCAGCACGAAGCGCTGTTCGGCGAACATCACGTTGAGCGGAACGCCTGGCGGAAAGAGCCGGCAGGAGACGTTGCGTCCATCGACGCGCGCGACGACGACGCGCAGGTCGACGGCACGGCCTTCGTGCAGCTTGAGGACGCCGGAGAACTCACTGTCCGGCTCGGGCGCCGCTTCGCCCGCGGCCAGCTGGTAGCGCATGCCGGTCTCGGAGATGTCGAGCACGCGCAGCGCGCCCGCGCTTGTCTCGAACGACAACACTGCGCGCTCGGGATACGGGATCCGGTAGTGCCAGCGACGTTCGTCGGTGCGGGCCATGAGGGGTGTGCCTACTGCGCCAGGAATGCGCGCGCGTCCGGTACGGGAACGCCGGTGAGCGCCGCCACGATGCCTGCGACTTCGTACGCGAGGGCGCGACGCACCACGAGGTGATCGCACTCCGCTTCCTCCGAGCGCGGGAAACCCGGCACGAGGCTGGCGAGCGCGCGATCGAAGGCGGCCATCAACCCGGCCGCGGCATCCGCAGGTTCGGGCGTGTCCGCATCGGACGCGAGCGGCAGGTCCGCTTCAGCGAGCAGGCAGAGGGCGCCGAGTTCGGTGGCCACCATGCGCAACGCCGCTTCCGATTCGTAGTACGCGTTGACCGCGCGTTCAGTGGCTTCGGGTCGCATGAGCGGGAGACTCGGGCGGCGTGCAGTCGCACACCGCCCGCGTGGTGAAGTGGACTAGATGTCGCCGCGCTGCATCATGCGGCGCGCGACGGTATCCATGACGTTCAGGTTGTCGTACGCGCCCTGCAGCACGCGCTGCCGGATCGAGTCGACGCGCGACGCATCGAGCGAACTCGCCCGCGCGAGCGCGCGCCCTTCGGCGCTCAGCTCCACGCGATCGCGCGCCGGAGCGGCGGACTTGGCGCCGCCATCGTTCTGGCCAACGCTCTTCAGTGCACCGACCTCCTGCCCGGAACGAATCGAACGGGATTCGGACGGCGAGATGTCAGTCGGCTTCACGGGACCAATCGGGCTCATACAGTCATATCCTCCTCAGGATACCGGAACTATCGGCCGGGTACCCGGCAGACTTTAGCCCCCGGCAGAAAGAACCGGGGGAGGGGGTTGGAATTACCCTTTTCGGTCCACCGCACGGCCGGCCCGGAAGGGCGTGGTCGGGCGGGCACCGAGAAAGGGGGTAGGCGGCGAGGTCTGTCCGAGGATGCTCAGCTGGGCCGGCAGCCTGGCCTCGCGACCCCACTGCTCGGCGGTCTGGCGAATGCGGTGTGTGCGCCCCACGTGCCGATCGAGGGCGCGGGTTGCCAACGCGACGACGTCGTCCACCGCGCTCGTGGACGACGAGGCTGCGGAAGACGACGCGTTGTGCTCGGCGGCGGCATCGAGCGCCTGTCGCATCAGCTGCGACCAGCGTTCCGGCGACGCTTCGCCTCGGGTGTGGGGCATGCAGGGTGCTAGCGGACGACGCGCAGGGCGGTCTCTTCCGCAGCGTACGCGCCGGCGACGGCCTTCACCTGGTCGAGGTGCAGGTGCTCACCGAGCACGCGGTCGCGCTCGAGGGCAAACCAGCGCTCCAGCAGGCGACCGAAGACCGGATCGGCCTCGGTCGGGGACGAGTGGCGGTGCGCCACGTTGGCATCGGTCAGCGTGGCACTCGCGAGCGACGCACCGGCGAGCGCGGGTGGCACGGGCGCCGGAGCGGTCGCACTCGCGCTCGGCACCTCGGCCTTGGCCGCGGCGTGTGCGGGACGGATCGAGCCGACGATCGCGTCAATACGCTGGAAGAGGGTCTCGCGCGCGGAGTCACCGCGGCGCGTGACCGGTCGAAGAGTCGAGGGGGACTCGGGCACGGCAAGTCTCCATTGTGCGGGCGTGATTGCCCACATGACTGAGTGTCGTCCCGTCCAGCACTTCCTTGAGTGGTTGGGGTGCGACCGGAAAGCTGGGCGCGAGCGTCCGATACTCTCCACACGTCACGCGGGCCGGCTTGGCACGCATCCTGCCTTTTACAGGGGTGCCCCGGAACTTTTTTCCCGCTCCCACCCCCGGCGTCATGCGCATCACCGACAACTACGCCTCCTCACGTGCTGTCACGCAGCTCAGTTCGCTGCGTGAGGCGATCGCGCAGATGCAGGATCAGGTCACGACGGGCAAGCGCTTCCAGAATCCGTCGGACGATCCCGTGGCCGCCAACGGCGTGCTGCGCAACGACAGCCAGCAGCGCGCCATCACGCAGTATCGGACGGGGATCGCGACCGCCAAACGGCGCGTCGACCTCGAGGACGGCGTGCTCCAGCAGCTCAACGACATCCTCGGCCGCGCCCGCGAGATCGCCGTGCAGCAGGGCGACTCGACCGCGAGTTCATCGGCGCGCCAGCAGGCGGTCGGCGAAGTGAACGGCCTCATCTCGCAAGTCGTCTCGCTCGCCAACACGAAGGATGCCGACGAGTTCCTGTTTGGCGGTGCACAGTCCACCACGGCGCCGTACGCCGTCGACACCACCAATCCGAACTACAGCTTCACGACCGGTGGCGCATCGGGCACGCGCGCCATCGAGATCGGCAGCGGCGATCGCATCATCGCGCACCACGACGGCGCCACGATCTTCGGCACCGCAGCCGGCGGCCTGCTCAAGTCGCTCACCGACCTCAACACCGCGCTCCAGAGCGGCGTGTCGACCAACGTGGCCGGCACCCTGCAGGGGCTCGATACGGCCACGCAGAACTTGCAGGGCCTCGTGGCCGAGACCGGCGCGCGTGGCGCGCGGCTCGACATGGCCGACACCAATCTTGGCGCCTTCTCGAGCCAACTCTCCGCCTCGAGCTCAACGCTGCAGGACGCGGATCTCGCTGCCGCGATGACGGCGCTCGTCTCCCGACAGACTTCGTATCAGGCCGCGATGGCCGCAACGTCGCGCGTGCTTTCCATGTCCCTCGTCCAATACCTCAAGTAATGAGCCTCCCCGCCCTCACCCTCATGCCGCCGCGCGCGATCGAGACCAAGCTCTTCGGTTCGATCGAAGTCGCGCCCGACCAGGTCCTGCACACGACCGACGGCGTCCTCGGCTTTCCCGCCTGTCGCGAGTGGGTGCTGCTCGATGGCGCGCGTCCCGGCACCGCGTGGCTGCAGTCGGCCGAGCATCCGGCGCTCGCCTTCCTGCTCGCCGATCCGTTCAGCACGTTCGAGGGCTACGCCGTGGAACTCGCGCTGCCCGAACTCGATCGTATCGGCGCTTCCGAAGGCTCCGATGTCGCGGTCTTCGCGATCGTGACGTTGCCCGGCGCGGCCAACGAGCCGGCCACGGCCAACCTCGCTGCACCGATTGTCGTCGATGTGACGGGCCGCCGCGCCGCGCAGGTGATCATTTCCGATGGACGCTGGAGCGTGAAGGCGCCGTTGGCGCCCGGCGCGCTCAGCTAGGTCGCACGATGGTTCCTCCCGGCACGCTCGCCCCGACAGCACGCAAGCGGAGCGGGGGGCGGAGCGCCACATCCGACGCCGGCTTCCAGGCCGCGGTGCGCCTGCACGTCGCGGGCGACATGAGCGGCGCCGAGCGCGCGTATCGCCGCGTCATCGCGGACTCGCCGCGTCACGCGCCGGCCCACAACAACCTGGGTAGCATCCTGGCCGGGCGCGGTGAGCTGGGCGCCGCGCTCGCGTGCTACGCCACGGCCGCCGAGCTCGACGCGAACTATGCGGAGGCCTTCCACAACTTCGGCCTCGTGCTCGTCATGACGGAGCAGCAGGCCGATGCGGTGCCGCTCCTCGAGCGCGCGGTGTTCCTCGACAGCAAGCGCGCGGCGTGGTGGAGCGACCTCGGCACCGCGCGCGCTGCGTCGCACGATCCCGCGGGCGCCATCGAGGCGTTCGATCGCGCGCTCGCGCTCGCGCCCGGCGACATCGCCACGCTCGTCAATCGCTCGGCGCCGCTCCGCACCGTTGGCCGCATCTACGATGCGATCGCGAGCGTGGAGGAAGCGACGCGACGCGCGCCGACCTCCGTGGCGGCGTGGGCCAACCTGGGGCTGCTGCGACGCGAGCAGCGCGACCTGCGCGGTGCGCTCGATGCGCTCGAGCGAGCGCTCGCGCTCGACCCGATGCACGCGGCCTCGGCGTCACACATGGCGTACACGTTGCTCGCGATGGGACGCGTGGGCGAGGCGCGCCGCGCCGCTGAATGGCTCACGGGCGAGTTCGGTCACCTCGCCGAGTCGTGGACGGCACTCGGCGCCGTGACGTTCGAGATTGGCGAGTACGAAGCGGCGGAGGTTGCGTTCAACACGGCGCTTCGCATCACGCCACACGACGCGGCCGCGAACTGGAACCTCGCCATGCTCACCCTCGTGCGCGGCGACTTCCGCGAGGGACTCGCGCGCTTCGAGCATCGCAAGCGCGTTCGACTGCCGGGAGAAACGCTGCGCCGCGACCTGCCGCCCGAGTGGGATGGCAGCCCCATGCACGGTGCGCGCGTCGTCGTGCTCTCCGAGCAGGGCCTGGGCGACCAGCTGCACTTTGCGCGCTATCTGGGCGCGCTCAAGGCGTGCGGCGCGTCGCACGTGACGGTGGAGTGCGCGGGCGCGGTGCGCGCGCTGCTCGCGCAGCTGCCAGGCATCGACGCCTTCATTGGAGAAGGCGAGCCGTTGCCGCCGGCCGACCTGCACGTGCGCCTGATGGGCATGGCGCTGCGCATGGGAACGACGCTCGAGACGGTTCCGCTCGCGGCGGGATACCTGCGCCCCACGGAGCGAGCGGTTTCGGCCAAGGTACGCGCACTGCCGGGGCCGCGCGTGGGTCTCGTGTGGGCCGGCAACCCCAACCATCCGCGCGACACCCAGCGCTCGATGCCGTTGAGCGCGCTGCGCGAGCTGTTGTCGGTGGAGGGGGTGAGCTTCGTGTCGTTGCAGAAGGGCGACGCTGTCGCCGCGCTCAAGGAATTCCCGCACGTGCACGACATGGCCAAGGATGACGTCGATCTCTCGGACACGGCGGCGGCGCTGGCCGAGCTCGATGTCGTGATCACGATCGACAGTGCGATTGCCCACGTCGCGGGCGCGACTGGGCGGCCGGTGTGGTGCGCGATCTCGCATGTGGCCGACTGGCGCTGGCGCGTTGGCAGCGACGACACGCCGTGGTACGCGAGCATGCGGTTGGTGCGGCAGCCGAGCCGCGGCGATTGGTCGAGCGTGGCCGCGGCGCTCGCGGACGGTGTGCGTCAGCTCGTGGCGGGCACGCCGGCGAGCGAGATCCGGCCCGAGGTGCAGGCGACGACTGCAGCGGAGTCGCAGGCGAATGTCGCTCACGTCGCTCACGTCGCTCACGTCGCTCACGTCGCTCACGTCGCTCACGTCGTGAACGCTGCGCACGTCGAGAACGCCGCGCACGTCGAGAACGCCGCGCACGTCGAGAACGCTGCGAACGTCATGCACGCGAACGTCATGAACGCAAACTGCGCGCAAGCCGCCGCCTCAGACCGCCGCAGCGTCTCCATCAGCTGGCAAGTCGGACTCACTTCCGGCTGGGGCACCTACGGCCTGCAGCTCGCTCGTCACCTCGCGCAGTCAGCGCGCGCAGAGCCCGTGCTCGCGATGGCGCCCGAACTCACCGCGCTCGACGACACCGACGCGCGGATGCTCGCCTCGTGCGCCCGCACCGTTGCGCCCGAGCGCCATGTGCGTGCCGTGCACCTCACGGGGCTCGGCAACGCGCTGCGCGGCACCATGCCCGTGTTCACGTCGCGCCGCAACGTCGGGGTGGTCTTTCTCGAGGACACCGCCTTCGACGATGCCACGCGCCGTCGCTCACGCGGCTACGACCAGCTCGTGGCGGGTTCCAGGTGGAACGAGTCGCTCCTCAAGTCGCTCGGACACGATCACGTCGCGTGCGTCTGGCAGGGCATCGATCCGCAGCTCTTCAGCCCTCGCGCGCGCGGCAACCGCTTCGGCGAGCGCTTTGTGGTGTTCAGCGGTGGCAAGCTCGAGTTCCGGAAGGGACAGGATCTCGTCGCGGCCGCCTTCCGCGCCTTCCAGCAGCGCCACGCCGACGCACTGCTCGTCACCGCCTGGCACAACCACTGGCCCGCGACCATCGCCGGCATCGAGTCGGCGGGTCACGTGCAGGGCACACCGTCCATCGTGAACGGTCGCCTCGACATCACGCGCTGGCTCGTGGCCAACGGCATTCCGGCCACGGCCGTGCACGATGTGGGCGTCCAGCCACAGAGCGCCATGGCGTCCCTTCTATATGAGTGCGACGTGGCCGTCTTCCCCAACCGGGCCGAGGGCGGCACGAACCTCGTGGCCATGGAGGCGATGGCCGCGGGGGTGCCCGCGATCGTCGCCGCCAACACGGGGCAGCTCGACTTGCTGAGCGAGGGCGGCGCGATTCCGCTTACGCGACAGTCGGCGGTCACGCCGGCCGGCGGGTTCCGCGGCACCGCAGGCTGGGGCGAGTCGGACGTCGAGGAAATCGTCGAGGCGCTCGAGCGGGCGTACGCCGATCGCGATGCCCTGCGCACGCGCGGTCTCGCGGGCGCTGCGCACGTGGGCGCGTGGACGTGGGCCCGGCAGGCCGAAGTGCTGCTCGATACGGTGCTCTAGCAAGCTCACGCTCAAGTCGACGCCGACCGCTCCGATACTGGGCCGAGAGGACGTCGACATCGGGTCGACCCTTGATGGGGCACGGATGCCCCGATCACCACTGCCAACGGAGATGGCACAATGCGTATCAACACGAACGTCAGCGCGATGGCGGCTGCGCGCAACCTCGGCCTGGTCCAGAACGAAATCCAGAAGTCGAGCGAGAAGCTGTCCAGCGGTTTCCGCATCAACCACGCCAGCGACGACGCCGCCGGCCTTGGCATTGCGAACAAGCTTCGCTCGGACATCCGCGCCTACAGCCAGGCCTCGCGCAACGCGGAGCAGGCGAACTCGGTCTACAACATCGCCGAAGGCGCCGCCCAGTCGATCCAGTCGATGCTCGAGCGCATGAAGGAACTCGCCGCGCAGTCGGCGTCGGACAGCGTGGACGCCGCTGGCCGCACGCGCGTCAACGCGGAGTTCCAGGCGCTCAAGTCTGAAATCGACCGCACCGTGAACACCACGAAGTTCCAGGGCAACACGCTGCTCAACGGCGCCTTCGGCGCGTCGGTCAACACGAGCACGTCGACGGCTCTCGCGGCTGGCGGCGGCGTCTACAGCACCGACATCAGCGGTGCGGCCACGGGCACGTACACCTTGGCGGCCGGTTCGGGCGTCATCACGATGTCGTCGGGCGCGGTCTCGCAGACCCTCGCCATCACCGACGGCGCGATCCAGAGCCTGTCGTTCAGCTCCTTCGGCATCACGATCAACACCGACTCGTCGGTGCTGGCCGCGACCCTCGACACCAAGGACGTCCGCGTCACGGGTGGCGCTGGCACCTTCCTCGTCGGCGCGTCGGGCGCGTACACCACGAACGACGTCCTGACGATCACCGGTTCCTCGCTCGACCTCCGCGCTTCGGCGCTGGGCATCAGCGCCTCGGCCGCGGACACGCTGTCCAACGCACAGACGGCCCTGTCGTCCATCGACACGGCGATCGGCCGCGTCAACACCGCGCTCGGTGTCATCGGCGCCGGCCAGTCCCGCATCGCGAACGCGGTGGACAACCTCAAGACGGTGATCTCGAACTACTCCGCCGCCGAGTCCACCATCCGCGACCTCGACATGGCGGCCGAAATGGTGAAGTTCTCGAAGAACCAGATCCTCGCCCAGGCCGGCACCGCGATGCTGGCGCAGGCGAACCAGGCGGGGCAGGGTGTTCTCAAGCTCCTCCAGTAGCACTGAACGCGGCGTCTCCGACGCCTGAAGCGACGTCCCCCGGGCCATCTCTGGTCCGGGGGCGTCGCCGCACCACGATACGAACCACGTTGGACTCGAACACGGAGCGCTCCGATGGCGACACCCCTGAGCAGTGTGAGTGGCCTGGCCTCTGGTATCCAGTGGCAGGACCTCGTCACGCAGATCATGGCCGCCGAATCGGCGCGCACCGTCGATCCGCTCACCACCGCCAAGACCCACGCCGGCGCCCAGCAGGTCTCGCTCAAGGGTTTCGAAGGGGTCGCTGCCACTGTGCGCGACGCGGCCTCCGCCCTCCGCGATCCGACCGCCTTCGGCGCCACGCTCGTGAGCGTGCCCGGCGGTGCGAGCGGCGTGCTCACGGCCACCGGCAGCGCCTCGGCCGTACCTGGCCGCTATGACGTCGAGGCGCTGCAGCTCGCGCGCACCGACAAGGTCGGCGGACTCGTCGTCACCGATCCGGCCGCCGCGCTCGGCATCTCCGGCGCGTTCATCGTCAATGGCCGCGCCATCACCGTGGCCAACACCGACACGCTGCAGACGCTGCGCGACAAGCTCAATACCGCCAATACGGGAGCGAACGCCAGCGGCGTCTCGGCCGTGATCCAGGGTGGGGTGGGCGGCGCGCGCCTCGTGCTCACCGCCGCCGACACCGGTCGCGACGGCATCGAACTCGCCGATGGCACCGCCGGCGCGCTCGGCGCGCTCGGCTTCTCCGACGGCACGACGCAGGCCAACGTGCTCGCCACGGGCGAGATGCAGAGCTTCCGCGTCTCGTCGAGCACCGCCGCCATCGCGTCGCTGCTTGGCGTGTCACTGCCCACGCCGTCGACGCTGCGCGTCGGTGGCCAGGTCATCAGCGTCGATCTCTCGGTCGACTCGCTGACGACGATCGCCACCAAGATCAACGTCGCGCTCGGGCGCCCCGACGCTGCGCGCATCGTCACCGAAACGGCCAACGGCCGTGCGCAGTCGCGCATCGTCACCACCGTGCCCGTCGACACCGACGCCACCGTCGATGCCGTCGCAAGCGCGGCCACGATGGCGGTGCTCGGCTTCACCACGACCGGACGGACCGGCGTGGCGCAGGTCGTGGCCGGCGCGAGCGCGTTCACCGATGGTTCGGGCGCCGCGACGGGCAGCACGCTCCTCACGGCCATGGGCACGGCGGGCGGCAGCTTCGGCCTCGCCGTCGGCGACGTGCTCACGCTGCAGGGCCAGAAGGGCGACGGTAGCGCGGTGTCGCGCACGCTCACGGTCGGCGCCGGCACCACGGTGCAGGACCTGCTCGATGCGCTCAACAACAACACGAGCGGCTTCGGCGCGGGCGCGCGCACCGCGAGCGCCGCCATCGATGGCGCGGGGCGCCTCTCGCTCACCGATTCGCTCACCGGCGACTCGCAGCTCGGCCTCGCCATCACCGTCAAGCGCGCCGCGGGCGGCACGAGCACGCTCGGCGCCTTCGGCGTCGCCAACGGCACTGTCGGTCGCACGATCGGCATCGCCACCGGCGCGGACGCGATCGCGCGCGTCGATGGCCGCACGATCTCGCAGCGCACCAACGCCGTCACCAACGGCATCACGGGTGTCACGCTCAACCTGCAGGGATTGACGAGCGGCACGCCGGTGACGCTCACGGTCAATCGCGACACGACCGGCATCGCGCAGAAGCTCGGTGCGCTCGTGAACGCCTACAACGCGTTGCGCACCTGGGTGACCAACAACACCGCGCCCGGTGGCGCCATGGCTGGCGACCCGACCGTGCGCGGCATGGCGGCCTCGCTCACCAACACGATCCTCTCCGCGGTGCCGGGGCTCGCCTCCGGCGTCTCGGGCGTGGCGTCCCTCTACGGGATCCAGCACGACAAGACCGGCGTCCTCTCGCTCGATGCCACCGTGTTCAACGCGCAGCTCGCGTCGAACCCGAACGCGGTGCAGCAGCTCTTCTCGATGACCGGCGACGCGTCCGATACCGAGACGTCGTACGTCACGGGCTCGTCGGCCACCAAGCCGACCAGCAGCTCGCCGTACGCGGTGGTCATCACGCAGGCGGCCACGCGCGCGAGCGCGACCGGCGCCATCTGGAGCACGTACGCCACCACGGGCGCGCCCGACACGATGTCCATCACCGATGCCGCCACGGGACGCACCGCGTCCGTGAGCCTGGCCAGCGGCGACGGCATCGACACGATCGTCTCGCGCTTGAACGCGACCTTCGCGGCGCAGGGCCTCACGCTCGGCGCCACCAAGACCGTCGACGGTCGCGTGCAACTCTCGTCGGCCGACTACGGCACCCACTCCGGCTTCACCGTGGCGTACACGCCGGGGGTCGGTGGCGACGGCACCGCCGCGCTCGGACTCGCGGCCGGCGTCACCGCGGGACTCGACGTGGCCGGCACCATCAACGGCAAGGTGGCCACCGGCAGCGGCCAGTCGCTCACCGCGGCCAAGGGCGACGACAGCGAAGGGCTCGTCATCCGCTACACCGGCACCACGGCGCGTGCGGCGGGAACGGTGCGCTTCTCGCAGGGCATCACGGGGATGCTCACGAAGCTCGCGACCAACATGGCTGCGGGCGCGGGCTCCGTCACCGACGCGCGCATTGCCGCCTTGCAGTCCAAGATGGACCGCCTCGACGCGCTGGTCGTCGACCAGCAGAAGCTGCTCGACACCAAGAAGGCGACCCTCACGAAGCAGTTCATCGCGATGGAGTCTGCCGTCGCCAAGTCCAACTCGATCGCGTCCGCGCTCACGGCGCAGCTCAACGCACTCACGCAACAGACCAAGTAGCCGATACTGGGGAGGCACCCGCCACCCTTGGAGCCGAACCACGTGATCAAGCAGAAGCCCGCCGCCGAGAAGTACCGCGAACAGGAATTTCTCACGGCACCGCCAGGACGCCTCGTGGTCCTGACCTTCGATGCGCTCTTCACCGCACTCACCCGCGCCCGCGTCGGCGCACAGACGGGCAACAGCGAAGTTGCGGTGCGCGCGGCCGAACAGGCGCGCGACCTGATCGGCGAGCTCCTCGCCACGCTCGATCGCGACAAGGGTGGCGAGATCGCCGCCAACCTCGCGGCACTCTATCTCTTCAGCCTCAAGCAGTTGCACGGCGCCGCGGTCAAGGGCGACGGCGCGGCCTACGATCGCGTCACCAAATTGCTCACTCCGATCCGCGACGCCTTCAACGAAGTGGCGAACTCGCCCGCGGGCGCGCATCGCACGGCCGTCGCGTGAGGGTTGAATGAGCCGCGCCGCCGCCCTCGCCGCCGTCGAGGCGCTCGTCTTCTCCGCGAGCGAGACGCTCGCCCACGACGCCGAAATCGCCGATCGCCTGCTCGGTGAGGCGCTGGCGCGCTTCACCGCCATTCCCGCGGGCCCGTACCAGGATGGCGTCTCGCGCGAAGCGGCGCAGCAACTCGCGGCGGCCGTCGAATCGTTCAACGACCGGCTCGAGCGCGAGAAGGCACGCGTGAGCCAGTCGCTCGGCGCGATCGAGTCGGGTCGGGTGGCCACCAACGGCTACGGTGCGGCCGGCCGCACGTCACGCTTCGCCCGCCTCGGCTAGCCCCCTCTCAGGCGCACCACCCACGGTGCGTTGCACGGGCAGCGCGCACGCGGCCGGGAGCGTAGTTTTGGGGACCTCACCCCTCCCGCAATGGCCACCATACTCTGCGTCGACGACGAGCCGTCCGTCGGGATGATCCTCGAGGACGCGCTCGTCCGCGCCGGCCACGAGGCCGTCGTGGTGCGCGGGGTGGCCGAAGGGCTGGAAGTGCTCGCGCGCGGCGGGGTCGACCTGATCATCTCCGACTACCGCATGCCCGGGCAGACGGGACTCGAGTTCCTCTCGGTCCTCTCGCGTGACGGCTATGACGTACCGCTCATCATGCTCACCGGGCATGCGAGCATCGAGCATGCCGTGGCGAGCATCAAGGCCGGCGCCATCGACTACATCACCAAGCCGATCCGCGCGCAGCAGCTCGAGCTCGCCGTCGACATGGCGCTCGACTTCGTGCGGCTGCGCCGCGAGAACGCGTCACTCCGCCGCGAGCTCATGGAGTACCGCTCGGAGCGCCAGATCGTCGGCGACTCGGCCCCCATGCGCCGCGTCCTGCAGACGATCGCGATGGCCGCGCCCACGCGCGCCTCGGTGCTGCTCGAAGGCGAGAGCGGCACGGGCAAGGAGCTCTTCGCGCGCGCGCTCCACGACCAGAGCGACCGCCGCGACGGTCCCTTCATCCAGGTCAACTGCGCGGCGCTCCCCGAGGGGCTCATCGAGAGCTCCTTCTTCGGACACGAGAAGGGATCGTTCTCCGGCGCCGTCAAGCGCCACGAAGGCGCCTTCGAGCGCGCGCACCGCGGCACGCTGCTGCTCGACGAAATCAGCGAGATGCGCCTCGACCTGCAGGCCAAGCTCCTGCGCGTGCTGCAGGAGCGCGAGTTCGAGCGCGTCGGCGGCACCGCCCCCATCCGCGTGGACGTGCGCGTGGTCGCCACCACCAACCGCGATCTCGCGGCCGACGCGACGAGCGGATCGTTCCGGCAAGATCTCTATTTCCGCTTGAACGGCATTCACGTGGTGATCCCGCCGCTCCGCGACCGGCGCGAGGACATTCCGCTGCTCGCCATCCGCTTCGCCCTCAAGATGGGACACGAGCTCGGCAAGGAGATCACCGCCATCGCGCCCGATGCCCTCGCGTGGCTGCAGGCGCAGGAGTGGCACGGCAACGTGCGCGAGCTGCAGGGCGTCGTTGAACGCGCCGCGATCTTCAGCACCGATCCGGTCATCCAGCTCCGCACCTTCGACTCCGCCCGCTACGGCATCGCGCCCTCGAGTGGCAGCCGTCCCACCGATCGTGCGCTCCGCACCAGCGGGCCGCAGCCGGTTGTTCCCTTTGGCGCCATGTCGTCGACGCCGTCGCAGCCAACGCCTGCGTACGGCTCATCCGCCGTACCCAACGGACAGGGAGCGAGTGGAGTCGGCGCCGGTATCCGCACCCCCGGCGGCGCCTCGCTCGAGTCGTTCAACGTGGCCGACGCCGAACGCGTGCTCATCCAACAGGCGCTTGAAGCGGCGCAGGGCAACCGCACCAAGGCAGCGGAACTGCTCGGCATCAGCGTGCGCACGCTGCGCAATAAGCTCAACCAGCCGGGCGACGACGCCGAAGATCTGCCGGCCTGAGGCATCGAGGCCGCGCGCGCCTCGCTGAGCGCTTGGCTCAACTACACCGCGACGCCGACCCTCACGTTCGAGTTCTACGGGCAGCCGTTCGTGTCCAGCGGCGTCTACGGCAACGTGCGCGAGCTGAGCGCGACACCGCTGGCGGGCGACTTCGCGAGCCGGTTCCAGCCGTACGCCGCGCCCACGAACACGCAGCTCGCCTTCCACTATGCGCAGCTGACGACCAATGCCGTCGTGCGCTGGGAGTACCTGCCGGGCTCGACGCTGTTCGTCGTGTGGCAGCACGGGCGGCAGGATTTCGGGTCGTTGGCGAGCGCTCGCGGCTGGGCCGGCGACATGCGCACCCTTCTCGAAGACCACCCGCAGAACACCTTCCTCGTGAAGGTCTCCTACTGGTTGAGCCGATAGCCCGAGGCCGGCGAACGCTAAAGTCGGGCGGTCCCCGAACGGCAAATCCGGTCGTCCCACGGGCAAGAGTTGCCGAGCATCGGACGAGAAGGACCGGGTCGCTCAGGTACCCAGTCAGTCGACATAACTGACAGCAGGACAACGATTTGAGGCACGTGCGCACGTGGTGATTCCACGTGGCACGTGCCTTGCTTTTTCAGGGTCCGTCACGCTCACACGGAGCCCTGCATGTCCATCAACCTGATTGCCCGCACATCGAACGCGGATTCGCTCAAGGCGAGTCTCGACGTCTCCGTGCAGCGCACGCGCGTCATCGCCGATCGCGTGGCACGCGCATCGGCCGCACCGCAGGGCTTCAACCTGCCGGCCGACGGCTCCGTGGGCGCCGAAGCCGACGGCCCGATCGATCTCGAGTCCGAGATGGTCAGCCTCGCCGACGAGCAGCTGCGCTACGACGCCACGGCCAAGCTCCTCCACGACACCTATGCCGGGCTGCGCGAAAGCCTGAAGGGCACGACCTGAGCATGCCGCGTCCACTGAGCCCACTGCCGGGCGGCGTGCAGCCGCTCATCCGCCCGATGTTCCGCACGATGGGCATCGCCGCATCGGGCCTCTCCGCGCAGCGCGCGCGCATGGAGATCATCGCGCAGAACATCGCCAACTCCGAAACGACGCGCACCGCCGAGGGCGGCCCGTACAAGCGCCAGGACGTGGCGCTGCAGGCTGCGCAGCCGACCGCGTTCCAGGACGCGTTCGCCAAGGCGCTCGGCGTGCCGTCGGTCGAGATGCCCGAGTCGATCGCGCCGATCGGCGATATCGTCGCCGATCACGCGGCGGGCGTCGAAGTGGCCGGCATCATCACCGATGAAACGGAAGGCCCGAAGGTCTACCAGCCGGGCCACCCGGATGCGGACAAGGACGGCTACGTGCACTACCCGAACGTCCGCATCACCGACGAGATGGTGGACCTCATGGACGCGCGCCGTCAGTACGAGGCCAATGCCACCGTCTTCCAGGCCGCGAAGCAGATGATGCGCCGCGCCATCGATATCTGACCTCACGCGCCCCATGAAGATCAACAACGTCCCCACCCCGATCATTCCCGATGCGCGCACCGCGCGCACCGACGCCAACGCACCGCAGCGCGCCGGCACGACGCCGCTGCGCAACGCGCCCACGCGCACCGCCGCCACGCCGCAGACCATCAGCGCGTCGCGCCTCACCACCTTGCAGCCGAGCGCCGACGCGAACGTCACGGCGCCCGACGGTACCGATCCCAAGCTCTGGAGCATCCTCACGAGCGAGGAGAAGAGCTACTTCGCCAAGAGCGTCGCGCAGGGACCCGTGACCTACGCGCGCGTCATGCTGGGCGCGCAGGACACGACGCTCTCGCCCGCCATGCGCGGGCTTCGCCTCGACATCCGCGGGTGACCTGATGAGCGATCCGATTGGCGCCGCAGCAGCGCGCACGGCAGCGAGCATTGCGGGTTCGGTCGGCCAGGGCGGCGACCGAACCTCGATCACCGTTCCGGTCACGAAGGACCAGGGCCCGCAGTTCGGCGACCTCCTCACGCGCGCCGTCAACGATGTCAGCGCACAGCAGGACAAGGCGGGCGAGACGCTCGGCGCCTTCCTCCGCGGCGAGCCGGTGGAACTCCACCGCGTGATGGCCGCGAGCGAGGAAGCGCAGATCTCGCTGCAGATGCTCATCGAAGTGCGCAACAAGTTCCTTGACGCTTACCGGACCCTCACCTCGATGCAGGCATGAACGCGCAATTCGAGGCGCTCGCGGCCCGCATCGGCGGCGTCCGCAACGCGCTCACGGCACTGATCGGCATCGCGCTGGCTGGCGGCATCCTCTGGGTATCACGCGTCGCGTCGACACCGGCCTGGGTGCCGGCGGAAACGGGCATCGAGCTCGAGAGCGCGAGTGCGCTCACGGAGCGGCTCGATCGCGCGGGCATCGCCTATCGCCTCGATCGTGGGGGCGCCGAGATCCTCGTGGCCGAAGCCGACCTCGCGCGTGCGCGTGTCACGCTCAGCAAGGACGGCAAGCCCGGCACCTCCGGTGGCTGGGGCATCTTCGACAAGAACAACGGTCTCGCCTCCGACTTCGTGACGCGCACCAACTTCCGTCGGGCCATCGAGGGTGAGCTGTCGCGTACCATCGGCCAGATGCGTGGCGTGCGCTCGGCGCGCGTCTCCGTGGCCATGCCCGAACAGGCTGCCTTCCGCCGCACCGACGATCGTCCGATCACGGCGTCGGTGGTGATGGCGCTCGACGCCGGCACCACGGTCAAGCCCGAGACGGTGCAGGGGATCACGCACCTCGTGGCCGCGTCCGTTGGCAGCATGCAGCCCGAGGACGTGAGCGTGCTCGACGAAACCGGCCGGCTCCTCACCGAGCCACGCGATCACGGGCAGTTCGGCGCGTCGAACAAGCAGCTGCGCCTGCAGGAAGAGACCGAGGGCTACCTCACCAGCAAGGCGACCGCGATCGTCGAACAGTTCGTGGGGCAGGGCAACGCCCACGTCACGGTCAACGCGGCGATGAACTTCACGCGCGTCGATCGCACGACACAGTCCGTCGATCCCGACAAGGCCGCGCTCTCCACCGAACAGAAGGCCGAGATCGTCCCCGGCGCGCAGGGTGGCGCCGGTTCGACCAACGTCGCCAACGCCTACGAGAACTCGAAGAGCACCGAAGTCGTGCAGGGCGCCGTCGGCACGGTGACGCGCCTCTCGGTGTCGGTGCTCGTCGCCGACAAGCGCCTGCCGTCCGCGGCCGGTGACTCGGCGCCGAAGTTCGCCAAGCGCACCCCTGAAGAGTTGACGCAGCTCACCGCACTCGTGCGCGACGCCGTCGGCATCGACTCCACGCGCGGCGATCGCATCACCGTCGAGAGCACGACCTTCGAGACGCCAGTGGCCGTGGGCGAAGCGCCCGCGCCGCCGGGCGATCTCTTCATGAAGGTGCAGCAGTGGCAGCGCCCGGGCGTCAGTCTGCTCGGCCTCGTCTTCGCGTTCGTGATCGCCTTCATGGCGCTCAAGACCTTGAAGGATGCACCGATGCCGATGGTCGCATCGTTGCCATCAGGCATGACCGCGAGTGCGCTCATGAGCAGCCAGCCGATGACGCAGATGAAGGATTCGCCGCAGGCACCCTACGTGCTCCCCGCGGCCACGCCCGGCGTGCGCGAGCAGGTGATCGCCGGCGTCGAGCGTGATCCCGACGCTGCGGCGCGCGTGCTCAAGTCCTGGATGGCGGAGAAGTAGATGGCCGCGCTCTCGAGCCCCCAGCTGACCGGCCCGCAGAAGGCCGCCGTGCTCTTCATGAGCCTCGGCGCCGACCAGGCCGCGCGTCTCACGCAGAAGATGTCGCCCGACGAAGTGCAGATGATCACGGCCGAGATCTCGCGCATGGAGAGCGTCGATGCCGACGTGGCCGAGCGTGTCATGCGCGAGTGGGCCGAGACCAGCGCGGCCGGTACGCTCTCCGCACAGGGCGGCGTCGACTATGCGCGCGACGTGCTCGAGAAGGCGTTCGGCCGCCAGCAGGCGGCGAGCATGGTCAAGCGTGTGGCGGGCCCGCCGGGCGAACAGCCCGGCTTCGTCAAGCTGCGCAACGCCGACCCCGAGCAGCTCGCCTCGATGTTCCGCGGCGAGCATCCGCAGACGCTCGCCCTCATCCTCGCCAACCTGCCGCCGTCGCAGACTGCCGCGGTGCTCAAGCAGTTCGATCCCGAACTCTCGAGCGACATCGCGTATCGCATCGGCAAGATGGAGCGCGTGGCCCCCGAGACGATCGCCCTCATCGAGGAGTCGCTCGGCAAGGACCTCGAACTCGACCTCTCGCCGGGCAACACCAAGACGGGCGGGCCCGCGGCCGTGGCCGCCGTGCTCAACCTGCTCCAGGGCACGCTGGAGAAGCAGATCATGGAGAGGGTCGCCGACCGCGACCAGCAGCTCTCCGAGCAGATCCGCAACCTCATGTTCATCTTCGAGGACCTCCTCGGCATCGACGACCGTGGCTTGCAGCGCCTGCTCCGCGACGTCGACGTGAAGACGCTGGCGCTCGCGCTCAAGAGTGCGAGTGGCGAACTCAAGAGCCGCATCATGGCGCAGATGTCGCAGCGTGCCGTGGGCGTGCTCAAGGAAGAGATGGAGATGCTCGGCCCCGTCCGCATGAAGGACGTCGAAGCCGCGCAGTCGCAGGTCGTCACGCAGGTGCGCGCCCTCGAGGATGCGGGCGAGATCGTGCTCGGCGGTGGAGGCGATGATGTCGTCATCGGGTAGGCCCCGCATCGTCGGCATGCCAGCCACCGATGGGTGGTCGGCCGAGGGCTTCTCGTCCTCGCGCGTGCCGGGCTCCACCATGGAAGACGCCGCCACGATGCAGGCGCGCGAGCTCGCGGCGGCCAAGGCCGAGGCGTTCGAGCGCGGCCGCGCCGAGGGCGAACACGCCGAAGCGGCGCGGTTGCGCCAGGCGCTCGCGGTGGCCACCGAAGCCCTGGATGCCGTGCGCGAGAGCGAGGAGCGCTGGGTCGGCGCCATCGAGGAAAACATCGCTGCGCTCGCCGTCGCCGTCGCGCGCCACGTCATCGACCGCGAGCTCGACACCGAAGCCACGGTGACGCGCGCGATGGTGCGCCGCGCACTCGACACCTTCCCGATCGACCAGCCCGTCCGCATTCGCGTCAATCCGCAGGACCTCGCCGTCATCGGCGCCTTCCCCGAAGCGGGAACGGCGGCCATGCCAGGCGCGCATGCCCGTGAGGCCCACTGGATGGGCGACGCGCGCGTGCTCCCCGGCGGCTGCGTGGTCGAGGGCCGCGAGCGCATCGTCGACGGTCGCGTCGACACCGCGCTCGAGCGCGTCTATCGCCGTCTCGCCTACAAGGATTCATGAGCAACGATCGTCGCATCACCGAGCTTCCGCGGTTCGCGTCGTACGGGCGCGTCGTGCGCATCGCGGGCCTCGTCGTCGAGGCCGTGGGTCTCGACGTCGGCATGGGCTCGCTCTGCCGCGTCTCGTCGCTCAGCGATGGTCGCGCGGTGCTCGCGGAAGTTGTCGGCTTCCAGGACGGTGGCGTGCTCCTCATGTCGCTCGGCGACCTCGAGGGAATCCACGCCGGCGCCATGGTGCAGCCGCTCGGCCGCTCGTTCGGTGTGCAGGTCGGCCCCGGCTTGTTGGGTCGCGTGCTCGACGGCATCGGCAACCCGATCGACGGCGGCCCGCGCATCGACGTGGCCGAACGGATGCCGCTCGTGGCCGAGCCGCCCAATCCGCTCCATCGACAGACGATCACCGAACCGCTCACCACCGGCGTGCGGGCCATCGACGGCCTGCTCACGATGGGCCGCGGCCAGCGCGTCGGCATCTTTGCCGGTTCCGGCGTTGGCAAGTCGACGCTGCTCGGCATGATCGCGCGCCAGTCCACGGCGGATGTGAACGTGATCGCGCTGCTCGGCGAGCGCGGCCGCGAGGTGCGCGACTTCCTCGACAACGCGCTCGGTCCGGAAGGGCTGGCGCGCTCTGTGGTAGTCGTTGCCACAGGTGACCAGGCCGCGCTCGTACGCGCGCGCGGCGCCCTCGTGGCCACTGCCATCGCCGAGTACTTCCGCGACGAGGGCAAGAACGTGCTGCTGATGGTCGACTCGATCACGCGCGTCGCGATGGCGTGGCGCGAGATCGGGCTCGCCGTCGGCGAACCGCCCACCACGAAAGGCTATCCGCCCTCGGTGTTCGCGCACCTGCCGCGCCTGCTCGAGCGCGCCGGCAACGGCGCCGTCGGCGGCATCACCGGCCTCTACACCGTGCTCGTCGACGGCGACGACTTCAACGAGCCCGTGGCCGATGCCGCGCGTTCGATCCTCGACGGCCACATCGTGCTCACGCGCCGCCTCGCGGGCGCGGGGCACTTCCCGGCCATCGACATCCTCGAGAGCAAGAGCCGCCTGCGCGACCAGGTCACGTCGCGCGAGCAACAGCGCGCGGCGCAGAACCTGCTGCGCGCCGAGGCCGCCTACCGCGAGAAGGAAGACCTCGTGCTCGTTGGCGCGTACCAGAAGGGCACCGATCCGATGGTCGACGCCGCGATCACCAATCGCGAGCCGATCCTCAACTTCCTGCGCCAACCGCCCGAGGAAGTCACGGCCTATCCCGACACGCGCGCGCGGCTCGATGCCATCAGCGCGCGCGTCGACGCCGCCACCACGCGCAAGGTGGCCGCATGACGCCGTTCAAGTTCAGCCTCGAACGCGTGCGCCAGCTGCGCGAGCGCGCGGAGAAGGAAGCCGCGCTCAATCTCGCGCGGGCGCAGGTAGCCGAACGCGCAGCGCACGAGGAGACCGCGACCGCCGAAGCGCGCGCGCAGCGGGCGTCGGAAGCCCTCTCGGCCCAGCCCGGGCAGGTGACGCGCATCGGCGACTTGCGACCGATCGCGATGCTGCGCGACCGGCTCGGTGCCGCGGCCGTAGAGGCCGCGCAGGAACACGTGCACGCGCAGGCGCACGTCGACGACGGCCAGCGCGCGCTCGGCGCCGCCATGCAGGCGCGCCGCATCCTCGACCGGCTGCGCGAGAAGAAGCTCGGCGACTGGAAGGTCGATGCCGATCGCGAAGAGCTGGCCGTGATGGACGAGGTCGCGCGGACGCGCGCCCTTCATGATGACTCCAACCGCAGGGCCTGACCGATGTCGCGCCTGATCATTGTCTTTGCCATCGCCTTTGCGACGGCCCTCGCCGGTGGTGTCGGTACCGCCACCATGAAGGCCAAGAAGATGGCCGCCGTCGTCAGCGACAGCCTCAAGAAGGTGGAGGCCGATTCGCTGAAGAAGGTGGCGAAGGCGGATCCGTCAAAGGCACACGCCGCAGCCGGGGGCGAACACGCCGCCACGGCTGAAGTGGTCGACAGCGCGTCGCCTTCAAAGGCACACACCGACGAAACCAGGGCCGTCGCGGCTGGCGACGCCAAGGGCATCGCGTCAACCGAAGCCAAGGGCGCCGCTGCATCGGACGCCAAGGGCGAGCACCACGCCGAGGGCGCGAAGGGTGCGAGCGAGACCAAGGCCGTGAGTGACGCCAAGGGCGCCACCGAAGCCAAGTCCACCAAGTCCGCCGAAGTCGCCACCAAGCCGGTCAAGGAAGAGCTCCTGCCCTCCGGCGTCATCGGTGAGCGCCTCGGCAAGATCTTCACCGCGATGCCGAGCAAGGATGGCGTCAAGGTCATGGAGAAGCTCGAGGACCAGGACATCGCGCTCATCCTCTCGAAGATCAACGACAAGAAGGCCGCGGAGATTCTCGCGCTCCTGCCTGCGGAGCGCGCGGCTGCCATCAGCAAGGGCGGGATTGCCCACGTCACCCACCTCGCCAAGGCGGAGAAGCCATGAAGACGAGTACGGACCTGACCACCACGGATCGCACGGTGGCCGCACAACGCGCCGCAGCAGCGATGCCGGTACGCACCGGGCTCACGAGCGCGCGTGCCGAACTGTTCGCCCGTACTTTCGCCGTCTGGCGGATGCGCGCGGAGAACGGGCAGGGCACGAGCGACGCGACCGGGATCTCCACCCCTGCCGACGCGGCGTCGAGTGACGCCGCCCAGGCGCAGACTGCACACGATGCTTCCGCGCGCGACGCGGCGAGCGCTGATGGCGCGCATCGCGCCTGGCGCCAGCTGATCGAGCAGGTCGCCACTGGTCCGTCCGAGCCCGACGTCGCCACGGCGTTCGTCTCGCGCGCCGTGCCGGTCGATCGCGCACGCACCGAGTCGGTGGCCAGCGATGCCGCGGCCGAGCGCACGCGGACGGACGAGAAGGACGCCGCGGCCGCGCGTCGCAAGGAAGTCATGGCATCCGACGACGCCAATCGCGCCGTGAAGGACGTGAACACGCTTGATCCTGCGCTGCGCGACCGGCTTGACCGCGTCGTCGCGCGCATGGAGCAGGCGGGCCACACCGTGACTGTCACCGAAGCGGCGCGCAGCCAGTCACGACAGGATTCGCTTTACGCGCAGGGACGCACCGCGCCCGGACCCGTCGTCACGTGGACGCGCCAGTCGCGCCACCTGGGCGGACTGGCCGTGGACGTGAAGGTCGACGGCAGCTACAACAATCCCGAGGCGTACGCGTTGCTCGGCAAGATGGCGAACGAGGAGGGGTTGGGCACGCTCGGCTCGAAGGATCCTGGACACCTCGAGATCCACGCCGACGACGCACTCGCCTCGCTTTCGCAGATGGCCAACATCACCGAAGCCGAGCTTTCGGTCGAGGCCGGCAGCTCGCGCTCGGCGCGCGTCGCGCAGGTGGCGCGCGTGGCCACCGTCGCTCCCGTGGCGCGCGTCGCGCAGGTCGCGTCGGTGGCGAACGTCACCGCGGCGGGCGCCGTGGCAGCGCCGCAGCACACCGTGTCGAGCGAGAGCCCGACGGTGTTCGCGCGCGGCCATGCCGCGCCAGTCTTGAGCGCCGACATCGCGCGGGCGCAGCAGCCGACGAGTGCGTCCAGTGCCAACGTCAACACGAGTCTCGCTCCGCAGGCGGCCGCCGTGGCCGCAGCGGCTGCACTCAGCGGTAGCGCCACCAGCAACGGCGAGAGTGGCTTCAACCAGAACGGCCAGGGAACCGCGCGCACCGTCTTCTCGCACGGCGTGACACGCGCCGAGTCGGTGCGGAGCGCGGTGAGCGCGATGGCCGCCAACGCACTCGCCGGCGCCATGGGCACGGGCAGCGCGTCGCTGAGCATGGGCGGCATCGGCACGTCGGCCACGCGCGGCGCCGCCACCGCCATGCGCGCCGACGAGATCCAGTCGCTGATCGAATCGCGCGACAAGCAGCCCGTCTCGCGCATGATGCTCACCGTGGATGACGAAGCAGGTGGCATCGATCGCATCCGCGTCGACGTGCGCGGTGCGCGCGTCGGTGCGCAGATGACCTTCGGCGAGAACGGCGATGCCGTGGGCGCCGCCGGTCGCGTGATGGAGCTGGCCCGCGCGCTCGAACAGCGCGGCCTGAGCCCCGACGCGCTCAAGGTGGCCAACGCGGCCGCCGGCACAGCCACCGAACTCGGACGCGCGGCCACGCCGGCCGCGGCCAAGCACACCACCACGCCGACGCGTCACGATGACGCCGGCCGCACGCCGCAGGACCAGCCCCGCCAGCGCTCCCGCAAGGAGCAGGGAGAACCGAAATGACCGCGCCCGTCGCTATCAACCGTGTCATGTCGGCGAGCAGCAGCTCGTCGTCGGGCTCGGCCAACAACAGCTCGCCGCTCGGCAACATGGCCGGGTCGCTCGGCAAGGATGACTTCATCAAGCTTCTCGTCGCGCAGATGCAGCACCAGGATCCGATGAACCCGCAGGATGGCACGCAGATGGCCACCCAGCTGGCGCAGTTCTCGTCGGTCGAGCAGCTGATGAACATCAACCAGACGCTCTCCGGCCAGAGCGGCACCAACTCCGGTCTCGCGACCGCGCTCGAGAACTCGACCGCGATCGGCCTCATCGGCAAGAACGTCTCGATCTCCAATGATGCATTCACGGTCGGCGGTGCCGCTGCGATTCCGCCGTTCTCGACGGAGCTGCCGAGTGCGGGCAAGCTCACCGTGAACATTCTCGATGCACAGGGCCACATCGTGCGCACGCAGGACATGGGCACGGTGGCCGCGGGCCGCCAGTCGCTCGACGTGAGCGGCCTCGCCAGCGGTCTCTCGGCCGGCAGCTACACGGTCAAGGTCTCGTTCACCGATTCCGCCGGGAAGTCCAGCGTTCCCGCCACGCTCACGACCGCGCACGTGGACGGCGTGCAGTTCGGGCCCACCGGGCTCGTCCTGCGCAGCGGCACGCGCACCTACCCACTCTCCGGTGTGACGTCCGTCGACGCCGCCACCTGACCTTCACGAGGATCCCCACGCATGCTGCGCTCGCTTTTTGCCGGTGTCTCCGGCCTCCGCAATCACCAGATCCGTCTCGACGTGATCGGGAACAACATCTCGAACGTCAACACGACCGCGTTCAAGTCTGGCCGCGTGACGTTCAAGGAAGGATTCGCCCAGCTCCTGCAGGGTGGCAGCCGTCCGCCGGGTGACCAGGGCGGCATCAACCCGATCCAGGTCGGCCTCGGCATGCAGATCGGGTCGATCGACACGATGACGTCGCAGGGCAACCTCGAAACCACCGGCCTCAAGACCGACGTCGCGATTTCGGGCAACGCCTTCTTCGTGGCGCGGAAGGGCGCGCAGTCGTACTACACGCGCGCCGGCAACTTCCAGGTCGACGCCACTGGCCATCTCGTCGTGCCGGCCAACGGCTTCGTTGTTCAGGGACGCGTCGCGGTCAACGGCGTGTTCCAGGACGGCATCACGGACATCAAGCTCCCGTTCGGCCAGAAGACGGCCGCGAAGCAGACGACACAGATGGCGTTCGGCGGCAACCTCGACGCGTCGGCGCCCGTGTTCGACCAGACCGACCCCGACGGTGCGGGTCCGCTCACGGCCGGCTTCAATGCCGGCACGCGTGGGTCGGCCGCCAACCAGAAGTCGTGGACCGAGACGTCGATCACCACGTACGACAGCCTGGGCCAGACGTACAACGTGCACGTCTACATGTTCAAGACCGGCACCAACACGTGGGACTGGCAGATCGACCCGACCACGCTCACGGCCGCCGGTGTGCCGGCCGGCTCGATCAGCGGCAGCGGCACCTTCACGTTCGCGTCTGACGGCACGCTCCAGTCGCCGACGCTGCAGACGATCGCGTTCACGCCGCCGGGCTCGACGCCCGTGACCGTCAGCGTCGATCCGGGCGCGGGGTTCAGCGGCGTGACGCAGTTCGCCTCGCCGACGACGGCGGTGGCGCGCGATCAGAACGGTTACACGTCGGGCACGCTGCAGGACTTCAGCATTGATCGCACCGGCACGATCACCGGCACGTTCACGAACGGCGTCAACATTCCGCTCGCGCAGATCGTGTTGAGCGACTTCAACAACCCGGCCGGCCTGCTCCGCATCGGCGACAACATGTACCAGGAGTCGTCGAACTCGGGCGGCCCGGTGCTGGGCTACGCGCTGGCCGGTTCGACGTCGACGCTGACGTCGGGCGCGCTGGAAATGTCGAACGTCGACTTGGCGGCGGAATTCACGTCGATGATCGTGGCGCAGCGCGGCTTCCAAGCGAACGGCAAGGTCATCTCGGCGGCCGCCGAAATGCTGCAGGATCTGATGACGATCAAGCGGTAAGCACGGCCCCCACCCCGGGATCGCACACGCGCCGGCGCTCGAGAGAGCGGCGGCGCGTCGTGCGAGGGAAGCGAGCCCAATGACCGAACTAGGTGAGATGCATCCTTGGAGGCGTCACTGCCCTCTCGGCGAGAGAGGCATCTCCGAGGTGCGGATGGGCGACGGTGTCTCTTCGGCTACCAGGAGTCTGAGTGTGACTGTCCAAACGTGTAGCGCGATATACTGCTGAAGGCTGTGCGCTAGACACCTGAACGGGGAGGGCCGATCAATGGAGCGCGCACGTCTCATATTGGTATCCTGCTCTTTGATGGCGGGTGCGGGTTGCTCGGATGGCGGTAGCCGCCAGCTGCCTGTCGGCCCGGATACTACTTACGGGACATACGCGCGAGCAGTATGGAGAGTCAGGACGGCGAGTGGATTGACCGGTCCTGCAGCAGATGATTCCAGCGTGTACTTCACAAGCGCCACCCACGAGGTAGTGGCGGTTAGGAAGCTCAACGGTGCGGTTCGCTGGACTAGCCAGTCCGTCGGAAACGCCTTCCCGATCGGGACGGCGCTAAAAGTTGCGGGATCGGTTGTGCTTTATCCCGAGATTCATATTTACGCCTTCGATGCCGCCAACGGTCGGCTCAAGTGGACATACCGCGATAGTTCTGGATCCGCCGGCGGATTCTATCGTCTCGGC
>JANYHJ010000233.1 GCA_025359135.1 Gemmatimonadota bacterium | reverse complement strand
CCGACGTTCTTGCAGCGCGTCACCATCTGCTGGAACTCCGCACCGGTGCCCGACCGGCTGCGCGCCACCGAGTAGCTCACGGGCTGGTAGCGCTCGCTCCACGTTCCGCTCGTCTGCACGCTGTGTTCCTGCGGCGGCGAGATCTGCACGGCCCAGACACCGGCGGGGCCGAGCACGTTCTCGCATTCGGTCGCGATGTCGAGCCAGCGCCATTCGAAGAGGTGCACGAAGACGTTGCCGGCCGCGCCCATGCCCGTGGCCACGTACGCCTGCGGCAACAACGGGCGTACGGCGGGCAGCGGGTTGGTGGTGCCGGTGGGCACCTTGCTCTCGGTCCCGCCGCAGGCCGTCCATGCGAACGCCGAGAGGAGGACGAGCGCGTTGCGCGCCGCGCGCGCGGTCGCCGTGATCGACGGCCGCAAGCGCGTCGTGGTGCGTGCGCGAGCGATCACGCGCTTACTGGCGGCACTGCGCATGCGGGTTCGCCGGCTTGGGCGTATCGCGTTTCGGCGCCGTCGGCATGTTCGCGATGGACAGCGCCGCCGCGTGGATCATGCGCGTGACGCGCGCGAAGTCCGGATAGTTGATGTACTGCGCCTCGTCGGTCACCTGGTGATAGTCGAGGTGTTCGCCGCGCGAGAAGGCGACCGCGGGAATGCCGTAGCGCGCATAGTTGTAGTGGTCGGCGCGGCAGTAGTACTGCAGCGGGTGACCGGGCGCGTCGAAGGCGTAGTTGAAGGCGAAGGGAATCGGCTGGCGCGCATTCACCGCCTCGAGCGAATCGCCGAATTCCTTCGAGATGCGCTTGGCGCCCACGACTTCGAGGTACTGCGGCGTCGCCGCTCCCGTGCCGTTGATCGGGAAGTCGTCCGCGTTGCCGCGCCCCGTCATGTCCTGGTCGATCTCCGCCACGATCGAATCGAGCGGCACGGTGGGATGGTCGGTGAACCAGGCGGAGCCGAGCAGGCCGGCTTCCTCGCCCACGTGATTGACGAAGAGGATCGAGCGGCGCGGACGCTGTCCCGTGCGCGCGAGCGCCTCGGCGACCTCGAGCAGCGCCACCGTACCCGAGCCGTCGTCGTCGGCACCGTTGCGGATCGAGTCGAGGCGCGCTGGGCGGATCTTGCGCAGGCTGTCGAGAATCGAGCGGATGCGCGTCCACTCGGCGGCCGTCGGGGGACGCACCGGCGAGTCGGCGCCCATCGGGCGGATGACACGATTGAAGGCGCGCAGCGAATCGTGATCGACCGGCGAGTGATCGAAGCCGACGTGATCGTTGTGCGCGGTGAGCGAGAGATACTGGCCGGCGAGCCTTGGATCGGAGCCACGCAGGATGGCGACGACGTTGCGCGCGGCATACGCCACCGGAATGCGCACGATGTCGAAACGGCCGCTGAGCGCAGCGCCCGCGGTGCCGGGCCGCACGCTGCCGGCATCGGCGCCGAGGAGCTTGCTTGCGGCCGCGCGCGAGAGATAGAGCGTCGGCAAGACGCCGGCGATGCGCGCCGTGTCGGGCACGGGGCGGCCATCGCGCAGCGTGGCCACGAACTCCGCCGGCAACTGGTCGAGCACGACGAGCGCGATGCCGGCTGCGCCCTTCCAGCGCAGCGGGTTGACGCGCATCGCACGCAGCGAGGCGCTGGCGGGCACGTCGAGCACGACGACCTTGCCCGCGACCTGTGCGGTGGGAATCCACTGCGCGCTGTCGACGACCGAGCCGGCGTAGATCGTCGGCGTGTTGGCGAACGTGGTGGGTGGCGCGAACGACTGACCTGGCAGGAACTCGCGACCGAGCGCGAGCGAGGCGCCGTTGGCCGCCACGTGCGATTCCGGATCGACCTTCGCGGTCCAGAAGGGGACGGTCTGGAAGTAGCTGCCGTCCTCGCCCGCCGGCTCGAGCCCGAGCCGCTTGAACTCGGCCGCGACATACTCCGCCGTCTGGTAGTTGCCGTGCGAGCCCGACTCACGTCCCATCATCGAATCATCGGCGATCAGGAAGAGCCGCGCCCGGAGGTCGGCTTCCGTGATCTCGGCCGACGTCGAGCCACGCGGCTCGGGCGCGCGCCCGGCGGTGCAGGCGATCGTGCCCACGAGCAGCGTGACAGCAAGGACAGGCGTGCGGCGCATGCGGAGGAGTGATAAGAGTTGGCTAGCAGTCTAAGGGACGCTCGCCGTGCAGGCACCCTTGGGCTACGGTACTGCGTGCCACCGCACCTCGGTCCATTGCGCGGGGGTTCGGTTGTGTGCATGTCTAATGACCACGCGATCGACGCAGCGACGCCGAATGGCCAGCTGCCCCCCACCTCCCGATCCCGGAGATGATGCCCATGCGATTCATTCATGTGTCTGCGGCCGTGCTCGCGTTCAGCTTCGCGGTGGCACCGGCGCCGATGCGCGCGCAAGGCGCGAAGGCGGCCACCCCCGCTGCGGCCGCACCCGCCAAGGGCGACTCGAAGGCGGACAAGAAGGCGGCGAAGAAGGCCGCCAAGGCGGCGGCCAAGGCGGCGAAGGGTGATGGGGCCAAGGTGGCCAAGCCGGACAAGGCGGTGAAGGGGGCCAAGGCGTCTGCAATGGCGACGCCACCCGCCGCGGCAGCAGCGCCGACCAAGGCTGCTCCTGTGGCCGCAGCGCCTGCGGCCATGACCAAGAGCGCAGCGGCCGCTCCGGCCATGACCAAGAGCGCAGCGGCCGCTCCGGCCATGACCAAGAGCGCAGCGGCGGCTCCCGCGATGACCAAGCCGGCGCCGGCTGCACCGGCCAAGGCCGTGGCGAGTGCTGCAGCGCCCAAGAGTGGCACGCCGATCGCGACGTGCAAGGACGGTTCGCAGTGGACGGGCAAGTCGCACAGCGGCGCCTGCAGCCGCCATGGTGGCGTCGCGAAGTGGTTGGACGGGACTGCAAACAAGTAACACGCGTTTCAGCACACGAAGCGTCGGGGCCGTCCTTCACGTGAGGGCGGCCTCGACGCCGTTTCGGGAGGCGAGTGTCGCTACTTTCAGCGAGGCTCCATTCCTCACACGCACCGCATGCGCTTCTCCTCACTGACCGCTCGCATCGCCGGCGAAGGCACCGACGCCTGGATCGTCCACGATCTCGCCGTCGCACGAATCGCCAAGGGCGACGACATCTTCCTGCTCTCGATCGGCGACCCGGACTTCGACACGCCGGCGTCGATCCGCGACGCTGCGCACCACGCGCTCGATCATGGCCGCACCCACTACTCGCCGATTCGCGGTGAGCCGAAGCTGCGCGCCGCCATCGCTGCGCACACGTCGCGCCTGCTTGGCAGCACCGTCGACGTCGAGCGCGCGATCGTCTTTCCGGGCGCGCAGGCCGCGCTCTTCGCGGTGGCGCAGTGCCTGTTCGAGAGCGGCGACGAAGTGATCGCGCTCGAGCCGGCCTACGTGACGTACGAGGCGGTGCTCGGCGCTGCGGGGGCGCGGATGGTGCAGGTGCCGCTTCGACCCGAGGCGCGCTTCCACTTCGAGGCCGACGCCGTGGCGAAGGCGATCACGCCGCGCACGCGTGGCCTGATCCTCAACTTTCCGCACAACCCCACCGGCGCGTGCCTCACCAAGCCGGAAGCCGAGGCTGCGGCGGCGCTCTGCCGGAAGCACGACCTCTGGTGCATCTCGGATGAGGTCTACGCGTCGCTCAACTTCGGCACGCCGCACGTGAGCCCGCTCGCCGAACCGGGCATGCAGGAACGCAGCGTGCTCATCTCGAGCCTCTCCAAGTCGCATGCGATGACGGGCTGGCGCTGTGGCTGGGCCGTGGCACCGCTCGCGCTCGCACAGCACCTCGACCATCTCGCGCGCGCGATGTTCTTCGGCGTGCCGCAGTTCATCCAGGACGCCGCGGCCGTGGCGGTGTCCTCGAGTGGCGCCGAGCTCGAGCGCATCCGCGCCTCGTACCAGCGGCGCGCAGAAGTCGTGGTGCAGGCGCTCGCGGACGCGCCGGGGATGAGCGTGCGGCTGCCGGACGCCGCGATGTACGTCTTCGCCGACGTGCGCGGCACCGGCCTGGACGGGAAGCAGTTCGCGCGTGGACTGCTCGACGCCGAGGGCGTGGCCGTGACGCCGGGCGAAGGGTTCGGGCCGAGTGGCGCGGGACATGTGCGCATGACGCTCGGCGTGAGCGAGGAGCGACTCAAGCAGGCGTGCGCGCGCATTGCGCGCTACGCGGCGAGCATCGCGAGCCCGGCGCTCGTGCGCTGAGTCGGGCAGCCGTCGGCCGGTCGTGGTAGACTGAAGGCCATCGTGCGCGCGCGTCCCGTCATCGCCATCCTCCTCGCGAGCGCCGCCTCCTGGGCAGCGTTCGAGCTGACGTCGTTGCCGGGCCCGGGGCTCGATCCTGACGCGATGAGCTACCTGGGCGCTGCGCAGTCGCTGGCAGCGGGGCAGGGCCTGCGCATCCCTGCGGCGCCCTGGCATGCGGCCGCGAGCACGGCGCCGCTCGCGCACTTTCCGCCGGGCTATCCGGTGCTGATCGCGGCGGGCATCCGCGCGGGATTCACGCCGGTCGAGAGCGCGCGCGTGATCATGGCGCTCGCGGCCGCGGTGACCGCGGTCGGCACGTTGATCGCGCTCTGGTCGGCGTGGAGCGCGGTGGGCGGCGTGATGGCCGTGCTGCTGCTGTTGGTGACGCCGGCGATGACGGTGGTGCACGCATCGGTGCTCTCGGAGCCGTTGTTCCTCGCGTTGATGGCGCTCTTCCTGTGTGCGTTGATGCGGGCCCGGCGCGACGCCGTGCGCACGTGGGCCATCGGCACGCTCGCGGCTGCGGCCGTGATGGTGCGCTATGCGGGGGCAGCACTCGTGCTGGCGGCGGTGCTCGATGCCTGGTTGAGCGATGAACCGGTGAAGACGCGCGTTCAGCGCATGTTGGCCGTGGCGGCAGTTCCGGTGCTGGCCATGGCCGCGTGGACGCTGACGCGCGTGCGCGATCCCGCCACCGAGTCGATCCGCACGTCGGCGGTGTATCTCTCGCACTGGGACCGGACGATCACCGAAGGGGTGACGACGGCACGCATCTGGCTCGCGCCCGGCGTCGAGTCGTTGCCGCTGGCGACGGCGCTCGCGCTGACCGCGGTGGCGGTGCTGGTCGCGCTCACGGTGCGCAGTGCGCGCATCGAGCGCACGACCGAGGCGCTGCGTCGCGGGGGCGCGCTCATCCGTGCGACCGCGCTCGTGGGCTGGTCGTACGTGGGCGTGCTGCTCGTGTCGCGCCTCTTCGCGGACGGCGAGATTCCGCTCGACGAGCGGCTGCTTGCGCCACTCGGCCTCACGATGACCATCGGCGCGTCGCAGATGATCACGGAGTGGATCCGCGGCGGGCATGCCTGGCGCTCGGTGTTCGTGACCGCGCTCGCGGTCGGCTGGATGCTCGGCGCAAGCGTGCCCACGCGCACCTGGCTCGAGGAGTATCGCGGCGATGGCGGTGACCTCGCGAGCACGCGGTGGCGCGTGAGCGGGCTCGTCCGCTATGCGCGCACGCACGGCGACACGCTCTACTCGAACGAGATGAGCTCGCTCTGGTTCCACTCGGGGCGCGCCGTGCACGAGTTGCCGATGCGCCCTGATGCGGCGACGATTGCGGCATTCCGCGCCAAGCTCGTGCGCGAGAACGGCGCGCTGCTCGCGTGGGAGTTCGGCGACACCGAGCACGCCGCGGTGGATGCGCTCGTGCAGGGCGCGGGACTCGCGCCGGTGATGCATGACTCGACCGGCACGGTCTGGAAGGTGCCCTGAGACGTCGGGCGTGTCAGGATGCAGTCAGCCGACTCCGCTAACTCTCGACGCACCGAATTGACAGCACGGCACGTCATGCACAATGTGTGCCCGCTCCCGTGCTCGCCCGCTCAAGTCACCCGGAGTTCCCGTGTCGCATCGCCATCCGCTCGCCCTCGTCGCGCTCACGGCCCTGATGCCGTTCGCGCCGTCCATGCTCGTCGCGCAGGATGCGCCGCCGTATCGCATCCTCAAGCAGGTCAAGGTCGGTGGTGAAGGCGGCACCGACTACCTGTTCGCCGATGTCGAGGGTCGGCGTCTCTACATCCCGCGCGGCGGCGCGCGCGCGATCGCGGCCACCGACACGTCACCCGCCAAGGCGGCGGTCCCGGGCCGCATCACGGTCTTCGAGCTCGAGACGCTCACCCCGGTCGGCGAAATCCCGGCTACCGGCGGCAACGGCGTGGCGGTGGACCCCAAGAGTGGCCACGGCTTCTCGAGCAGCAAGCCCGTGTCGATGTTCGACACGAAGACGCTCAAGCTCATCAAGACGATCGACGTGGGCGCGGCGCAGCCGGACGGCATCCTCTTCGATGCCTTCAACGGCCGCGTGTACGTCTTCAGCCATCCCACCAAGGACGCGGTCGTCATCGACGCGGCCTCGGGCAACGTGCTCGGCACCATCGACCTGGGCGGCGTGCCGGAGCAGGGGGTGGCCGACGGCAAGGGGACGCTCTACGTGGTGATGCAGGACGCGGAGGGGAGTGTCACCAAGGTCGACGTGACGACGATGAAGGCCACGGCGCACTGGGGGTTCGGCGAGAAAGGTGGCGGCTGCAACGGCCTCGCACTCGATGACGTGAACAAGGTGCTGTTCGCGGCGTGCGCGCGCTCGGGCAATCCCCTGGCCGCGGCGCCGCAGATGGTGATCCTCGATGCGAACAGCGGTCAGCACCTCACGACGCTGCCGCTCGCGGGTGGCTCGGACGGCGCCGCGTGGAACGCCGAGACGCGCGAGGCGTTCAGCACGCACTCCAACGGCACGATGACGATCGTGAAGGAAGTCACGTCGGGCACGTTCGCGGTGCAGCAGAACCTGCAGACGATGAACGGCGCGCGCACGGTCACCTTCGACAGCAAGACGCAGCACCTCTACGTGATGAGCGTCGAGCGCGGACCCGTGCCGGCCGGTACGCCGCCGGGCCCGGGCGGGCGCCCGCCGGTGGGGCCCGTGATTCCGGGTTCGTTCACCGTGTTGATGCTGGGGCGGTAGCGAGCCGCCCGGTGCGGCCAACGTGGTGCGTGCTAGCGAATGCGCACCACGTCGGGGCTGACGTGCTCGAAGCGGTCGTAGACCGCGCTCTCGTGGCCGGGCACGATGAGGCGCGCTGAGCCGGCGATAGTGACCATGCGCGCCTGCGCGGCGAGATTGGACACCGCGTCGAGCGTCTGGGCGATGGGCCGCCTGGTCTCGAGGTTCTCGTACAAGTACATGTTGTCCGAGGCGATGACCACGGTGCCTTCGCGCGTGCGCACTCCCGCGTACTGCGACTGGAAGGTGTGCTTGCCGCCGGTGTAGACGGTGATGCCGGGGATGATCTCCTTCGCGTCGCCGTCGACGTAGGCGATGCGCCCCGCACCGCGCAACGCGTGCAGCATCGCGGCATCGGGCTTGTCGATCATCGGATCGCGCTGCGCGCCGGTGGAATCGATGTGGTGGTCGACTTCGTCACGCTGGATCCAGATGCGCGCGTTGGGAAAGAGGTTGGCGCCGTCGAAGTGATCCCAGTGGATGTGCGAGATGAGGATGTCGGTGACGTCAGCGGGCTGGACGCCGGCGCGCATCACGGCGGAGTCGGGGCGCACGTAGCCCACGGGCTTCCAGCGTGCGAGCAGGTCGGCGCGCTGGAAGCCGGCGTCGACGAGCACGGTGCGACCGTTCGCGCCACGCAGCAGCCAGACCGACATCGCGAGGTCGAGGCGGCGGGCCGAATCGGCGCCGGCGATGAGCGCGCGCACGGGGAAGCGCGGCACGGTGGCGTAACGGACCGCGAACACTTCCCACGTGGCGGCGGGTTGCGCGTGCGCGGTGAGCGGCGCAGCGGTGGCGATCAGGGCGGCGGCGGCGATGTAGCGCACGAACGGCATGAGCGGCTCCGGTGAAGCTGGTACGGCGGAAGGGGGAAGCAACGCGCGCGTCGAGCGTCAGTACGCGGAGCGCGTCATGCGGACGAATATCGAGGGTGTCGTTGGCGGCGTCCAGCGAAGCCCATCACTCAGACTTCACGCACCGTCGCCTGCTGCACTCGCCTCCCGCGCCGCCAGCTTCCGCAGCACGTCACCCAGCGCGGGCACGTCCTCCAGCACCGGCAGCACCGGATCGGCGCCCAAGCGCTCCATGCGCTCGATCGCATTCTTGATCGTGAAGAGGCGCGGGTCGAGCGCGCTGTCGACTTCCTCCCAGTTGAGCGGCATCGAGACCGTCGCGCCTGGAAGGGGACGCACGCTGAACGGCGCGACGATCGTCTGCCCGTGCCGGTTCTGCAGGTAGTCGAGGTAGACCTTGGTGCCGCGCTTGGTCACGTGACGCGTGATCGTGGCGATGTCGCCCAACTCGCGCAGCACGACGCGCGCGAGCAGCTCGCCCAGCGTGCGCGACTGTGCGTACGTGCACAACCGCGCGAGTGGAACCATGATGTGGAGTCCGGTCTTGCCCGTCGTCTTCACGTAGCTCGGCAACCCGATCGATTCACAGAGCGCACGTACCGCAATCGCCGTGCGGATCACGTCGCTGAACGGCGCTTCCTTCGGGTCCAGGTCGATGACGCACCAGTCCGGCTGTTCGAGCGAACCCACTTTGCTCGCCCACGCGTGGATGGGAATCGAGCCCATGTTCGCGATGTAGAGCAGCGACTCCACGTCGTCGCAGACGAAGTAGCGGATGTCGCGCTGCGTCTCCTCGCTCCAGATCGGCACGGTGCGGATCCACGATGGCGCGAACTCGGGCGCGTCCTTCTGGTAGAACGACTTGCCCTCGATCCCGTCGGGAAAACGCGTCAGTACCACGGGCCGGCCGCGCACATACGGCAGCATCCACCCTGAGATGGCGCGGTAGTAGTCGACCATGTCGCCCTTCGTGTAGCGCTCCGCAGGCCAGTAGACCTTGTGGAGATTCGAGAAGGCGATGGTGCGGTCGATAGTCGCAGGGGGTGGAGGCGCCGGCGCCTCGTGTGACGGCGCGCTCGACATGCTCGACGTGCTCGACGCCGTTGACTCGGCGGATACCCTTGATGCACCAGACGGAGCCTGCGTCGTGGATGGCGCGCCAGCGTTCAGTGGAGCCACGTCGACTGCGCTCGCTGGAGCGCCCCACTCCTGCCGCTCGCACTCGTGCGGTGCCTTGTCGGCGCGCATCCGCAGAAAGGTCGGATGGCGCAGCACGCCGTCCGGCGTCCACTCGCGGAAGCGCACCTCGCACACGTACGTCGGTGCTACCCACGTGGTCGTCTTGACCTCGGGAATGTCGTCGCTCGGGAGCGGCGCTGTGCCCGGCGCGACGCTCGGCCCCGCGCACGGCGGCTCGGCGCGCACGATCGGATCGAGCAGCGCCTTGAGCTCGCCGAGTTGCCGGTCGTCGAAACCCGTGCCCACGCGCCCGGCGTACGAGAGCGCACCGCCCACGAGGTCGGCGAGTTGCAGCGCGCCGAGTGCACTGCGGCTCCCCTTGGGCGCGGTATAGCCGACGATCACGAATTCGCCGGTGCGGTCGGTCTTGATCTTGAGCCACGCGTCACTGCGACCCGCGCGATAGACCGAGTCGGCGCGCTTGGCGATGATCCCCTCGAGCCCCATCGCGGCCACCTGCGTGAGGAAGCGTTCGCCCTCGCGTTCGATGTGGTCGAGCGCGCGCACCGGCCCGATCTTCGGGAGCACCTCGAACAGCAGCCGCTTGCGTTCATGCAATGGCAGCGGGCGCACGTCGAATTCCTCGAACGCGAGCAGGTCGAAGGCATAGAACGTGGCCGGCAGCTCCACGGCCGCACGCTTGACGTCGAGCGGCGACGACAGCCGGCCGCGCTGCTGCAGCCTGGCGAAGCTCGGCTTGCCCGCGGCATCGTGGACGACCACCTCGCCGTCGATCACGCCATCGGCAAACGGCAGCGCCTTGATGGCGCGCGCAATCTCGGGAAAGACCGCCGTGTAGTCGTGGCCGTTCCGCGTGCGCAGCAGCGCTTCGCCGTGCGTCTTGCTGGCAAGCAGGCGATAGCCGTCGAGCTTGAGCTCGAACAACCAGCCATCGCGCGTGAAGGCGGACTCCGCGGGTGCAGCGAGCATCGGCTCGACCGATCGCGCGTCGACACGCGACGACAGCGCGCCCGCGCGCTCGACTTCCGCGCGCAGCCGAGCGGCGGGTGTCCGTCCCTCGCGCACGTCCTCGACCAGGAGTCCGGAGAGCACCGATGCTTCGGGAAAGACGTCACCCGGCACGCGGACGTACGCGTCGCGCTCCTTGATCAGCAGCCAGTCGCGTTCGCTCTTCTTGATCTTCACGAGCGTCCACTTGCCGTGGAGCTTGTAGCCGCGCAACTCGAAGAGGAGCTTCCCCTTCACCACCCCCTCGCGCCAGTCCTCGAGGTCGATCCACTCGCCGCGGTCCCAGACGATGATTCCGCCGGCGCCGTAGTTGCCCGCGGGGATGATTCCCTCGAAGTCGCCGTACTCGAGCGGATGGTCCTCGACCTTCACCGCGAAGCGCTTGTCGTTCATGTCGTACGACGGTCCCTTCGGCACGGCCCACGAGCGCAGCACGCCATCCATCTCGATGCGCAGGTCGAAGTGGAGCTGGCGCGCCGCATGCTTGTGGACGATGAAGAGCCGTCCGGGGTGGGCCGAGACGGTGCCGACCGGTTCGGGCGACGTGTCGGCCGACCGCTTGGCGCGGTAGGCGCTCAGGGCATCGGGCAGCCCGGCCGCGTCACTTCCGTCGGTCATGGTTGGGCTACCAAGTTTCCGTACCTATCCCGCCACGGTGATTCCATGCCTGCCCGGTCCATTGCCAACGCCACGATCTCGTTCGGACTCGTCTCCGTTCCCGTCAATCTCTACTCCTCGTCCGAGTCGAGCGCGAGCGTCTCGTTCAACATGCTGCACAAGAAGTGCGGCTCCCGGCTCAAGCAGCAGTATGTCTGTCCGAAGGACAACAACGAAATCGTCACGCGCGACGAAACCGTCAAGGGCTACGAGTTCTCGAAGGGGCAGTACGTCATCCTGTCGCCGGAAGAGATGAAGGCGCTCGAGGAGAAGGGCACCGGCACCATCGACATCATGGAGTTCGTGCCGCTCGCCAAGGTTGATCGACTCTACCTCGAGAAAGTGTACTACCTGGGCCCCGACAAGGGAGGCGACCGGGCCTATCGGCTGCTCGCCGCCGCGCTCGAGGACACCGGACTCGCGGCACTCGGCCAGTACGCCGCACGCGGCCAGCAGTATCTCGTGCTGCTGCGCCCGTCGGGCGAGCGCAATGTTCTCGCCATGGAGCAGCTCCACTACGCCGACGAGATCCGCACGGCCACGGAGATCGTCGTGCCTGAGGGCGACGTGAAGCCGATGGAGCTGGCGATGGCCAAGCAGCTCATCGCCCAGACGGCCAGCGAGTCGTTCGAGCCGCAGAAGTACTCCGACACGGTGCGCGCGCGCGTGCTCGCGACGATCCAGCGCAAGATCGATGGCCAGGACATCACGTCGGACGCGGCGCCGGACACCGGCACGAAGATCCTCGACCTCATGGAAGCGCTCAAGGCCAGCCTCGCGGCAGCGCCGCAAGGCGATGCGGTACCGGTCGACGGTCGCAAGGCGTCGTGAGGCCGGCATGAAGCTGCGCGTCGGCACGAGCGGCTACTCGTTCAAGGAGTGGAAGGGCACGTTCTATCCGCCGGAGCTGCACGACGACGGCATGCTCGCGTACTACGCGACACGCTTCCCGACGGTCGAGATCAACAACACGTTCTACCGCCTCCCCAAGGAGCACGTGCTCGTGGAGTGGGCATCGCAGGTGCCCGAGGGGTTCACCTTCTCGATCAAGGCGAGCCAGCGCATCACGCATCACGCGCGGCTCAAGCCCGAGGGCGCGGGCGCGGTGGAGTTCCTGCTCAAGAACGTCGTCTCGCTCGGCTCGCGGCTGGGACCGATCCTCTTCCAGCTGCCGCCCAACCTCAAGGCTGACGTCGAGCGGTTGCGCGCGTTCATCGCCACGCTGCCAGCCGACCGGAAGTACACGATCGAGTTCCGCCACCCGACCTGGTTCACCGACGACGTCTTCGCGATGCTCAGCGAACGCGACATCGCGATGTGCATCGTGGAGCAGCCGGAGTTCGCGTCGCCGGTGGTGGCGACGGCGTCGTGGGGCTACCTCCGCCTCCACCGCTTCGACTACGACGAAGCCGCGCTCGCGAAGTGGGCCGCCACGGTGGCGGAGCAGAAGTGGGGTGAGGCGTTCGTGTACCTCAAGCACGACGAGGGCGAGGGCTCGGGCCCGCCGGCGGTGGACACCTTCGTGCGCTTGGCCGGCGTGTAGCAGCGCTACACGGCGCGTTCAGCCAGCGCTGGTGAGCCGGCGCCAGTACTCGAAGATCAGCACCATGCTGAGCGTGTCGAGCTCGCAGTACTGCCTGAGCAGCTGTCGCCATTTGGCCTTGGCGCCCAAGTCATGCTTCTCGACGCCGTACATCATGGCCTCGTAGGCGCGCATCGCGCCCGTGCCCTCGCGCACGTCCTGCACGACGCCGTCGATCTCGATCGGCGGCAGGGCGTGGTACGGATCGTCCGTCGCTGCCACGGTGCGCCCGGTCCACGCCGCGAACTGCCCGCGCATCGCGCCATCGTCCTTCCAGAGCGCATCGAGCACGACCTTGATCGACGTGCGGCCGCGCATGCCGGGATGGTAGAACTCGTTGCTCGCCCATTTGTGCAGGTCGACGATGCGGCGGTTCACCATTTCGTCGATCCAGGCCGCGAGCCCGGCGTCATACTCCGCGAACGTCGTGTGCTCGGCCTTGAGCTCGTTGAGGCGGCTGCCCTCGAACGGTGACCAGACCACGACCGTGTCACGCTCGCCGATCGCGTCGCGCAAGGTCGAGCCGAACATGAGGTTCGGCCAGGCATCGTCGGCGTTCAGCCACTCGCGATGCACCGGTTCGGCGCCGGGCGCACTCACGGTGTGGCAGCTCCACTGGAACGTGACCTGGCCGTACGGTCGCATCTTGGCGTGATACGGCAGCGCGAGGCGCGTCACCTCGAAGTCGATGAAGTGCAGCGGGTACGTGAGCGACGCGACGTTGGCCGCGAGCTTCTTTCCGATCCACCGCTCACCGCTGCGCGTCTGATGGAGCTGCCGCAGCTGCCGTTCGGCGGTTGCCCCGATCTTGCCGTCCTTGGTTCTCAGCAGGGCCTCGGGCACGTCGAAGAGTGAGGCCCTGCCGGCCTTGGGTAGTGTCTCGACAATCGGCGTGTCGGCACCGTCCTTCACCAGGCCCAGCTTGAAGAGCTCGAGCAGGTGCGGCTTGACTGTGGCCATCGCGCCCCAGCAGAGCGTGAAGCCGTCGCTCTCGGGCGAGCCCGCGCCACGAAACTCGCAGTCGCTGCACTTGGTGCCGTACGTGACGAGGTTGCGGTCGAAGGGCGCGTCGAGCAGCGCCTCAAGACGGCTTGCCTCGGCGTCGACCTCCGCGCGCAGCATGGCCACGTCCTCGGTCGCGTCGAGTTCGGTGAGGACGTCGAGCTTGGCGACGTCCTCCGCGGTGCCGGTGAAGTGCGCCGCGTGCGCCGACATCGAGCCGTCGGGGCGTTGGTGCCGTTCGATCTCGAAGAAACGCGGGACGCCGTCGAGCGTGGTGCGCTTGCCCTTGTCGATGAGCACCAGCACGGGCTGCACCGTGAGACCCGGGAAGCAGCGCTCGAACAGGAGCACCTGAAAGGTGAGGTCTTCGAACTTCGACTTCCAGTCCGAGAGATGCGGGTGTGGCGCTCTCTTCCCTCGAAAGAAGCCGGCGCCGCCGTGCGCGAGGCTCGCGGCATGCTCGGCGCCGTCGAACGACTTCGCCTTGACCTCGATGAGGCGGACGACGTTGCCGCGCTTCTCGATGATGTCGACACGCGCGAGGCGCCTTCCAGCAAGCAGCGTCGCCTGGAAGAGCGTGACGGTGTCGCGCTCCAGGTACGCGCGCGTCTCGGCCGCATCCACGTCGGGGCCGCGCCCGTAGTCGAGGAGGATGCCGTCCGGACGTTGCGCCTGAGCGAGCGCGTCGACCATGTAGCCGCCGTCCGCGAGGAGTCGGACGTACGGACTCGAGCCGCCCGACTCCGGAAACCGGTTCTCGCGGAAGTGGAGCTTGGTCTCGCAATCGCGTGCGAGCGTGAAGTCGGACTTGGAGAGCGTGCGCGTCGACGGTGGTGTCATGCCTTCACCGCGCCGGAGCGCGTCGCAACGAGACCGTCCCACCACGCGCGACTCGAGCGCCCGATCTCGTCGAGCACGTCGGCATCAGTGCGTCCGGAGCGCGTGAGCACGTGGAAGCTGTGGTCGGCGCCCTCGAGCCAGTGCATCGTCCACCGCGTCGTGACGGGCTCAAGCGCGCGTTCCATGAGCTCGCGCGTGCACATGTCGTCGCGCGTGCCGCTCAGGCAGAGCACCGGCATGGTGATCTTCGGAAGGTGCGCATCGCGCAGCTGCTCGGGCTTGCCCGTCGGATGCAACGGGTAGGCGAGGAGCAGCAGTCCATCGGCGGCAAAGCCGTCGGCCGCAAGCATCGACGCCGTGCGTCCGCCCATCGAACGTCCGCCAATGAGCAATCGCACCGGACGGAGCTCGGCGCGGGTTCGCGCGACCACGGCCGCGAACGTGTCCTTGAGCCTGGGCATCGGATCGGGGCGGCCGGACTTCTTCTCCTTGTAGAGAAAGTTGAAGCGGACCACGCCGAATCCTCGGCCACGAAGTTCATTCGCGCACGACAAGGTGCCCCGGTCAGCGATGTTCCCGCCGGCGCCGTGTGCGCAGACGAACACGACGCCTTCGTCGCCCGCGGACGGTGGCTCGTAGACGGCGCTCGTCGTGTCGCCACCAACGGCGACGGTCCAGGCCATGCTGCTCATGTAGTTGCCTGCGGAACGAGGCCCATGTCGTCGAGAAACTGGTGTCCGCCGGTGGACTTGCCGTTGCGCTCCTCGGCGCGCGTCATCACGAGCTGGTCGACGGTGCGCGTCATGCCCACGTAGAGCAGCCGCCTCGCCTCGTCCAGCTCTTCCGCTGTCGCGCCCTTGGTGGGCGATCCACCGGGCAGCTGCGCGTCTTCCACGCCCACGATGTACACGTGCGAAAACTCCAGTCCCTTGGTGGAATGCATCGTCAGCAGGTTGACGCGCTCGCGCTCCGGCTCCGAGCCATCCTGTTTCGAGAGCGCCGCGCGCTCGAGAAAGGTCGCGAGCTGGTCGAGCAACGGCCCGTCGGGAATGTCGGCGATGAGGTGGCGGAGGCGCAACATGGCCGCCGGGTAGCGCTCGTCGGCCGTCTTGCCCGCGCGAATCCTCGCCATCAGCTCGGCGCCGCCGAGCCGCTCGATGACGCGCTGCACCGGCGGCAGTGACGCATCCTCGCGACCGGCCTCTTCGTATTTCTCGAGCGCGCCGCTGTAGCGCCCCAGCGCGAAGACCCGCGCGAGTTCCGCAAAGAGCCGCGCTTCGGCGCCGAGCGACAGCTCGTCGCACAGCGCGAGCGCGATGCCGAGATGACCGAGCTGGTCCTGCAGGGCGGTCTTCCGTGCACGGGCGAGCTTCATCGCATCGAGGCGGAGCAGCACATGGGCCAGCGCGATGGTGTCGTCGAGGGCGCGGTGCGATGTGCCGGTGGAGATGCCGAACTCCGTGGCGAGGTTGGCGAGCGTGCGACTCGTCGGCACCAGCTCGCGCGCCAATGGCAACGAGTCGAAGGTGCAGAGGTCGAACTCGCCCAGCGCGAGCGCCATGCGCCTGAGAATCCTGAAGTCGAAGTCGTAGCCGTTGTGGGCCACGACGACATCGCCACCGCAGAACGCGCGGAACGTGGGCCAGACCGCCTCGAACGGTGGTGCACCGGCCAGCACTTCGTTCGAGATGCCGTGCACGCGCGCCGCCTCGGGCGACACCGGCACGCCGGGCTTGACGAGCGACTGGAAGTGTTCCACCACGACGCCGTCACGCACACGCACGGCGGCCAGTTCGACGATCTCGGCTGTCCTCGTGTCGCGATCGGTCGTCTCGATGTCGACGGAGGTGAAGTTCGCGAACGATGGTGACGCCGCCTGCATCTCGATCAACTGTGCGGCCTTGAACACTCCGAGCGGGAGTCCGACCGATGGTGCGTCATCGGCGTGCAGCTGGACGGCATCGGCTCGCGGTTCACCGCCGCGCACCGCACGAATGCCGATGGCGGAGAGCAGCGCGCACAACGGCGCCTCGGCGCCACCAAGCGGCGGCAGCCAGACGTCGATGCGATCCCGGCGCGCGGTGCTCAAGCGCTCCGAGAGCGCGACGATGTCGGGCAGCGCCGCCGGGTCGCTGATCTCGTCGTGCCGTTCGTCGAGCGCCGAGCGCACGCGGCCGACGCGTCGCGAGAGGAGCTCCTGCACGAGGGACGAGAGCGCCGTGTGCTGTCGATCCGCGGCGCCGAGATTGCGACAGTCGGCCAGCGCCCGGCGGATCTGCTTGCCACGCTCGTCGGCGCGGGGAAGCTTGGCGGCCATGTGGCGCAACTCGACGTCGAGCGCACGGCCGCCTTCGTCGGCCTTGGCCATGGCCTCGTCGTAGAGCGGGCCGGGCAGCGTGAGGCGAAAGAGTGCCGCGCGATACTGCTCGTCATCCGGACTCGCGATGACGTGTGCGGCGGCAATCACGTAGCCGGCCACGGGGTCGTCGGCGAGGGCACGGCCCGCAGCCAAGCGGCAGGGCACGCCGGCAATGATGCACGCCACCTCGAGCGCGTCGCCGATCTCGTGCTTGCGATAGAGCAGGGCGACATCGCCCCAGGCGTGTCCGTGCTCGTCGCGGTCGCGGCGGATGTTCTCGACGATCCACGCCGCTTCGTCTTCGGCCGTGGCGAAGCCGAGCACGCGGACGGGATACGTCGATGGCCTGGCCGCGAGTGGCGGCCTGCGGCCGGGGAAGACGGGGGCGACGACATGCAGGAGCCGGCGGGCGAGCGCGTAGACATCGGCTGGACAGCGGCGATTGTCGAGCAGGTCGATCGGATGTTCGATGTCGAAGTCGCGGACGAAATCGGTGAAGACCGACCGGTGCGCGCCAGCCCACGCGTAGATGGACTGCTCGTCGTCCCCGACGGCGAAGACATGATGGTGATCGCGGGCGAGCGCGCGGATGAGGCGGTACTGCACCGGGTTCAGGTCCTGATATTCATCGACGAGCACCACGTCCCAGCGACCGCGCACCTCCGCGGCGACGTCGCTCGCGCCGAGCAGGTCGACCGTGCGCGTCACCAGCGAGTCGAAGTCGACGAGATTGCGATCGGAGAGAAAGGTTTCGTAGCGCTCGAAGAGCTGCTGGTCGTTGCGGAACAGCGGCTCGTCGCGGAACCGGTGCAGGGCGAAGCGGGTGAGGAGCGACCGGTGCCAGCGCCTGGGTCCCTCGAGGCGTCGCAGCACGCCGAGCTGGTAGTCCTCGTCGGCAATGCCGAATCCGGGAGCAAGCCCGGCCTGCACGGGGAACTCGCGCAGCAGTTCGGCGCAGAAGGCGTGGATGGTGCCGCGCTTGACCGCGTCGGCAACAGGGCCGAGCTGGCTTGCGAGGCGATGGGCGATTTCGCCGGCCGCCTTGTTGGTGAAGGTGAAGGCGCAGATACGCGCCGGTGGGACGTGGCAGTGCTCGATGAGGAAGCGGATGCGCTCGGTGAGGCAGAATGTCTTGCCCGCGCCGGGGCCGGCAAGCACCAGTTGCGCGCGCGGCGGAGCCTCGATGGCTTCGCGCTGAGACGCCGAGGGGACCGGCGGGGGCGACGGCAGCGCGTTGGGCTCCGGCGCGGTGGGCGCCGCCGGCTTCAGAGCAGCTCCCGTTGGCGGATCTGCTGCATCACGCCTGGTCGCGAAGTGTGGCGAAGGCGAGCACGTAGCCATCCGCGTCGGTCAGTTCGAAGCCCCAGAGGCCGTCGTCGATGAACGAGAGCTCCTTCACGAGCGACACCACGCGCGGCTTGAACTCGCTGAAGAGCGCGTCAGGGTTGCGGACGTGGATGAACGCATCCCAGCGGGCCCACTCGTGACGGCTGCTGTTGGGGCGCGGGAGCACCTCGGGCGTGATGGCCTTGAGCATGATGCCGATGCCATCGCGGCTCACGCGGGCGTAGTACGGGTCACCGTCCGGTCCCTGATAGTCGAGCTGGAACCCCAGGCGTTCGATGTAGAACGACACCGCGGAGGACAGGTGCTTGACGATGAAGAAGGGGTTGATGGCGAGCAAGTCGCCGCCCGCCTCATCGGGTTGGGTGCGGTTGGTGTGTGGGGTGCCCATTCTCAGGATATAGAACGCCGAGGGATTCGCGGCAAGCCCGGCGGGAGGCGGAAGCGTGCAGGGCAGGTGTCGTGTGTTGCAGCGTCTCCCCGTGCTCGCGGCTGCCGGGTTCCACTTCGTGCGCGGAGACGCGCCACGGGGTCACGTGTCACCGCTCGCGCGCAACCGCACGCGCCGCGAGATTGCCTCGGCCCTCCTCCCGACGATGCCCCTCGCATGCGCTACCCCTTCTACACCTGCGACGTTTTCACCGACACGCGCTTCGGCGGCAATCAGCTCGCCGTCTTCCCGCGCGCGGAGGGGTTGAGCGCCGAGCTGATGCAGCAGATCGCGCGCGAGTTCAACTTCGCGGAGACGTCGTTCGTCTTTCCGGGACACGGCGCGTTCACGAGGTGCGTGCGCATCTTCACACCCACGACGGAGGTGCCCTTCGCGGGCCATCCGAACGTGGGAACCGCCGCAATGCTCGCGACGCACGGTGAACTTGGGGCAGTCGACACGACGCTCGACATCGTGTTCGACGAGCTGGCCGGTCCGGTGCCGATCACGATCACGCGTCGAGCGGGCACCCGCTTCCACTGTGAGCTGACGGCCCCCGAGCGCCTCTCGATCGGCGGCGCGGTGCCCGTCGAAGCGATCGCTGCGGCCGCATCGGTCGACGTTGCCGATGTCGTGACCACCACGCACGCGCCGCAGGGCGCGTCTGTGGGACTCGGCTTCCTGATGGCAGAGCTGCGCGACGTGCCCACGCTCACGCGCGCGCGGCCGGATCTCGCCGGCCTCACGCACCTGGCCACGCTGGGTCACCCGTTCCTCCACGTCTATGTCCGGAGCAAGGACGCCTTCGACTTGCGCGTGCGCGGGCTCGCCGCAGGCGATCCGATGATGGAGGATGCGGCCACGGGCAGCGCGAACGCGGCGCTCGCCGCGCTGCTCGCGCACCACGATCCACGTCCCGACGGTGACTTTGCCTGGCGCATTGCGCAGGGCGTGGAGATGGGACGACCGAGCCTGCTCGAGGCGCGCGCGATCAAGCGTGGCGGCGTGGTCACGCAGGTGAAGATCGGCGGCGAGTCGGTGCCGGTGAGCGAGGGCACGTTCGAGACGTGAGCGCCGGGCGCGCAAGGCGGTCGCCCGCGATCCGGCCCTACCCCGAACGAGCGATGGTCGGCATGAGCGGGCCGGCGTAGCATCCGTGATGCGCCACAATGTTCGTCACGCACGCCTGGGCGTGCTTGCGCTCGCCTGCGCCGCCGGGTGTGCCACCAATCCCGTCAGCGGCAAGCAGGAGCTCGCGCTCGTCTCCGAATCGCAGGAGATCGCGATGGGGAAGCAGGGCTCGGCCGACGCCATCGCACAGGTCGGGCTCGTCAACGACAACGCGTTGCAGGCGTATGTGGCCGGTATCGGCCGCACCCTCGCGGCGCGAACGGAGCGGCCGCAGCTGGCGTGGGAGTTCCACGTCATCGACGACGCGGCGGTCAACGCCTTCGCGATGCCCGGCGGCTTCATCTTCGTGACGCGCGGATTGCTCACGCACATGACCAATGAAGCGGAGCTCGCGACGGTCATGGGACATGAGGCGGGACACGTGGCGGCACGTCACAGCGTGCAGCAGATGAGCCGTTCGCAACTGGCCACGCTCGGACTCGGGCTCGGCTCGGCGCTTTCGCCGACCTTTGCGAAGTACGGGCAGATCGCGAGCGCCGGCGTCGGGTTGCTCTTTCTCAAGTACAGTCGCGACGACGAAACGCAGGCCGACCAGCTCGGCTTCCGCTATGCGCTCGCCGACGGCTATGACACGCGCGAGATGATCAGCATGTTCACGATGCTCGAACGCGACGCGGCGCTCTCGGGCGGCGGCAAGTTGCCCGAGTGGCAGTCGACGCATCCCGATCCGGGCAACCGGATCAAGGATGCGCAGGCGATGGTGGCCAGGTCCGGAAGGTCGATGAGCGGCCTCAAGGTGGCCGGCGATGCATTCCTGCGGCGGCTCGAGGGGATGGCGTACGGCGAGAATCCGCGCAATGGCTTCTTCCAGGGCACGCTCTTCCTGCAGCCCGACCTCAAGTTCGTGTTGCAGTTCCCGAGCGGGTGGAAGACGCAGAACGCGAGCGATGCGGTGACCGGCGTAAGCGACAGCCAGGATGCGATGATCGAACTGCGTGGTGCGAAGGGCACGGCCGCCGACGCGGCGAAGGCGTTCCTTGCGCAGCAGGGTGTGACGCCCGGGACGCAGGGCACCGCCACCATTCACGGCAATCGCGCGGTGGGCGGCGAATTCAGCGCGACCACGAGCGACGGTACGGCCATCCGCGGCATCGCTACCTTCATCGAGTACGCGGGCGCGACGTGGGGCATCACCAGCTACACCACGGCGGCCAAGTTCGCGTCGTACAGCGGTGTGTTCCAGCGCACAGTCGACAGCTTCGACCGGCTTAACGACCCCACGGCGCTGGCAGTCCAACCGATGCGCATCACCATCGTCGCGGCGCCGCGCGCCATGACGTTGCAGCAGTTCAACACGGAGCTTCCGTCGGGCATCACGCTCGCCGAGCTCGCGGTCATCAACGGCATGTCGGAAGGATCGCCCCTGCGTTCGGGGCAGCTCGTCAAACGCGTCGTTGGCACGGCCATTCCCCACATAGGAAACCAACCATGATGTCGTCCACCATGACTTTGCGTCGTCCCTTGCTCGCGTCCGCACTCCTCGGGGCCTCGCTTCTCTCGCTGGGCGGTTGCGCCTGGATGAACAACAACAAGGCCGAGGGTGGTGCGATCGGCGCGGCCGCGGGCGCCGGTGTCGGCGCGATCATCGGCAACAACACGGGCTCGACCGCACGCGGGGCGATCATCGGCGCCGTGGTGGGTGGTGCGGCCGGCGTGATCATCGGCAACCAGATGGACCAGCAGGCCAAGGAGCTCAAGCTCAACATCCCGGGCGCCACGGTGGAGCGCGTGGGCGAGGGGATCAACATCACCTTCGCGTCGGGGCTGCTGTTCGACACGGACCAGGACGTGATCAAGCCGGGGGCGCAGAGCAACCTGCACAACCTCGTGGCAAGCATCACGAAGTGGCCCAACACGGCGCTGCTGATCGTCGGTCACACCGACGCGGTGGGAACCACCGAGCACAACCAGGCGCTCTCGCAGCGTCGCGCCGAGGCGGCGTCGCTGTTCCTGCAGCAGCAGAACGTGAATGCGAACCGCATCCGCACGGCGGGGCGCGGCGAGCTCGAGCCGGTGGCGAGCAACGAGACCGACGCGGGCCGCGCGCGCAACCGTCGTATCGAAGTCGCGATCTACTCGAACGCGGCGGCGATGAACAAGTAGCCGTACGGCACTCGAACACGCACGAACGGCCCCGTCCGCTCCCGTCCCTCGGTGAGTGGGCGGGGCCTCGCGTTGGCGCCTACCGGCGCGCCTCGTTGCTGCCCGCCGGATCCTCCGACCACCACCACTGGCGCGGCAGCGCCCGCTGGCGCGGCCAGACCTCGTCGAGTGAATCGCCGTCGTAGAGGCGGCCGTTCTTCATGACGAAACGGATGGTGTTGCTGTTGTGGATGTCATCAAGTGGATTGGCGTCGAGTACCTGCAGGTCGGCGAGCTTGCCGACTTCGAGCGACCCGAGATCTTTCGAGAGGCCGACGGCATCGGCGCCATGAATGGTCGCGGCGCGCAGCGCTTGATGCGTCGTGAGACCGCCCGACTGCATCATCCAGAGCTCCCAGTGCACGCCCAGGCCCTGCAACTCGCCGTGTGAGCCAAGCCCGACGCGTCCGCCGGCATTCACGAACTTGGCGAGCTGCGCGGCGTGACTGCGGAAGATGTACTGGTCCTCGCGGAAGTACTGCAGCGTCTTCCACGAGTCGAGCTCCTCGTGCGGCGTGAAGCGATGGAGCTTCTTGTCAGCGTCGACGTTGTAGTGCGTGAGCCAGTAGTTGAGGCCGGTGGGGCCGCCATAGCCGACGATGAGCGTCGGCGTGTAGGTGATGCCGCTCTGCGCCTCGAGCTGCACGACGTCGTTCATGAGCGGGAAGATCGGCATCGCGTGCTCGAGCCCCGGATAGCCGTCCTGCATGAGCGTGAGGTTCATGGTGAGGTTCGAACCACCCTCGGTGGTGGTCGTGAGCCCGAGTTCGTTGGCCGCCATGATCACCCACTGCCGCACCTTGCGGTCGCCGGCGAGGTACTGCTTGATCGTCTTCGTGTTGTAGTGGTCGGAGTAGCGGCGCACGACGTCGCGCGCCTCGTCGAGGCTCTTGATGTTGTCGTTCGCGAAGATGCCGGGGCCCGTGGAATAGAGGCGTGGCCCGATGAGGGCGCCCGTCTCCATCAGGTCGGTGTAGGTGAGAATATCCGTGGCCGACGTCTGCGGATCGCGCTGCGTCGTCACGCCGTAGGCGAGGTTGGCGAGCAGTTGCGTGACCTGGTCGCGGTGCACGCCCCAGCCGAACCAGTTGTGCGCGTGGATGTCGACGAAACCGGGGATGATCGTCTTGCCCTTGACGTCGATGATGCGCGCGTTGGCCGGCGTGGCCACGCTGCCGCTCGCTCCCACGGCCGTGATGCGATTGTCGGTGACGACGACATCGCCGTTCTCGATGACCTCGTCGCCCTTCATCGTGACGATGCGCGCGCCGCGCAGCACCACCGTGCCGCGCGGCTTGTCCTTGGCCGAGGAGATCTCGACGTCGTGACGTTGCGCTTCGTACGCGACGGCGGGCTTCTTCGTCGTGTCCTTCGGCGCAGCAGCGGCGGCAGCACCCGCAGCGGCCCCGCCTGCGCCACCCGCGCCTGACGCGCCCGCCGCCGCCACGGAATCCGCGCGCGTGATCGAGTCGCGCACCGCCGCTTCCGCCGTGCGCACGTCGTACTGGAAGTACGAGCGACCGATCGAATAGACGGCGCTGCGGCTGTCGTTCGACCAGCCGATGAACTCGCCGCCCACCTTGGTGAGACGCGTCGTCGGCACCACCGACCCCGCCGTGACCGACACGGCACCGGCCTGTCCCACCACCGGTGGCACGGTGATGAGATACACGTTGTTGTCGGCGTGCACGAGCGCGCGCTTGCCATCGGGGCTCAGCAGCACTTCGTCCGGAACTGGCGGTGGCGGCGGCGTCGCACCCGGTGGCAGCGGGAACGCCGGGGGCGGCGGACCGGCCACGCGCACCACGACCTTGCGGTCGGTGCCATCCAGTCGCATCGAGACCAGCCCCTCGGCGCCCGCCCACACATACAACCGCGAGCTGTCGGGGCCCACGTGCGGCACGTTGCGCCCTTGCTGCGACTGGCCACCGCCCACCCACGTGATGCGCGTGGCCTCACCCCCATTGGCGGGCAGCCACACGTATTCGAGCTCGGCGGCATTGCTCAGCGAACCGAAGTCCTCGAACATGCGCATGCGGCTGTAGCGCGAGCCGCGGACCGCGAAGATGCGCGCGCCGTCCTTGGCGTACGCGACCTTGTCGTAGTACGCGGCGAGGCGCGTGAGGCGCTCCGCTTGTCCGGCACCATCACTGCGCACGCGATACACGTTGCCGCCCGCGGTGTCGGTCCACGTCACGTACGCGATGAAGCGCCCATCGGGCGACCAGGCGGGTGCGTGCTCCACCATGCCGCCGCGCGTCAACCGGCGCGGGTTGCGCACGAGGAGCTTCGCGGCACCGGCGCCGCCCGTCGACGACACGAGGTCGCCGACGTAGAGCGCGTCGAGCGCCGTGAAGGCCACGCGCGTGCCATCGGGTGATGGCTTCGCACCGCGGATCTGCGTGACGACGAGCATCGAGTCGTTGATCGGATACTCGAACTTGGCGAGCGTCCCCATGCGCTGGTCGACGTCGGCGCTGAACGGGATGTTCGCGACCCGGCCGGAGGGGACCTCGATGCGCCAGAGCTTGCCGTTGAAGCTCGTGACGAGCGCCTTCGAATCGGGCGTGAACGCCGACGCGGGATAGACGTCGCGATCGTTGACGCCGCCGCCCTGCGAGTTGTCGCGCTGCACGTCGAGCACGAGCCACGTTTCCTGGCCCGAGGCGAGGTCGCGGAGCTTGAGTGCCTCGCGCGCATCATGGCGCACCGCGTACACCAGCCACTTGGCGTCGGGACTCGCGACCGGCCGGAAGGCGCCGTCGGCTTCGTGCGTGCGGATCAGCGTGCGGCCGCTCTCGCGATCGAATTGTGCCACCTGATAGGCACCCAGCCGGCGCGGATTGCTGCGCGCGGCGAGTTCCTCGTTCTCCTCGTTGGCCGACGCCGCGCCTTCAGGGTGCGCGCTCGTGAAGAGCGCCGGCGCCACCGTTCCGCTCACGTTCACCCACAGGTAGCGCGGATCGCTGCTCGGCGCGGCGCCGTAGTGCGACGGCGTCGGCGCGGGGGTACCGGGCGTCGTGGCCGCGATCTCGGGGCGCAGCCCGGTCATCTGCAGGCCGGTGCCGCCGTCCTTGTTGAAGAGCCAGAGCTGTCCCGTGCGCGCCGCGATCACGTACTGCCCGTCAGGCGTCCAGATCGGCGACGAGAAGTTGAGGCGCTCACCCTTGGTCAGCGCCTTCGCCTTCGTGCCATCCGCATTCGCGATCCAGAGGTTCTTCGAGCCGTTGCGATCGCTCACGAACGCGATCTGCGTTCCGTCGGGCGAGTAGCGCGGCTGCTGGTCCCACGCCATGCCGCTCGTGATGCGCGTCGCCTTGCCACCGGCAAGCGGCAGCGTGTACAAGTCACCGAGAATGTCGAAGACGATCGACTTGCCATCCGGCGAGACGTCGAGCGAAATCCACGACGCCTCGTCGGTAGTGAACGTCAGCGACCGCGTGCCGATGAGCGGCAGCGAACTCGTCTTCGCGGCGGCCTTGACTGCGCTGTCGTTCTGCGCCGC
>JANYHJ010000149.1 GCA_025359135.1 Gemmatimonadota bacterium | reverse complement strand
ACCGAGCAAATTGCCAAGACCGCAGGTCCGATGATCTCCAAGAAGGACTGCGCCCGCGTGGTGGACTCCTTTTTGGACGCGATCAAGGAGGCCCTCCAGCAGCAGCGGAACATCGAGGTGCGCGGGTTCGGCACCTTCAAGATCCGCCAGCGGAAGACCCGGATGGCTCGCAATCCGCGGACTGGCGCACCCGTCGAGGTCTCGGCCCGCCCAGTGCCTGTCTTCAAGCCCAGCAAGGAGTTGCGGGCCATGGTGGCGGATATCGACATCGAGGAATTGGGCGACGACGACGATTGACGTCGTGCGCACGGCTCGGGGCGATGCGTTATCGTTCGGCCATGCCCGTCCGTGTGCTGCTCTTCGCCTCCTACGCCGAAGCCCTTGGCCAGGATGAAGTTGCGATCGACACACCGGTCCACGCGACCGTGGCCGATGTGCTGGCCCACCTGCGCACCATGCCCGGCGCTGACCGGCTTCCGCCACAACCCCTCGTTGCGATCAACGCGCGCTACGCGCGCATTGGCGACGCCGTGCACGCGGGCGACGAAGTCGCGGTGATTCCGCCCGTGGCAGGCGGCTGATGCGCGCCGCCATCGTGACGCAGCCGATCGATGTTGCCACGCTCCTGGCCGAAGTGGCCGCGCTGGGGCACGGTGCGACGTCGCTGTTCGTCGGCACGGTGCGCGACACGCACGCGGGCCGGCACGTGACGGGCATGGAGTACAAGGCGTACGAAGCGATGGCGCTGCACGAGTTGACCGCCGTGGTCGCCGAGGCTGAGGCCACCTTTCCCGGCACGCAGATCGTCTGCGAGCATCGGGTCGGAGAACTCACCCTTGGCGAAGCGAGCGTCGTGATCGCGGTTGCGCATGCGCACCGCGCGAGCGCGTTCGACGCCTGCCGGTTCGTGATCGAGGAACTCAAGCGTCGCGTGCCGATCTGGAAGCGCGAGCACTACGTGGACGGCACGCGCGCGTGGATCGATCCCACGGCGCCGGCGCCGCGCGAGGCGCACGCGTGAGCGAGAACCAGATTCCCGCCGGCACCGTGCTGCGCGACCAGTTCGGCCGCGGCATCGAGTACCTGCGCATCTCGGTCACCGACCGCTGCAACTTCCGCTGCGTGTACTGCATGCCGCAGGAAGGATTGCCGTGGCTGCCCAAGGCGGAGATCCTGCGCTACGAGGAGATCACCGAGATCGTGAGGCAGCTCGCGCCACTCGGCCTGCGTCGTGTGCGCATCACCGGTGGCGAGCCGACGATCCGTCCGCAGCTCGAGTCGCTCATCGCGCAGCTGCGCGCGACGCCGCAGGTGGAGGACATCGCGCTTTCGACCAACGGCGCGAAGCTCCCGGTCATGGCGCCGGGCTTGAAGGCGGCGGGACTTGATCGCGTCAACATCAGCGCCGATTCGCTGCGGCCCGAGCGCATCGTGGCCATTGCGCGGCGCGATCTCGGATTCGACCCGGTCAGCGCCTTCGACGCCGCGATTGCGGCGGGACTCGGGCCCGTCAAGGTGAACGTGGTCGTGATGCGCGGCATCAACGACGACGAGGTGGCCGATTTCGCACGGCTCACGCTCGAGCGCGACCTTCACGTGCGCTTCATCGAGTTGATGCCCGTCGGGGACATGCGCGAGTTGACGTTCGACCACGTCGTGCCCTCGACGGAAATTCTCGATCGTATCGCGTCGCTCGGCGCACTTGCCGCCGATGCGGGACCATCGCGCGGCAACGGACCCGCGGCGTACTACCGATTGGCGGGCGCGGCCGGCACCATCGGGGTCATCACACCGATGAGCCACACCTACTGCGGCAGCTGCAATCGCGTGCGGCTCACGGCCGATGGCCGCCTGCGCACCTGCCTGTACGGTGATCACGAGGTGATGCTGCGCGAACCGCTGCGCCGCGGTGAAGCGCTGGGGCCACTCTTCCGGCAGGCGCTCGCCGAGAAGCCGAGGGAGCACGACCTGCTGCAGCTCAAGGTCGGCGGGCTGCGGGCGCTGAGTCAGGTGGGCGGGTAGCGGCAAGACGTCGTACGGCTACCAATCGGTCAGCCGCCCAGAGACCAAACGTTCTAACGCGTTGCGTTGCCACGACTTTGCACGCGCCCTAGTTTCCACATGCTGCCGGGCGCGGTCGCGCTTGGGTGGCCCAAACCCTCGCCTCGCCCAGGACCCATGGTCAACAAGATCACGGTTGTCGGTGCCGGAAATGTCGGCGCCACCACCGCCCAGCGTATCGCCGAGAAGGAACTCGCCCGTCACGTCATCATGGTCGACGTCGCGGAGGGCATTCCGCAGGGGAAGGGACTCGACCAGTGGGAGTCCGCCCCGATCGAGGGGTTCGACTCGCGCGTCTCGGGAGCGAACGACTACGGTCCCACGGCCGGCTCCGACATCGTCGTGATCACGGCCGGCATCGCCCGCAAGCCGGGCATGTCACGCGATGACCTCCTCAACACCAACGCCGGCATCGTCAAGTCGGTGAGCGAGCAGGTCAAGGCGACTTCGCCGAACGCGATCATCATCGTCGTCTCGAACCCGCTCGACGTGATGTGCCACGTCGCCAAGTCGGTCACCGGCTTCCCGCGCCAGCGCGTGATCGGCATGGCCGGCGTGCTCGACACGGCGCGCTTCCGCTCGTTCATCGCCGAGGCGCTCGACGTCAGCGTGCGCGACATCCAGGCGATGGTGCTCGGTGGCCACGGCGACACGATGGTGCCGCTCATCAGCTACACGACCGTGAGCGGCATTCCGATCACGCAGCTCATGGACAAGGCGACGCTCGATGCGATCGTGCAGCGCGCCCGCGACGGCGGCGCCGAGATCGTGAAGTACCTGAAGACCGGCTCGGCCTACTACGCGCCGTCGAGTGGCGCGGTGCAGATGGTCGAGGCGATCGTGATGGACCAGAAGCGCATCCTGCCGTGCGCCGCGTGGCTCGAGGGCGAGTACGGGATGTCGGGGCTCTACCTGGGCGTCCCCTGCAAGCTCGGCCGCAACGGCCTCGAGAAGATCATCGAGGTGACGCTCACGGCCGACGAGAAGGCAGCGCTCGCCAAGAGCGCCGAGGCGGTCCGCGACCCGATGAAGGCGGTGAAGCTCTGATGGGCGTGATCGGCACCTTCTGGGCCTCGACGATCGGCAAGAAGATCGTGATGGCCGTGACGGGCGTGGCGATGATCGGCTTCGTGATCGCGCACGTCTCGGGCAACCTGCTGGTGTTCCGCGGCCCGGAAGCGATCAACCACTATGCCGCGTTGCTCAAGAGTCTGGGCGGATTGCTCTGGATGGCACGTGCCGGACTGCTCGTGAGCGTGGTGCTGCATTTCACGGCCGCGTACCAGCTCACGCAGATGGCCAAGGCGGCGCGGCCGCAGGACTATGCCAAGCGCGCGCCACAGGTGAGCACGCTCGCGAGCAAGACGATGCGGTGGGGCGGGGTGCTGCTGCTCTTCTTCATCGTCTTCCACCTCGCGCACTTCACGCTGGGCTGGGTCGATCGCACGACGTTCAGCGAGACCGACGTCTACAACAACATGATCGTCGCGTTCAACAACCCGTTGTACGTGCTGTTCTACGTGGTGGCGATGGTCTTCCTCGGACTGCACCTGTTCCATGGCGCGTGGGCGAGCGTGCGCACGCTCGGCCTCTCGAAGCCGAGCCAGCATCCGCTGCACCGGCGCATCGCCACGGTGATCGCGGTCGGCGTCTGGCTCGCCTTCACCGTGATTCCGCTCGGCATCATGGCCGGCGCGGCCAAGCGCGTCGAGGGTGGATCGCTCGCCGCTTCCAGAGCTGCGGCGGATTCGACCGCGGCGCGCACGACACCATAAGGCTGCCGACGATGACCGAACTCAAGTCCAACATCCCGGACGGACCACTCGCCCAGAAGTGGGAGAAGCACCAGTTCGAGATGAAGCTGGTCAATCCCGCCAACAAGCGGAAATACAACGTGCTCGTGGTGGGCTCGGGCCTCGCGGGCGCAAGCGCGGCGGCCACGCTGGCCGAGCTCGGCTACAACGTGTCGTGCTACTGCTTCCAGGATTCGCCGCGGCGCGCGCACTCGATTGCCGCGCAGGGCGGCATCAACGCGGCCAAGAACTACCAGAACGACGGCGACTCCGTCTGGCGCCTCTTCTACGACACGATCAAGGGCGGTGACTTCCGCGCCCGTGAGGCGAACGTCTACCGGCTCGCGCAGATCTCGGTCAACATCATCGACCAGTGCGTCGCGCAAGGCGTGCCGTTCGCGCGCGAGTACGGCGGCACGCTGGCCAACCGCTCGTTCGGCGGCGCACAGGTGAGCCGCACCTTCTACGCGCGCGGGCAGACGGGGCAGCAGCTCTTGCTCGGCGCCTACCAGGCGCTCGAGAAGGAGATCGCGAAGGGGACCGTGAAGATGTTCCCGCGCACCGAGATGCTCGATGTGGTGGTCATCGACGGCAAGGCGCGCGGCATCGTGGTGCGCGACCTCGTGACCGGCGCGGTGAGCACGACGATGGCCGACGCGGTCATCCTCGCCACGGGCGGCTACGGCAACGTCTTCTACCTGAGCACCAACGCCAAGGGCTCGAACACGACGGCGATCTGGCGCGCACACAAGCGCGGCGCGCTCTTCGCCAATCCGTGCTACACGCAGATTCACCCGACGTGCATTCCGACGTCGGGCGACTACCAGTCGAAGCTGACGCTGATGTCGGAGTCGCTGCGCAACGATGGCCGCGTCTGGGTGCCCAAGGCCAAGGGCGACACCCGCGCGCCCGACCAGATTCCCGACGCCGAGCGCGACTACTACCTCGAGCGGAAGTATCCGAGCTACGGCAACCTGAGCCCACGCGACATCGCGAGCCGTGCGGCCAAGGAAGTGTGCGACGAGGGGCGCGGGGTCGGCCCCGGCGGACTCGGCGTCTACCTCGACTTCCGCGATGCGATCACGCGCGTGGGGAGCGACAAGGTGGCCGAGCGCTACGGCAACTTGTTCGAGATGTACCAGCGCATCACGGATGAAGACCCGTACAAGGTCCCGATGCGCATCTACCCGGCCGTGCACTACACGATGGGCGGTCTCTGGGTGGACTACAACCTGCAATCGAGCATTCCCGGCCTGTTCGTGCTGGGTGAAGCGAACTTCTCGGACCACGGCGCCAACCGGCTCGGCGCGAGTGCGCTCATGCAAGGGCTCGCCGATGGCTACTTCGTGGTGCCGTACACGCTCGGCAACTACCTCGCGCAGGCGGCGCTGCCCAAGGTGAGCGCCGATGCGCCCGAGGCGAAGGTGGCCGAGGCTGGGGTGAAGGTGCTCACGGACAAGTTCCTCGGCATCAAGGGGAAGCGCACCGTGCAGAGCTTCCACAAGGAGCTGGGCAAGATCATGTGGGAGAAGTGCGGCATGGCGCGCGACAAGGCGGGACTGACGCACGCGATCGGGCAGATCCAGCAGCTCAAGAGCGATTTCTGGAAGGACGTGACCGTGCCCGGGTCGGGTGCGGAGCTCAACCAGAGTCTCGAGCATGCCGGCCGCACGGCCGACTTCATCGAGCTGGGCGAGCTGATGTGCCGCGACGCGTTGCATCGCGAGGAGAGCTGCGGCGGTCACTTCCGCACCGAGTACCAGGACCAGGGCGAGGCGAAGCGCGACGATGACCGGTTCGCGTACGTGGCGGCGTGGGAGCATGTCGGCGACAACACGCCGCAGGTGCTGCACAAGGAGCCGCTCGCGTTCGAGAACGTGCATCTCGCCACTCGCAGCTACAAGTAGCACTGCGTCGTCACCGCGTCGTCATCGCGTCGTCATCGCGTAGATACCGCGTCGTCACCGAGCCAGGAGAATTCGACCGTGGGCGGATCCGGAACAGGCAAGACCATGAACCTCAAGCTCAACGTCTGGCGCCAGGCGTCGGCGAAGGCGCCGGGCGCGATGCAGACGTATCAGGCGACGAACGTGAGTCCCGACATGAGCTTCCTCGAAATGCTCGACGTCGTGAACGAGGAGCTGACCGCGAAGGGTGAGCTGCCGATCGCGTTTGATCATGATTGTCGCGAGGGGATCTGCGGCAGCTGCGGCATGATGATCAACGGGCAGGCGCACGGCCCGTGGAAGGCGACGACGACGTGCCAGCTGCACATGCGCGCGTTCAAGGACGGCGACGAGATCACGGTGGAGCCGTGGCGTGCGAAGGCGTTCCCGGTGATCCGCGACCTCGTGGTCGATCGCAACGCGTTCGACCGGATCATCCAGGCGGGCGGCTACGTGAGTGTGAACACGGGGAACGCCGTGGACGGCAACGCGATTCCGGTGCCCAAGGTGGAGGCCGACGCCGCGATGGATGCGGCGGCGTGCATCGGCTGCGGCGCGTGCGTGGCCGCGTGCCCCAACTCATCGGCGTCGCTGTTCACGAGCGCGAAGGTGACACATCTGGGTCACCTGCCGCAGGGCCAGCCCGAGCGGTACCGGCGTGCGCTCAACATGGTGGCGCAGATGGATCTCGAGTCGTTCGGCGGCTGCTCGCTGTTTGGTGAATGTCAGGAGGCGTGCCCGAAGGACATCTCGATCGATTCGATCGCTCGGATGAACCGGGACTACGTGGTGGCCACGTTGATGAAGCAGGACGAGCGGCACCTGGCGGGCGCGGGGTAGTCGCAACCACCCTGATCACGGATCCAACAAACGGTCAATAGGAGACGGCAATGGGATTCTTTTCGAAGACGCGCCGCCTCCTGCGCGTGAGCGAATATTCAAAGCGTCTCGGTACTCCCATCGGACTCGCGGATTTCATTCCAGGCTCACCGTCAACGATCGCGCGCGCCCGCTCAATGCCGAGGGGACGCCGCTCTTTGGCTGGCTTCCGCAGGATCCCGACGGCAACGAGATCCAGACGGCCTATGAGCTGCAAGTAACGCGCGAGCGCGACACGATGGTCGTTTGGAACAGCGGCAA
>JANYHJ010000139.1 GCA_025359135.1 Gemmatimonadota bacterium | reverse complement strand
CCGAACTGGCCGTCACGGATCCGGCGGCGTTTACTCTGCTCGCCGACAAGGCGCGCGCTGCGCTGACCGCCGCGTAAGCGGTTCCGGTCTCCACCGATCCAGGCGGCAGCGCACCGGACACTCCGAGGCGCTGCCGCTTTTCGTTTCCAACACTCCCTCCCGCACCACCCAAGCACGCATGAGTCGTCTCTCGACCCCGCTTGCGATCGACGCGCCTTCACTGGTCGACGACACCGACGCCGCACTCGCGCGATATCGCGAGGAGTTCGCCGCGGACCTCGCCGCTGCCGCGTCGGACGACGACGCGACGTTGATCCACGTGCGTTGGCTCGGCCGCAAGCAGGGGGTGCTGTCGTCCCTCATGCCCACGCTGGCCAGCATCCGGGATACGGACGTGAAGCGTCGCGTCGGTCAGGCGCTGAATGCGCTGCGGGATCAGCTGACGGCGGACGTCGAGGCGTTGCAAGTGCGTATCGCCGTGAACGCGCGCGCCGCTGCACCGGCGCTCGACCTCACCATGCCCTCGCGCCCCACCTGGCGCGGCGCCGTCCATCCGGTCTCCGCCGTCATCGACGAAGTCACCGCGATCTTCCGCGAGCTCGGCTTCACCACCCAGCTTGGCCCCGAGGCCGAGCACGAGTGGTACAACTTCGGCGCGCTCAACTTCCCGGAGAATCATCCGGCCATGGACGCGCACGACACGCTCTACCTGGGCGCCGGCGCGCTGCTCCGCACCCACACGTCGCCCGTGCAGGTGCGCACGCTGCAGCGCTTCAAGCCGCCCGTGCGCATCCTCGCGCCCGGCATGGTCTATCGCCGCGACTTCTTCGACTCGACCCACGCCCCCGCCTTCCACCAGATCGAGGGGCTCGCCATCGACGAGGGCGTTTCCCTCGTCGATCTCAAGGCCACGCTCGCCGAGTTCGCGCGCCGCTTCTATGGCGGCACGCGCCGCACCCGCTTCGGTCCGTCGTACTTCCCGTTCACCGAACCGTCCGCGCAGATGGACGTCGAGGTCGACCTGGGTGACGGCAAAGGACTCCGCTGGGTCGAGATCCTCGGCTGCGGCATGGTGCACCCCGCCGTGCTCGAGGCAGCCGGCGTCGATTCCGAGAAGTACACCGGCTGGGCGTTCGGCATGGGGCCGGGACGCCTCGCGCTCTCCCGTCACGGCATTCCCGACATCCGCATCCTCTACGATTCGGACGTCCGCTTCCTGGAGCAGTTCGCCCGATGAACGCGTCGCACGATTGGATCAAGGCATTCGTGCCGCACGGCCTCGACGCCGAGGCGCTCGCCGAGCTGCTGTCGCGTCACGTGGCCACGGTCGATGGCGTGCATCGCCTCAAGGCGGAGCTTGGCCCCTTCGTCGTGGGCCAGGTGATGGCGAGCGAGAAGATTCCCGACACCAAGCTCTCGTTCAACAAGGTCGACGACGGCAGCGGTGAGCTGCTCGAGGTCGTTTGTGGTGCACCCAACGTGGTGGTGGGCACCAAGTACCCGTTCGCGCGCACGGGCACGCGCATGCCGGCGGGCCTCGTCATCGAGAAGCGGAAGATCCGCGGCTTCACCTCCAACGGCATGCTCTGTTCAGCGCGCGAGCTCGGGCTGGGCGACGATCACGACGGGATCATGGCGCTCGACACGCCGGCGCCGAACGGCACGGCGCTGCTCGATGTGCTCAAGATCGGCGATGTTCGCCTCGAACTCGACGTGCTCGCGAATCGGCCCGACCTGCTGTCGCAACGCGGCGTGGCGCGCGAGGTGAGCGCGCTGACCGGCGTGCCGATGCAGCTGCCGACTGAACTGTCGGTGGTGCCCGCGCTCGCTCCGCCGCAGCGGGATGCGCGGCAGGCGTCGAGCGGTGGCGCGACGGTCATTCTCGAGGACAGTGCGGGCTGCCCGCGCTACATGGCGCTCGTGATTCGCGGCGTCACGGTGGGCCCGAGTCCGGCATGGCTCGTCGCGCGCCTCGAAGGCGTTGGGGCGCGTTCGATCAACAACGTGGTCGACGTGACCAACTACATGCTGCACGGCTTCGGCCAGCCGATGCACGCCTTCGATCTCGCGCAACTCACCAAGTCCACGATCGTGGTGCGACGCGCGCGCGCCGGCGAGACGATGAAGACGCTCGACTCGGTCGCACGCTCGCTCGCGCCGAGCATGACGGTGATCGCCGACGCCGAGCGCGCGGTCGCGATCGCCGGGGTGATGGGAGGCGAGAACTCCGAGGTCACGCCGGCCACGCGCGACATCTTGCTCGAGGTCGCGATGTTCGACGCGGCGAGCGTGCGGGCGGCGCGCAAGGCCGTCGGACTCAACACCGATGCGTCGTATCGCTACGAGCGGGGCATCGATGCAGGGCAGCTGCCGCAGCTCGTGGCGCTCGCCGCGTCGTTGCTCACGAAGGTCGCGGGCGGCACCGTCGACGGTGGTCCGATCGATGTCGGAACGCCAGCCGCGAATCCGCCGGACGTCACCGTGCGCCCGACGCGCGTGTCGCGTCTCATCGGCGTGCCGCTCTCGGCTGGCGAGATTTCTGAGCGGCTGAGTTCCGTTGGCTTCGGCGTGTCTCCCGCTGGCCCAGACGCCCTCACGGTCCGCGTGCCGAGTTGGCGCAACGATGTCCTCCGCGAAGTCGACCTCGTGGAGGAGGTCGCGCGACTGGGTGGCTTCGACGTGCTGCCGGACGAGTTGAGACCGTTCAGGCCCGGCAATGCGCCGGATGACCCGCTGCACCTGATGAGCCTCCGCATCCGCGACGCGCTCGTGGCCGAAGGGTTGTTCGAGACTAAGCCGCTGCCGTTCGTGAAGGGAGCGGCGGACACGCACGTACGTGTGGAAAACCCGCTCGCCGAGGACGAGCCACACCTGCGCCTGAGCGTGCTCGAGAGCCTGTCCAGGCGCGCGGAATACAACCTGAACCGGGGCGAGGGCAACGTCCGGCTCTTCGAGATCGGGTCGGCGTTCGCGCCCGGATCCTCCGTGCTTCCCGATGAGGAACTGCGCGTGGGTGTGCTCGTGATGGGCGCCCGCAGGCCACTGCATTTCACGAAGCCCCCGCCACCAGCCTACGATCCATGGGACGCGAAGGCGCTGGCTGAACGCATTGCCCGCATTGCTTTTGGATCGGCTGACATCAAGCTTCACGCGAGCGAGTCGACCGGGCTGTGGCAGGTGAGCCGCGATGGAGGCGTGGTCGGCTCCGTCCAACAGATCACGCTCGACGCACCAATCTGGGCGTCTCCCCCATTCGGCATCGAAATCACGCTGCATCGGTTCGGACGCGAGTTCGTGGCACCCAAGGGCTCGAACGCCTGGAGTCACAATTCTGATTCGGGTGCTTCTGCCGCGACCAATGCCGTGCGCTATCGGCCGCTTCCGTCGTTCCCGCCTGCCCAGTTCGACCTCGCGCTGCTCGTGCC
>JANYHJ010000119.1 GCA_025359135.1 Gemmatimonadota bacterium | reverse complement strand
GCGTTCGCGGGAGCTCGTGCCGCTACGCTGCCGCCCGTGGCCGTCCAGTACGGCGACGTTGCGGCCTGGCTTGCGACGGAGTCGTCGGGTGCGGAGATGACGGCGCACATGCGGCACTGGGTGACGCGCCTGGACGGCGTGCCCGAGCAGCTCACGCTACCGTTCGACCATCCGCGCGGGACCGCGCCGCAGTTCATCGGGCGGCGACTCGACGCCGTGGTCGAGCGCGAGGTCGCCGATGCGCTGCGCACGATTGCGCTCGAGAGCTCGGCGTCGCTCTTCTCGACCCTGCTGGCCGCGCACGCGACCTTCCTGTCACGCATCACGGGACAACAGGACATCGTGGTCGGCGTGCCCGTGGCGGGCCGTACGCATCCGGACCTCGAGGGCGTGATCGGATACCTCACGAACACGCTGCCGATCCGCCTCACCATCGATGGCGCCTCGACGTTCCGCGAACTCGTGGCGCGCACGCACGCGGCCTGTCTCGAAGCGTACGAGCATCAGGACCTGCCGTTCGAGACGCTCGCGAGCGAGGTGCAGCGTCGGCGCGGCGGTGCGTCGCCGGTGTTCCAGACGCTCTGCACCCTGCACGATCAGGCGCCCGTATCGCTCACGCTCGGCGCGCTGCGCGTCACGCCGGTGAGCTTCGAGGCGGGATGGGTCAAGCTCGATCTCGCACTCGATGCGAGTGCGCGCCCCGACGGCACGATCGTGCTCACGATGGGTGCGCGCGCCGACCTCTTCGAGGCGGAGACAATCGAGCGGCTGCTCGCGCATTTCGTGACGATGCTGCGCGGCATTGCCGCCGACGGCCACGCGCGCGTCGACGCCTTGCCGTTGCTCACCGCGGCCGAGCGTACGCAGATGGTCGACGCGTGGAACGCCACCGCGCGCGACTTCCCGGGTCCGGAGACGCTCCACGGGCGCATTCTCGCGGCGGCGCACGCCACGCCGGATGCCATCGCGCTCGAGTGGGAGGACCGCGACGTACGCGTGCAGCGCATGACGTTCGGGGAACTCGTGAAGCGCGCCGAGGCACTGCAGCCGCTCCTGCGCTCGGTGGGCGCGGGACCCGGCACTGGTGTCGGCGTCTGCATGGAGCGCTCGAGCGAGCTCGTGGTGTCGATGCTCGCCGCGATGATGGCGGGCAGCCACTACGTGCCGTTCGATCCCGCCTATCCGACCGAGCGGCTGACCTTCATGCTCGACGATGCGGCCGTGCCGGTGCTGCTCGTGCACGGCGCCACGCGCGCATCGGTCGAGGCATTCACGGCGGTGAGTGCGCACGCGGTGCGCATCGTGGACCTCGACCAGCCGCTGCCGAGCACGAAGAAGGGGGCGGCAGCAAAGGCGGCCAGCGCGAGCGATCTCGCCTATGTCATCTACACGTCGGGCTCCACCGGGCGCCCGAAGGGCGTGATGATTCCGCACAGCGCGGTGGTCAACTACCTCGCGTGGATGCAGGGCGCGTATCCGATGGCGCCCGATGACGCCGTGCTGCAGAAGGCGCCGGCCAGCTTCGACGCGTGCATCTGGGAGTTCTTCCTGCCGCTCGTGGCCGGCGCCCGCCTGGTGCTCGCGCGCCCGGGTGGCCATCAGGATCCGGAATACCTGCTCGCGGCGCTCGCACGCCACAACGTGACGGTGCTGCAACTCGTGCCGGTGCAATTCCGCATGTTGCTCGAAGTGCCCAACGCCGACCTCGGTCGCGCGATGGGCGGACTGCGCCGCCTCTTCTTCGGTGGTGAAGCGCTGCCCGGCGACCTGCTCGGCGCCGTGCGCGCGCACCTGCCCGCGCTTGCGGTCACCAACCTGTACGGTCCCACCGAAGCGACGGTCTACGCCACGGCGTGGGACGCGCCTCCCGGCACGTGGCGCGGCGCGAAGGTGCCCGTCGGCAAGCCGATCGCGAACGCGCGCGTCTACATCGTGGAGAAGAGCGGCGCGCCGGTGCCGGTGGGCGTCGCGGGTGAACTGCTGATCGGGGGCGTGGGACTCGCGCGCGGCTACCACGAACGCAGTGAGCTCACGGCGGAGAAGTTCGTGGCCGATCCGTTCGCGCCGGAGTCCGGGGCGCGCGCCTATCGCACCGGCGACCTCGCGACGTTTGCCGCTGACGGAACGATCGAGTACTTGGGCCGGCTCGACGAACAGGTCAAGGTGCGCGGGCATCGCATCGAGCTCGGCGAAATCGAAGCCGTGCTGATGGGCTCGGGGCTCGTGAAGCAGGCGGTGGTGGTCGCGCGGCGCGAAGCGGGGAAGGAGGCGCGCCTGGTGGGGTACGTCGTGGCGGCAGACGGTGCGATGTCGTCCGCCGCGCTTCGTGAGGCGCTCACGAGCGCTATGCGCACCGCGCTGCCCGACTTCATGGTGCCGTCGGCGCTGATGGTGCTCGACGTCATGCCGACCACGCCGGCCGGCAAGGTCAACCGGCTCGTGCTGCCTGCACCCGATCACGACGCTGTCGCGACACACGCCTTCGTGGCGCCGCGCAGCGAGCGCGAGCAGCTGATCGCCACCGTGTGGTCCGACGTGCTGGGCGTCGACGCCGTGGGGGTGCACGACGATTTCTTCGCGCTTGGCGGGCACTCACTGCTCGCGGTGCGCGTGATCGGCCGCCTCGCGTCGCGGTTGTCAATGCGACTCACGATTGGGCAGCTGTTCGAGGCGCGCACGGTGGCGGCACTCGCGGCTCTGGTCGAGTCGCGTTCAGGCGACAACGCAGCGGCGGATGCGAGCACGCGAGCGCTCACGCCAGTCGCGCGTCGCGTCGTGCGGCTTGGCGACTCCGCGTCACCTGATCTGCAGGCGAGCGCGGCACGACACGGCGCTGTATCGGTGATGCCGGTGTCGTTCGCGCAGAGACGCTTCTGGATTCTCGACCAGCTCGAGGGCGGTGCATCGGCGTATACCGTCCCGCAGGCGCTGCGCCTCGAGGGCACGCTCGATGTGGCTGCGCTACTGGGAGCGCTCAACGCGGTCGTGGCGCGACACGAGGTGCTGCGCACCGTTTTCGCGATCGATGGCGACGAACCGGTGCAGGTGATCTTGCCGAAGGTCGAGGTCGCGCTGCCGGCCGAGGAGCTCTCACAGCTCGACGCTGCAGCGCGCGAGTCGGCCGTGCTGGCGCGCGCCGAGTCGAACGCGAACGCGCCGTTCGACTTGCGCGCAGGGCCGCTGGTGCGCGCCTCGCTCCTCCGCCTCTCGGCCACCGAGCACGTGCTGCTGCTGGCGGTGCACCACATCGTCTTCGACGGTCTCTCGAACGCGGTGATGCTGCGCGAAGTCGCACAGGTGTACGACGCGCTGGTTGCCGGCCGTGCGCCGGCGGTGGATGCGCTCGCCGTGCAGTACGCCGATTTCGCCGCCTGGCAACGCGACGAATCGGGCGGCGCCGAGCGCGCCGCGCATCTGGCGTACTGGGTCGACCGCCTGCGCGACGTGCCCGCGCTCGAGCTGCCGGCCGATCGTGCGCGGCCGGCCGTGATGTCGCCGCGCGGGGCCAAGCGCGACGCGCTCATTTCGGCGGATGTTGCCGAGCGCATGCGCGCGCTGGGGCGACGCGAGGGCGCGACGCCGTTCATGGCCTTCCTCTCCGCGTTCGCGACGTTGCTCACGCGCTACACGGCTCAGTCCGACTTCGCGATCGGCTCGATTTCCGCCGGCCGTGCGCTGAGCGAGCTCGAACCACTCGTGGGCCTCTTCATCAACACGCTGGCGCTCCGCCTCGATCTCTCCGGCGACCCGGCGTTCACGGAGGTGCTGGCGCGCGTGCGACGCGAGGCCACGTCGGCGCTCGCGCACGAGGACGTGCCGTTCGAGCAGGTGGTCGATGCCGTGCAGCCGGCCCGTGACCGCAGTCGTAGCCCGATCTTCCAGGTCGCGTTCCAGCACGTGGAGGGGTCGGCGGAGGAGACGCCACTCACGGGACTCGCGGTGAGCCGTGTGCGTGGCGCCAAGGAGACGAGCAAATTCGATCTCACGCTCTCGCTCACGCCCGCGCCCAACGGCGCCCTGCGCGCTGCGATCGAATATCGCACGGAGCTGTTCGACGCGCCGACGATCGACAGGATGCTCGGCCACTACACGAACCTGCTCGTTGCCATCGCGCAGGATCCGTCGCGCGCGGTGAGCGCCGTGGCGATGATCGGCGCTGATGAGCGCCGGATCGTCTGCGACGAGTGGAACGCGACGAGCGCGCCGATTCCGTCGTGGTCCACGCCGGAGCGCATCGTCGCGCTGGCGCAGGCGACCCCCGATGCGGTGGCCATCGAGGCGTCCGGTGAATCGATCACGTGGCGCGAGCTCGACGCGCGCTCGGCACGCGTGGCGCAACGCCTGCGCCGCGAGGGCGTTCAGAGCGGTGACCGCGTGGCGGTGATGGTCGAACGATCGGCGCTCCTGCCGATCACGCTGCTCGGCGTCTGGCGCGCGGGCGCGGCGTACGTGCCACTCGACGCCAGCTATCCGGCCGCGCGCATCACGCAGGTGCTCGAGGATGCCAAGGTCGCGGCCATCGTCGTGGACGCCGCATCGCGGCGCGAGGCAGAGGAAGCGCTCATGCTCGCGAGCGCGAAAGTGGTCGAGTTCACGGCCGCAGATTGGACAGCACCACTCGAGGTGTCGACGAACGCAGAGCTCGCGCCACCGACCGCGAATGACGTCGCGTACGTCATCTTCACGTCGGGCTCGACAGGCCGGCCCAAGGGCGTCGCCGTGCCGCACGGTGCGCTCACCAACTTCCTCGCCAGCATGGCAGAGCGGCCGGGGTTGGGTGCGGGCGACGCCGTCGTGGCCGTCACCACCATCGCGTTCGACATCGCGGGCCTCGAGCTCTGGCTGCCGCTCACGACCGGCGCGCGCATCGTGCTCGCCACGCGCGACGTGGCCGCCGATGGCGATGCCCTGCGCGCGCTCGTGGCAGCGACGGCGAGCGCATCGCGCCGCACGCTGCTCCAAGCCACGCCCGCGACATGGCGCTTGCTCCTCGAGGCGCAGTGGCCCGGCACGCCCAACCTCGTGATGCTCTGTGGCGGCGAGGGCTGGCCCGACGGGCTCGCGCAGTCGTTGCTCAGCCGTGGCGCCGAACTCTGGAACGTGTACGGACCGACCGAGACCACGATCTGGTCGGCGCGTGCGCGCGTCACCTCCCCAGTACTTTCGCTCGGCGAGCCGCTCGCGAACACGACGTTGCTCGTGCTCGAGCCCTCGCGCGAGCCCGCGCCGCTCGGTGTTCCCGGCGAGCTCTGGATCGGAGGCGCAGGGCTCGCGCACGGCTACCTCGGCCGGCCCGACCTCACCGCGGAGCGCTTCGTGG
>JANYHJ010000058.1 GCA_025359135.1 Gemmatimonadota bacterium | reverse complement strand
TTCGCGAACCGGTGGATCAAGCGGCTGACCGTCGAGAATCCTCGCGTCCTGCTGCAGGTGGCGCGGGCGGTGCGCTACCTGCGCGCAGTCAATCAGGCGATGGAGCCGGTGCTTGGCGAGACGAACGCGGCCGGCGTGGTGATGGACCAGTCGAAGCTCGAGGTACCGGCCATCGACGTCGCCGGGCGACTCGAGGCCGAATTCACCGAGGACGAAGTCGCCGAAGTCCTCAAGCAAGCAGGCTTCCGCCAGATCGTGCCGGTGGCGTCCGGGGGCGGCGCATGAGCGCTCCACTTCATCCGGACCTCGATGCCGCGCTCTTCGGCGACGCGAGCGCGAGGGAGGCCTGCTTCGACGTGCGAGACCGCTGGCGCGACCTGCAAGCGTTGCCGGTGGACCATCCTGGCAAGGCGGTCGAGTTCCTGCATCGGCAGATGAACGAGGAAGTACAGGTGATGGAGAACGCCGCTCGGAATCTCCACGAGTTTCCGGACGAGGAGTGGGAGGTTCGCTACTGGCTCGCCCGGCAGGTCGCCGACGAGGCCCGTCACGCGATTGCCTATCGCGGCGCGGTCGAGCGGCGCGGCGGCCACGCGGGGATGCATCCCGTGTGGGCATTCCAGTATCGCGCACTCGGTCGCGTACATTCGTTGATCGGCCGGCTCGCCGTGCAGAACCGCACGTTCGAGGCGGACGGCCTCGACGCAGTGACCCACGAGATCGAAGCGGCGCGCGCGCGTGGCGACGACGACCTCGTCGCGCAATACGAGGCCCAGCAGGCGGACGAGGTGCTGCACGTGCGCTTCGCCAACGACTACATCCGGCGCGAGGTGGCGCGCCGTCCCCGCGCCGTGCTCGACATGACGCGCGCGCTCTCCGGCGCGGCGCGCGCGTTCGCACAGGCCACCGAGGGGGGCGGACGGAGCAACATTCCGCACGGCGTCGCGAGCGAGGAACGCGCCCTCGCGGGCTTCACCCCGGACGAGATCGCCGTGGCGATCCGCGTGGCGGAGACTCGCCGCCGCGAGGAGTCCCAGGCGCCGGCGCGCGTCGTGTCCGGCTCGAGGCAAGGTGAGCGCGACGCGTCGGGCGTGTCGGCGGACGCCTCGTAAACCGGTCGCGTCGGCCTCGTGTCACCGGTATTCGATCAGCTCCGACTGCTGCACCTCGCCGGGTCGTTCGCGATCGCGCTCGCGATTCCCGCCGCCTTCGCGGTCGTCATCGCGCTCCTCGAGCGGCACCGCGGCCTCGCGCCTGCGCGCTACGCGTCGGCGCAGGTACGACAGGACCTGGTCTACACCGTCTTCTACAAGACCGGGATCTACCGCGTGGCGATACAGGCGGTGGTGACCAACCTGATCGAGGCACGGATGCCAGGGCTGAGCCTGCAGCTCCTGCGCGGCATTCCGTGGCCGGTCGGCCTCGCGGCCTACTGGATCGGTGGTGACCTCCTGACGTACTGGTGGCACCGCCTGCAGCACCACAATCGATTCCTCTGGGCGCTCCACAGCGTGCATCACTCGCAGGAGGAGGTGACGCTCTTCACGGCGTCGCGCCGGCATCCCCTCGAAAACCTCAGCGTGGACGTCCTGCTGTACTTCGGGGTGTTCCACCTGCTGCTGGGGATTCCGACACAGGCCTGGATGCCGCTGTCGACGCTCATCGCGTCGCTCACGTTCCTGCACCACGCGCAACTGGACTGGCGCTACGGCTGGCTGGGCAACGTCTTCGTGAGTCCGCACTTCCACGCGTTTCATCACTCGGCCGACGGGGCTCACGCAAACGCGAACTTCGGCTTCCTCTTCAGCTTCTGGGATCGGCTTTTCGGCACGGCCGTCGAGCCGGACGAGCGGCCCGTGCGCTACGGGGTCCCGGGGCTCGACGTGGGCAGCACGGTCTGGGCGCAAGTCGTGCGTCCGCTCGCACTCATGTGGCGCTGGCGTCGGGCCATGCCGCCGGCCGATGCACCGGCCGACGCCCCCGGGCCGACGGTGCGCACGGCGCCCGTTCCGACGGCGTGACGCGGGCCGAGGGCGCGGCTGGATCGCACAGTCCATGACCGACGCGCCCGGACTCTCCGCACACGAGGCGCGCCTGCGCGCGCTCGCGTCGCTCCTCGTCGCGGAAGATCGCACGCTGACGTCCACCGTGCGGGGATGGTCCATGACGGGAACGCTGGACGCCGGCGTCGAGATCCAGATCGCCGCGCAGCGTCCGCCGCGCGTTGGCGATGTCGTCGCGTTCGCGGCCGGCGTGGGACTGATCGCGCATCGACTCGAGCACATCGCGCGCGATGGCCGCGCCTTCATTGCGCGCGGTGATGGCTGCCTGCTCTGCGATCCGCCGGGCGACATGCGGGCGATCGTCGGCGTGGTCGAGCGATGGCGGCCATCGGCTGACGCACCGTGGCACGTCGTGGGCGCCGATCCGCCGCGCCCGGGGTGGCGGGGAGCGTGCGCCCGGGGGTTCCAACACCTCGTGATTGCGGCGCTCGACGTGCACCTCTGGCTGGCGCGTGCGGTGCACGCCGTCGCCTGGCTGAGCGGCGGTCGCTATCTCGCCGCGAGAAGCGGCGCGAGGTAACGCCCCGTGTGGCTCTCCTTCACCCGCGCCACCGCCTCCGGCGTCCCCATGGCCACCACGTGCCCACCACCGGCACCCGCTTCCGGCCCCAGATCAACGATCCAGTCGGCGCTCTTGATCACGTCCAAGTGGTGCTCGATGATGATGAGCGTGTGCCCGGCATCCAGCAATCGGTCGAAGACCCCCAACAGCTTGCGCACGTCCTCGAGGTGGAGCCCCGTCGTCGGCTCGTCGAGCACGTAGACCTTCTTGCCGCCCGCCTTGCCCGCGGTCGCGAGCTCGCGCGCGATCTTCACGCGCTGCGCCTCGCCGCCGGACAACGTCGTGGCGGCCTGGCCGAGCCGTAGGTAGCCCAGCCCCACCTGCTGCAGCTCCCACAAGCCTTGCGCGAGCTTGTCCTCCCGAGGGAAGAAGCGGATCGCCTCATCGACCGTCAGTTGCAGCACGTCGTGGATGTTCTTGCCGAACCAGGTGACCTCGAGAACCTCGGGCCGGAACCGCTTCCCCCCGCATTGCTCGCAGGGCACGAACACGTCGGCCATGAAGAGCATCTCGACCTGGATCGCGCCGGCGCCTTCACACGTCTCGCAGCGCCCGCCCTTGACGTTGAACGAGAAGGTGCCCGGTGAGTAGCGACGTTGCTTCGCGAGCGGCACCGACGCGAAGAGCTTCCGCACCTCGTCCCACGCCTTCACGTAGGTGACCGGGTTGGAGCGCGGCGTGCGTCCGATCGGCTCCTGATCCACGAGCACGACGCCGGACAAGTCTGCGAGCCCGCTGATCTTGTCATACGAACCCACCTGCTCGCCCAGGTGCTGCTTGGCCGTGTGCTCGCCGGTCAGTTCCAACTCGAGCGCGCGGAAGAGCACGTCGTGCACGAGCGTGCTCTTGCCCGATCCGCTCACCCCGGTGACCACCGTCATCGCGCCGTGCGGAATCTTCACGTCCACGCCCGTGAGGGTGTGCGCGCGCGCACCGGTGAGGGTGATCCAGCGCGGTCCGGCGCTGCGACGGCGCGTTGGCACGGCAATCGACTTCGCCCCCGTGATGTACTGCCCCGTGAGCGGACTCTCGCTCGCGCGCGCCATCGGGCCGCTGAAGACCACGCGGCCGCCCTTCTCGCCGGAGCCGGGCCCGAGTTCGACCATCCAATCGGCGACGCGCATCGCCTCGAGGTCATGCTCCACCACGATGACGGTGTTGCC
>JANYHJ010000190.1 GCA_025359135.1 Gemmatimonadota bacterium | reverse complement strand
CCCTTGACCGCGTCGCCGAAGCCGAGCGACTGCACGAACTCGCGTTGCGCGATGGTGCGCGTGGCCACCACGATGCGCGCGCCGGCCGCACGCGCGGCCTCGATGGCCTCGAGCGCTGGACGATCGACCAGGCCGTCGGCTTGGGCGGCCGGCCCGTAGTACAGCAGCACCGCTTCACCAGCGCGAAGTTTCGCGCGCCGCAGCATCTCACTCGGCCGAGCGCTGCCCTTCTTGCCGGCGAAGCCGAAGTAGTAGCCGCTCGACGCTCCGTAGAAAGTGAGCACGCCCCCATCGGCCAACGACTGGAAGGTGCGCGGGAAGGCCGTCTCACCCGCATGTGACACGGCGTAGTCGGCGAGCTTGCCGCCGGTGGCGGCGCGGATCGAATCGAGGAACGGATCGCCCGCTTTCTCCCATGCGGCGAGCGCTGCCGAGTCAGCTGGTGGCACGGTCCAGATTGTCGCGATGTCGGCGGCCTTGCGGTTGACGGCCCCCGCCGCGCCCTGCTGCTTCACGAACGCGGCGCGCTCCTCGCTCGAGACGAGGCCTACCGCCGTGAGTCCGTTCATCGACGCGCTGCGGAGTGCATCGAGTCCGGTGCCCGTGGCCGCGCCCTCGACGAAGATCGATTTGCCGGGTTCCACGGCGAGCGTCGTGAAGAGCGCGCGCACCACCGTGCCCAGGTTCAGGATGTACGCGCCCGCCGATTCGAGCGTGAGGTCCGGCGGCATGTGGTGCAGCTGCGGTCCCTGCACGAGCAGGAACTGCTGGTGGCTGCCCGTGTCGGTCTCGTAGCCCTGGATCGCGAAGTCCGCGAACATCGGGTCGAGGCCCGCCATCGGCGAGAGCAACTCCGTGGTGCCCGAGTAGATGGCGACGAGGTCACCGACCGCAACGCGTCCCTCGCGGCGCAGTTCCTGGCCCAACTTGGCCACGAGCGCGATGCCGCCCGATCCCGTCACGTGCCAGTCGAGCTCGTGGCTGTCGAACGGCGACACCGGAATGCCGGTGAGTGCCCAGATGTCGTTGAAGTTCACTTCCGACGCGAGCACGTAGACGAGCGCTTCGTTCGGTCCCGGTTCGTCAACCGGGATGATGATCTCCTTCTCGACGTGCTTCGGTTCGCCATGCGTCGGCGCGCCGGTGCGCTGATCGCGCACGAGCCCCTGACCGTACTGCCACGCAGGGACCGGCGTGAAGCCGGGAAAGAACGGCGCGCCGATCGGGAGCAGGTCGCCCCCTGCAACAAGCGCCGGCACCTCGGCCGACGACGGTGCAATGGCGCGTCGGGCGGGCAGTGGCGTCGAGCGCTTGTCGATGAAGGCGCGAATGCCGGCCTTGCCACCGTTCGGGTCGACGATCGCTTCCGCGAACAGCTCCGCTTCACGCGCGAGTCCCGCTTCGATGCCGTGCTGCCAGCCATGTTCGATGGCGCCGAGCGCACGCGCAAATGCGGCCGCACGACCGGCGGTGACCGCCTGCGCTTCGAGGCGCGTCACGTTCGCGTGGCGGCGAACTTCCGCGATCGATGGCGTACCCGCGCCATCCCAGCGCGCGCGTGCGGCACGCCGACCCGCCACCACCTGCGCAAGCGGGCTCTCGTCCGCGTCCACAAAGGCACGCGCCAGTTGCGCCGCGCGCGCGAGTGCCGAGTCGGTGCCATCGGCGATCTCGTCGATCACGCCCGCGTCGAGCGCCTGCGACGCTGTCATCGGCCGTCCACCCAGGATCAGCTCCATGGCGCGCACCAATCCCTCCGCGCCATCGCGCTCGGCGAGCAAACGCGGCAGCCGCTGGGTGCCACCGTAGCCCGGCATGAGGTTGAGGCGGATTTCAGGCTGGCCGAACGAAGCCGTGGGCTCAGCCACGCGGTAGTGACAAGCGAGGGCGAACTCCATGCCGCCGCCCAGCGCCACGCCGTTGATGGCCGCGATGCAGGGCTTCTGCATCGACTCGATCTTCCGGAAGGCGAGGTGCGCATTGTTCGGCAATGGCATCGCTTCCTCGAGGGTGCGCACTTCCTCGAGCATCTGGCGGATGTCGGCGCCGGCCACGAACGACGTCGTGCCCTGCCCCGTGAAGATCACCGCCTTGACGTCTTCGCGGCGTGCCACGTGCTCGACGACGATGTTGAGCTCGTCGAGCGCGCGCTCGTTGAGCGCATTCACCGGTGCGTTGGTGACCGTGACCGTCGCGATCACCACGCCCGGGCGTACGCGATTGTACTGCACGCGGAAGTAGCGCCAGTCGCTGAAGAGCTGCTGCTCCTCTTCAAGGCGCTGGCGTTCCTGCCAGATGCGGATGGCCGTGGCGAACTCCGCCAACGACTCCGGATTGCGCAGCGTCGACGTGTCGCCCACGGGCGTGCCATCGACGAGCGCCTTGACCATGCGGCGCATGTACTTGCCGCTGCGCGTTTCGGGAAACTGCGAGACTTCGAGGAAGTCGGCCGGCACGGCCAGCGCACCCTTCTCCTGGCGCACGAGTTCCGCCAGCCTGCGACGATCCTCGTTGGTGATCCGCCGGCCGGCCGTGGGCCTCACGAACGCGAGCGGCGTGAGGCCCTTCACGCTGTCGGGCGCGCCCACCACGATCACGTTGCCGACGGGCGACTCGACGTTGATCTGCTTGTCGCGGAGGATCGCGCCCTCGATCTCCTCGGTGCCGAGGCGATGGCCCGAGACGTTGATGACGTCGTCCGACCGGCCGTGCAGCGAGAAGCTGCCGTCCTCGTACTTGACCGCGAAGTCGCCTTGCGTGTACGCGAGCGTGCCCTGCCAGCGCGACCAGTAGGTGCTCGCATAGCGCGCGATGTCGCCCTTCCACGCTCGCGCGACGCGCGCGCCATCGAGCGCGAAATCGGCTTCGCTCCCCCAGATGGTCCGGCAGAGGTACGGGTAGGGCTGGGTGATGACGATGTCGCCCTTCTCGCCCGGCTCGACCGGCTTCCGCACGAAGCGACCGTCGACCGCGTCGCCCTCGGTCGTCCAGACGTCGCCCATGATCCACGGCAGCGGATAGGTGTGCGCGTCGGCGCGCAGCGGGTAGTCGCCGTTGCCGTAGAAGTGCGTCCAGACCATGCCGCCGTGCTCGGTGGCCCAGTAGGAATTGATGTACCACGGCGTCATCAACTCCATGCCGAACGCCTGCACCGACGGCGACGTGGGCTCGGCGCAGAAGGTCGCCACGCGCAGCGACGACATCTCGTACTGCTCGACGTCGGCCACGTTCTGCGCGTCGGTCATGACGCTCTTGAGGAAGGTCACGCCCGCCTTGAAGATCGAGACACCATAGCGCTCGATCATCGACGCGAAGCGCCCCGCGCTCGGAAAGACCGGCGCGCCCTCGCCCAGCACGCTCGTGACGCGCGTGAGGAGTGCGGCGGCGATCATGTAGCTCTGGCCCGTGATCCAGCCCGGGTCCGCGACGACGTACATGACGTCGCCCGGCATCGCGTCGAACGCGACCTTCATCGTGTACGCGATACCGCTCGTGTATCCGCCGTGCACGTGGACCACGCCCTTGGGCTTTCCGGTGGAGCCTGAGGTGTAGATGATGAAGAGCGGGAATTCCGCGTCGAGCGGTTCCGGTGCGGTCGTCGCCCAGATGGCCTCGACCAGTTCACGGTCGGGCAGCTCGAGCAGGTCGGCTTCACTCTTGACGCGGGCGCCCGCGCGCCTGGCGTTGTCCACGAGCGTCGACACTGCCGTGGCGGCGAGCTCGTGATGCCACTGGTCGCGTTCGGCACGCCAGAGGATGTCGGCCTGCGCCGTGTGGCGCACCACGACCACGGCGCGCACGCGCGGCGGCGTGTTGACGAGCGCCGTGGCGACGGCCGTGCGGATCCGGCTCGCTTCAGCCGCGTCGAGCTGCTGCGCCTCGAGCGCCCGGCCCACGCCACGCATCAGGTCGCTGCGCTCGAGCGTGATCTCGTGCGATGCGGCTTCCGCGGCGCCGGCGACGATCGCGTCGGCCGCGGCCGCAGCGAGGCGCAGCGATGCCACCGCGCGTCGCACCGCGTCGACGGCCACTTCCGCTGCCACGTAGTTGTCGAGCGCGGGGTCGGTGTACGCTTCCTTGAACGCCACCACCTGCGCGTTGCGGTAGCCACCGTCTGCCGTGATCACCACCTGCGCGCCGGCGTTGTGGATGCGGTCGGAGAGCGTCTTGTCCGAGAAGCCGCCGAACACCGGCGTGTAGATCACACCCAGGCGCTTCGCCGCCTCGGTGTAGTACACCTGCTCGGGGATGTTCGGCATGTTGATCGCGACACGGTCACCGCGCACGAGGCCGAGCTGCCGCAAAACGACCGCAGCCTTCGCGACTTCGACGAGCAGCCGCTTCCTGGAAATCGGGTATGCCACCACAGGGCCGCCGCGGCCGCCGTCCAGCGACTGATCCCAGCGGTCGCCCTCGAACAGGAAGGCTGGCTCCGCGCCATGTCCCGCCAGCACGTGTCGGTCGACTTCGTTGAAGCAGGCGTTGGTCAGGCCACCGTCGAACCAGCGATAGAACGGCGCGTCGCCATCGTCGAACGCCTTGGCCCACGGCTCATGCGCTTCCGGATAGTCCGCGCGAACCGCCGCGCCGGTCCGGGCATCGAATCCCACCCACCCGCGCTCGGCCTCACTCCATGTGATCCACGCGCCGTGCATGCCGACCTTGGCATCGTGCCAGTGGATTTCGCGCTTGGCGATGGCCCCGTGATAGGCACCCGGATCACGGCGACAGGCGTCACGCGCGGTTTCCCAGGCGGTCCGATCACGAATGGGATTGACGCGTGCGGGGCCCGGCGTGACGGCAGGCAGCGGAGCGACATCGCGGACGGAAGCGTCCATGCGTTCCTCGGACGAGCGTGATGAGCGGCGATTTTGGGGCGCGCAGCAATCAACGCAAACCGGCGTTCACTGACTACTGGGCCGTTCGGGCAGGACGCCCCACTCCTTCGAATGGCCCGTCTCAAGCCGTTCCGGCGCAAATGCTTGGGGAGTGCGACGTGGGACATCGCGCAGCGACAGTCGCCAGGTCACCCGGCTCTGCCACCGCCCAGCTCACACCGGCGTGTCGAGCATCTCGTACTCGTGGATGCGCGACACCTCGAGCGCCACGTCACCCTCGCTCGACCTGGCGTCAAAGATGTTCTTGAACTTCGCGTTCCAGACGATTTCGCTCGCCTTGTACGATGATCGCGTGTGCACCTGCTGCGCGAAAGTCTCGTCGTAGCCCGAGAGCAGGATCAGGATCTCGGCGTCCGTGGCCAACAGCTGGTCCTCCGAGACGCCCCAGAGGGGACTCGATTCGTCGATCGGGTGCACGACGGTCCACGAGAGCGGGAAGAAGACCACGCGCGACCGTTCGAGCACGAGCGGCGAAAAGGTCCGCCGCCGTCCGGCGGCGGTGGTCTCCATCTTCGCGATCATCATCTGCGCGTGCAGTTCGATGATCTCGTTGCTCCGCTGGTTGGCGATGCGGAACATGAGCGCCGTGCCGCCGCGATACGGCGCAATCAGCGCGCGGTTGCTGAACAGAATAGCTGCCGTTGGCCGAGCGAAGCGCGCGAAGGTGAAGCCCGTCACCAGGGCCTGTGCGAGCACCCCCACCAGCGACTGCGCCGTCATCACGATATTGGCCGGCACCCCCATCGGCGCCACGTGGCCGTAGCCGATCGTCGCGAACGTCTCGACCGAGAAGAAGAACGCCTGCAGGAAGGCCCCACCAAACCGGTCCGCACCAGGCGAGAGCAGCGCCTCCGGCCCGAGCGCCCAGTAGACCACCCCGAAGAGGAAGTTCACCGCCATGAACGACGCCGCCGAGAGGCCGAGGAAGCGCGGCCACGACATCGTCACGAGCAGGTGATAGGGCGTGAACGTCGCCCAGAACCCGAGTCCCGTGCGGCGCACGTTGAACGATCCGTCCGGGTTGAGCAACCGCTCGCGCGCCGTCGCCGCCACCACCGCGCCGAAGCCGAGGTCGCGCGTTTCCTCCTCGCTCGGGCGCACCGCCGGCTTGTCGGCCGCACGGTGGTGCTGCTTCACGTTGATTTCCTGCGTCGGCATCATGGGCGGGGCTCCGGCGTCGATCGCATTGTACCTGCCGGTTCACGGCGCCGGAACCCGCGCATGATGCGCCTCAGCGCACGTCGAGCTTGCGTCCCGCGCCGAGATTGTCCCAGTGGAGGATGGCGTTGAAGACGAGGAAGTAGCTGCCGATCGTCTCGCCGCGGTACACGGGGTTGTTCGCGAACAAGACGACATGCCCCTTCTGCACCGGTACGTCGACCACCGCCGCCCGCTGCGCGATCTCGGGTGCGGCATCGAGCAGTCCCGACACGAGCAGTTCGCGTGCGTCGCTCCAACGCAGCACGACGCGCGGACGCTGGTCCGGCGGAATCACGTTCACCGGATTGCGCAGCTGGTCGTCGGTGACGGGTGCCGCCTGCCACGGTTGCACCGGCGCGCGCACGGGGAGCTGGAACCGTTCCTCCAGCGCGGGGCGTCCCTGCACTTCGTCGGCCTCATCCGCCGTGCCTCGGCCCGTGGCGCGTTGCGTGCCGCCGCCGAAACGGCCACCGCCACCGAAACCGCCGCGTGTGTTGCTGAGCGAGAAGCTCATGCCGCCATCGGAGTACAGGGCGAGACTGTCGGGCAGGCCGTACGCGATCGGGCTCGCGTCGTCCACGATGCGCGAGCGCAGGAAGCTGCCCACCACCTTGCCGCGCGCCGGCTGGTTCATGCTCACGCCGGCGGCAAGGCCGAACTGCAGCGCCGCATCCGACGTGTTGGTCGCGGTCACAAGCACGCCGCCACCCGCCACGAAGGCCCGCAGGTGATCGAGCCCGCGCAGGCCAAGCCCGGGACGCATGTCGTCGGTTTCGGCGAAGGTGCCGAGGTTGGGCGTCGCGGGGGTGTTGCGCCATGGCAACGCGTTGCGCCACATCGGGAGGCCATCAAGGATCGTCTGCGCGCCGCCGTTGGTTGGCGGGAAGACGATCACGTCGTACTTGGCCGACAGGTTGGCGTTGGCGGCCACGTCCTGCGTGCTGATGTAGTCGAAGGGCACCGCGTTCATGTCGAAGCCGATGCGCCACCATCCTTCGGCCTGTGTGTTGGTCCAGGTGTGCAGGATGGCGATGCGTGCCGCCCGCACCGGGTGCGTCTTGACGCTCGGCGCAGTGGCGAGCGCCACCACACGCACGCCCAGCGCGGTCGTGGCCTGGTCCAGTTCGTTTCGCGCCACGCCGCGCACGAGCATCGAGCCGCGTGCGAAATGCGTGCCGCCCGCATCGAACGGCTCCTCGACCGCGAGCATTTCCGCGGACGGCAGCTTGTAGCGCAAGGTGATGAGCGCGTTGTCGGCGTTGTGGTTGATCGCGAACACGCTGCCCGTGCCAGTCACGCCGCCCGGCGCCGCGACCGGTGCGCTCACGGCGGTCACGGGGACGTCAAGCACTTTCGCGTCGGTCACGCGCGTGGCCTGCACCGCGAATCCCTCGGGGAAGGTCCACCCGGTGTCATTGTACGGCGACTTCTGCGGATCGCTCGGGCTCCAGTACTGGTAGTCGAGCAGCGCGTCGGCGATGCGCGAGTAGGGCTGGTCCATGCGCACGATGTAGCTGCCGGCCGGAAACTGTCGAGTCTCGGTGCGCGGCGCGGCGTCGCCCGCAGCCGGCGCGGCGCCGGCGTTGGCCCGCCCACCGGTTCCCGGCGCACCGGCAGCGCGCTTGACGGGGACGGTCACGCTGAATGCGCTCGTGGCGCGCGAGATCTCCACGCGCTGCTTCTGCAGCACGCGCAGCAGCTCGGCCTGGCTGCCGAGTCGCGGATCGTTGGCCGTGAAGACGTACGCCGCCGGCCCCTCGGTGTGCGCCTTGAGGATGGAGCGCTTGCTCTTCTCGTAGAAGTTGCGCAGGAAGAGCTGGCGATTGTTCGTGAAGTAGCTGAGCGAGATGAGCAGCGCCGTCTGCTCGTAGTTGTTGTTGTTGCGGAGCGACCACTTGACGCGTGGCAGCGGCGGATCCTGCCGGTACCAGGTGCGCTCCGTCTCGCTGGGCTGCAGCGTGCGCTCCACCGTTTCGGCGGTGCCGCCGTTGCCGAACGTTTCGTAGAGTCGGCTGATGCCGTTATGCGTCGCGGCCATGAACATGAGGTAGCCGGGCGACCAGGTGTCGAACACGCCGTGCGCGAACACGCCCGGCATGCCGAGGCGCGTCATCTCCTGCACGTTGTGCCAGCCCATCATCTGCCACTCGTTGGTGAGCAGCGGGTCGACCCAGGCGTTGAACGGACCGTCACCGATCGTGTTGTCGTAGAGGTACGGCACCGACTCGTGCAGATCGTGAAGCACCTGCGCCTTCCAGTCGACATAGGCCGCGAGGACGTTCTGCGTGAGCTTGAGCGTCATGCCCATCGCGTCGCGGTTGTTGTCGTGGGCGACGTACTTGCCCCAATAGACGAGGTTCGGGTACGTCTCGCCGGGGTGCTGCACGTGCCAGTTGTAGATGTCCACCATGCGGTCGCGCCCGTCGACTTCCACGATCGGCGTGATGAGCGTGATGCAGTGCTCGCGGATGTTGGCGACATACGGGCTCTCGTCCACCGCGAGGCGGTAGGCGAGTTCCATGAGGGCCGTCGGTGCGCCGGCCTCGGGCGAATGGATTGTCCCCGTGATGTAGTAGATCGGCGTCGCGGTGTTCGCGATCTTTTCCGCCTCGGCGTCGTTCATCTGCAGCAGGCGCGGATCGGCGAGCTTGGCCAGCTGCGCCCGGTTGGCGTCGAGCCGCGCCAGCACGGCTTCCGATGCGATCGCGACGGCGATCATCTCGCGTCCTTCTTCGGTGGTGCCGATCGACACGACCTTCACGCGCGGGCTCGCCTTGGCGAGCATGCGCATGTACGCGTAGACCTCCTTCGAGTACGGCAGCTTGTTCGGTCCGCCGGCGATGTCGCCGAGCACGGCGGTTGGCGTCGGCACGGACCTGGACGCCGGGAGGTAGTCCACCAGCGGCGACAGGAAGAACTTCTCCGTCGTGTACTCACGGATTTTCCGCGTGTACTCCTCGTCGATCGGCTGGTTCGGTGAGCGGCCGGGCTTGGCGGTGCCGGGATCCTGTGCGAGAACCGGGAGCGCCGCGAACGCGAGGCACGCGGTAGCGAGAAGGGCGAGCGAACGCCGCATGAACGGAACCAGGAGAAGGATGTCGGGAGGTTCGGCGGCGGTGCCGCGCGAGTGTGCGAGCAACGGATGGCGGCGCCGTATCGTTGGCGAGCGCCCTGCACCATCAATGCCGGGGGTGGGGCTCGAACCCACGCGCCCTTTCGGGCAAGGGATTTTAAGTCCCTCGCGTCTACCTGTTCCGCCACCCCGGCCGTCGAGCAAGATGCACCGGCCGACGTGGCCCGGGCCAGAGAGGCCGGAACGCAAACGGGGGCAGCCTCATGAAGGCCACCCCCGTCGCACACCAGAGCGGGAAACGGGACTCGAACCCGCGACCCCAACCTTGGCAAGGTTGTGCTCTACCAACTGAGCTATTCCCGCGCTCCCTGCAGTCTACGCCGTCGAGCGAGGGGCGACAAGCGGGGCTGTCGGCGGCGGTGCACAGTCGTGGTTCCGCCCGTGCGCATCCGCAGCTCCACCGTCACGCGTATCCTCGCGCCACCGGCGCGCTCGCCCGCCGTTTAGCCCCGCGCCCCCGACGTGTGCATCGTGAACCAGAGGGTGTAGGCGAGTAGCCCTGAGAGCGCGGCATCGCCGCCGTTGCCCACGGCCAGCCCAGCCTCATCCACCAACTCCGCCGCCTTCCCTTGGTCAAGCGCAGCGGCTTGCAGCCACGCCAGCGCTGCGGCGGAATCGGGGCCGAGCAGCCGCGCGATCTGGTACGCGAGTTCCGGGCGCGAGGCGGGCAGCGCCTTCGCCGTGCGGCGGAAGATCGACTCCTCGCGCGTTGCACCCTCGAGCAGCGGCAGCCACAACACGCTCGCGTTCGGGTCGTCGGCCGCCACCACCTGACCGGCCAGGTCGGTGGCCGACGCGAAGAGCGTCTTGCCACCCTTGTCGCTCACGAGGTGGCGCCGCAGTGCGGCGCGCGTCGCGTCGGGATCTGGCACCTCCTTGGACGCTTCTTCGTCGAGGGTGCGGCGCAGGATGTCGAGCGCAAGCGCCACCGCTGCGTTGCCGTGCAGCGTGAACGGCTGCGCGGCCGTCTCGCCGCTCAGTGTCACGTCGGTCGAGTAGAGCGGCACCTGCGCATCGCGTCGCGTACGCAGATCCTCCTCGGCGCCGTAGAGCGCATCGGCAACAAGCGGTTCCTCGACCACCTGGTCGTCGCCCGAATCGCGGATGTAGCGGTCGATCGCGATCGGATAGGCGGCGATGCCCTCGAGCAAGAAGCCCGGAGCGAACAGCGTACCGTCGAGGTAGTGCACCCCCTGCCCCGGCGCGTAGCCATGGACTTCGCACATGCGGAGCAGCAGCTCGCGACCCAGCTGCGGGTCCGCCAGTTGCACCGCGGGCACGGTCCACATCAGCGCCTCCCAGTCGCGCACGGTCATGCCGCGCCCGTTCCACGGGGCACGGCTGCGCACGAGGTAGTAGTGCGCGTCATCGAGCGCGCGG
>JANYHJ010000180.1 GCA_025359135.1 Gemmatimonadota bacterium | reverse complement strand
CGCTTCATCCTTCGTGATGATGAAGACCTGATTCTCCGATGTGAACGCCTTCGCCAGGCGCTCACGCTGTGTGGTCGTCAGCACATCGGCCGGATTCTGCAGCACGCCGGTGGCCTGCACGATGTGATTGTGCGGCACCGTGATGCTGACGTCGTAGTTGCCGAATTCGAGGTAGAACTCGCCCTGGCCGTAGAACTGCACGTTCTGCCAGCCGTTGTGGTCGTCGTAGACGGCCGCGCGCGGGAACCACTGCGCGATTTCATAGAGCCAGCCGTCCTTGAGCTTCTCGCGCCCGCCGCGGCCGTTGCGACCACGCTCGGGCACCGTGTACGACCAGTCCAGTTCCACCATCGCGACCTTGCCAGTTGCCAGCCCGTCGGCGAGCTCGATGCGGAGCTGCGTGCCGTTCTGGTACGTCTTGGCGTCGGTCTTCTTGCCCTTGGCGTCGACGAGCTGCACGCGCGTGATCGTGTAGCCCGGATCCTGGACGTCCTCGGGGAAGAGGAAGCGGCGCGCGGCGGGGTTGATGGTCTTGGGCAGTGCGCGCGCGGAGAGCGCGGCGCGCGAGTCGTTCTTGTCGATGTCCTGGTCGAGCTGCAGCCAGATGTAGCTGAGGACGTCGGGCGCGTTGTTGTGGTAGGTGATGCGCTCCGAGCCCGTCACCTTGTGGTTGGTGGTGTCGAGCGACGTCTTGACCGTGTAGTCGACCTGCTGCTGCCAGTACTTGGGACCGGGCGAGCCCGAGCCCGTGCGGTACTCGTTCGGCGAGGGGAACTCCTCGAGCATGCGGAAGTTCGACTGGTTGGTCTTCTTCGACGTGTCGGCGTTGAGCCACTGCGGGCCCTGGGGACCCTGCGTGGGTTGCTGCGCGGACAGCGGCGCGGAGAGGGCGGCGACCACCACGAGGGCGACCAGCAGTTCAGTGACTGCGCTCCTCACGACCGCCAACTGTGCAGAGTGCGACACGACTTCACGATGCTTCGACAGGCACTTCAACATGCGAGATGACTCCCCGAGGAATTGACGTGGAGGCCTACGACGCGCCCCCTCCAAAGATTCGCTCCGCGAGGAGCGACAGTCCCACACCCGCGGCCCCGCCGGACACCACCAACACCCAGTCGCGACGGCTCCAGCCGAGCCAACGTTCGACACCCAAGCCGAGCAGAAAGATGGCCGCCACCACCAGCAACTGCCCACCCTCGAGACCGAGGTTGAAGCCCAGCAGCGGGACGGCAATCCCCTCGGTTCCCCCGAGGAGACTCCGAAGGCCGCTGGCGAACCCGCACCCGTGGATCAGGCCGAAGCCGCCCGCGATCGCATAGCGGCGGAGCATGGCCGTGCGCGTGATCGTAGGCGTCTCGCCGGCCGAGCGCGCCACCGCGGCCCGCTGGTCGTGGATCGCGAAGAACGCCGTCACCACGATCGTGAGCGCAATCAACGGCTCGACCACCCGCCCCGACACGTGCAGCAGGTCGAGCGTCGTGAGCGCGAGCGTGATGCTGTGGCCGAGCGTGAACGCCGTGACCAGCCAGGCGAGTCGCACCCACTCTCGCGGGCCGTACGCCGCGGTCAGCGCTGCCACGAAGAGGATGTGGTCGGTGGCTCGCCAGTCGGCGATGTGGTGGAAGCCGAGCGTGAGGTAGAGCGCGAGTTCGTTCACGGGAGTTGGTTGGAGGCCAGCGTGCTACGCGCTGCGCCTCACCCGCGGATGGCGTCCACGAGCTTGGCCTCGAAGCCGGCGAGGTCGGTGGCGTAGGCCAGCGCTTGTGCCGGCGACCCCGGATTGGTGAAGACTTCGAGCTCGGGGTTCGCGATGACGCGCGCGAGCACCACCGCCACCTCGTCGGCCGTCTGCGGCTGCGTGACGGTTGCGCCGAGCGCCGCGGGTGGGCGCATCGGCGGACGTGGCGTGCCCACGACGTTCTTCGCGAAGTCGGTGAGTACCACGCCCGGCATCACGAGCGAGACGTGCACGCCGGGATGGGTAGCGCGCATGTCCATCCGCAGGTTGGCGGTGAGCGAGTTGAGGGCGGCCTTGCAGGCGCTGTACGCGGAGCGCCACGACGCGAGGGGAATGCGCCCGAGCACCGACGACACGTTGACGACGTGCCCCGTGCCACGCGCGGTGAAGTGTCGGGTGGCCGCCTGCATGCCGTACACCGCCGACTTCACGTTGATCGCCCACATCTGGTCGAGGTCGTCCTCCGTGAGATCGGCGACGTCGCGCGTGATGCCGCGTCCCGCGTTGTTCACCCACGTGTCGAAGTGGCCGAAGTGCGTGATGGCCGCGGCCGCGAGCGCGTCGACTTCAGCCCGCTTCGTCACGTCGGTGACCACCGTGATCACGTCGGGGCTGCCCGCGGCTCGGCACTCCGTGGCGATCGCATCGAGCTCCGGCTGGCGCCGCGCGGCGAGCACCAGCGCGTGGCCCTGAGTGGCGAGCAATCGAGCGAGGGCCGCGCCGATGCCGGCGGACGCGCCCGTGATGACGGTGACGGAGGCAGGCATGGGAGACATCGTGTCGGGAAGCGCGCCGTCGTGCACATGAGCGCACGCGCTGCGGGACCCGGAACCTGCCACCCGGCCGGAGCGCACGCTACCGCGCGCACTGCGCGCGCCGCGCGGGCTGCGACTAGCCGCCGAAGCTGACCTTGCCGGCGGGACAAGCGAGCGCGACCGTCATCCGGCGCGCTGTTCCCTTGGTCACGGCGATGTCGACCTTGACCGCGCGGAAGAAGCGGGCGAGCGGCGCCGGATCGGGCTGCGTCATGCGCACCGCTTCGAGGGTGCAACCGCCGGGGGCGTCGCCACTCGGGTGCGGCGAGCCCGCGCCCCACTGGATGAAGAAGGGCGCATCCTCGAGCCCTTCGCCGTCCACGTCGGCGGTCTGCCAGGCGAGCTTGACCCCGTCCGGGCGGTTGCGCGCGCCGGCGCTCACGTCCGACACCTTGAACGCCGCGCCGCGGAGCGTGGCCATGACCGCACCCACGTTGTCGGTGTGGAGCGCCCAGCCGGCGGGCGTGAGCGTCGTGAACGCGGTGCGCGCGCCGCCCGTGGTGCCGGCTTCGTGCGATGGCGCCATGATCTCGATGTAGCGGCCTTTCCCGAGCGAGACGAGGGCGTTCTGCGTGCCGCGTCCGGGATGCACGCCGCCCTTGACCGGCTTGACGCCGGTGCGCGAGGCGAACTCCGCCATCCCCTTGTCGAGATCGTCGACGCCCAGGATGATGTGGTCGATGCCCACCGCCGGCATCGTGGTGCGCCCCTGCGCCGCGGCGAGGGCGGGGCAGAGCGTGAGCAGAAGGGCGAAACGACGAGTACGCTGCGACATGGGGCGACCGCGACAGGTCTGAGGGACGCGCGCGATGCTACGGCTTCCGGCGAGCGTCCGCCAGTGGGAGACCTTCCGCATGACCCGCGCGATCAGGCGTAGCGCCAGACCGCAACGAAGTGGCAGGCGGTGCCCGCCATCACGAACAGGTGCCAGACGAAGTGCGTGTACCGTGCACGCTTGGCGGCGTAGAACGGAACGCCGGCGGTGTAGAGCAGGCCGCCCGCGGCAATCCACCAGACCCCGGCGTGGGGCACCTGGTCCCAGAAGGGTCGCGCGAACGCCACCGCGATCCAGCCCATCAGCAGGTAGGCGGCGTTCGAGATCCCGACGTGCGAGAGGCGTCCCGTGAGCTTGAGGACGACGCCGACCGCCGCGATGCCCCACGCGAGGGCGAACATCGTCCAGCCCCAGTTGGGGCGCATCGCGCCCAGGGCGAAGGGCGTGTACGTGCCCGCGATGAGCACGAAGATCGCGGCGTGATCGAGCCGCTTGAAGAGTTGCTTCGTGCGCTCGTCGCGGAGCGAGTGGTAGACGGTGCTCGTGGTGTAGAGCAACACGAGCGAGAGGGCGTAGATGACGGCGCCCACGACCGCCCACCCGTTGCGCCCGGTGGCGGCGATGACGAGGAAGGGCGCGAAGGCCAGCACCGCGACGAGACCTGTCCCGTGGCTAATCGCGTGCGAGAGCTCTTCGCCGATCGTGTAGGGGCGGTGCGCCGCGGTCGTCATCGGTGCAAGATAGTATCGTTCGAGGGTGCGTGGTGCGCCAGCGTTCGAGCGCGCCCGCGCGTGTAGCGCATACTCCCACACGACCCCGTCCATGCCGAACGTGCGACTCGCTGTCCTGGCACTGCCCGCGATCCTCCTCGTGTTGTCGCCCGCGGCCGACCGTACACCGGCCGACACCGCGCTCGCACCGCTCGCACCGCTCGCACCGCTCGCTCCCGCGGTCACCGCCGATTCCGTGCTGCTGGCCGGTTATCGCTGGCGCAACATCGGTCCCGACCGCGGCGGTCGCTCGATTGCCGTGAGTGGCGTGAAGGGACGCCGCAACGAGGCGTACTTCGGCGCCGTGGGCGGCGGGCTCTGGAAGACCACGGACGGCGGCGACAATTGGGCGCCGGTCACCGATGGCAAGATCTCGGCGGCGTCGGTGGGATCGGTGGCGGTGAGCGAATCCAACCCCGACGTGGTGTTCATCGGCACGGGCGAAACGTGCATTCGCGGCAACATCATGCCCGGCGATGGCGTCTACAAGAGCACCGATGCGGGCAAGACGTGGACGAACATCGGCTTCCGCGAGTCGCACGGCATCGCGCGCATCCGCATCCATCCAACCAATCCCGACATCATCTACGTCGCCTCGTTCGGCAAGTTCTCCGTGCCGAGCAGCGAGCGCGGTGTGTACAAGAGCAGCGACGGCGGCAAGAGCTGGCGCCGCGTGCTCTATCGCGACGACAAGACGGCGGCCATCGACATCAGCATCGACCGCACCAACCCGAACGTCCTCTATGCCGCGCTCTGGGAGGCGTACCGCAAGGAATACCAGATGTCGAGCGGCGGCGCGGGCAGCGGGCTCTTCAAGAGCATCGATGGCGGCGAGACCTGGACCGAGATCACGCGCAATCCCGGCATGCCGTCAGGGCTCGTGGGGCGCATCGGCGTCTCGGTGAGCGCTGCGAACGCGAGCCGCGTCTACGCGCTCGTGGAGAACGACAAGGGCGGGCTCTTCAAGTCTGATGACGCCGGCGCGACGTGGGCGCTGGTCAACGACAAGCGCGACATCCGCCAGCGCGCCTTCTACTACACGCACGTCTACGCGGACACGAAGAACCAGGACGTCGTGTACATGGAGAACACGTCGATCTACCGGTCGACGGACGCGGGCAAGACGATGACGGCGATCGACAACTTCACGCACGGCGACTTCCACGACCTCTGGATCGACCCGGAGGATGCCACGCATCTCGTGGTCGGCAATGACGGCGGTGGCGCGGTCTCGACCAACACGGGCAGCAAGTGGACCGACCAGGACTTCCCGACGCCGCAGTTCTATCACGTCATCACGACCAAGCACATCCCGTACCATGTCTGCGGATCGCAGCAGGACAACAGCACGCTCTGCGTGCCGTATGACTGGAACAAGGGCACCTTCGACGGACAGCCCGCGGGCGGCATCGGCGGGTTGGCCCAGCGTCCCGCGAGCGACTTGACCGGCGGCGGCATGAAATTCAGCTACGTCGCGGGCGGCGGCGAGCCGGGCTACATCGCCACCGATCCGCTCGACGCCGACCAGTTCTACTCGGGCACCAACAACGGCAACTATCTCGACAAGAACAACCGGCGCACGGGCGCCTCGCGCGAGGTCAACCCGTATCCGTGGTTCTACTCGGGCGAGCCGAGCAAGGAGATCAAGGAACGCTGGCAGTGGACGTATCCGATCATCTTCTCGCCCGTCGACCCGAAGACGCTCTACGTCTCGTCGCAGCGGCTCTGGCGCACGCGCGACGGTGGCCAGACGTGGACCGTGCTCTCCGGCGACCTCACGCGTCATGCGCCGGAGACGCAGGAGAAGTCGGGCGGCCCGATCACCGGCGACATGAACGGCCCCGAGGTCTACGGCGTGATCTTCTCGATCGGGCCGAGCAAGCGGGACATCAACGTCATCTGGACGGGCTCGGATGACGGACTGGTGCATGTCACGCGCGACGGCGGCAAGACGTGGTCCAATGTCACGCCGCCCGGCATGCCCGACTTCGGTCGCGTTTCGCAGATCGACGCCTCTGTGTTCAACACCGGCACCGCGTACGTGAGCGTGCGGCGGCCGCTGCTCAACGACTTCGCGCCGTACATCTTCCGGACCACCGACTACGGCAGGACGTGGACGAAGATCACCACCGGCCTCCGCGACGACGCGTACGTGCACGCGGTGCGCGAGGATCCCACGCGCGCGGGGCTGCTCTACGCCGCTACCCAGCATGGCGTCTACCTGTCGTACGACGATGGCGCGCAGTGGCAGTCGCTGATGCTCAACATGCCCGACGCACCGGTCTCGGACCTGGTCGTCGAGGGGAACGAGCTCGTCATCGCCACGCACGGCCGCGGCTTCTGGGTGCTCGACAACATCGCGCCGCTCCGCCAGCACACGGCGCAGGTGGCGACCGCTGATGCGTGGCTGTTCGCGCCGCCGGCGGGCATCCGGTCAGGGCCGGGAGTGACGCTCAGCTATCGGCTCAAGGCACCCGCCAAGCGCGCCCTGCTCGAGATCGTCGATGCCAAGGGGGCGGTGGTGCGCAGCTTCGAGCCGGATACCATCCCCAAGGCGACGCGCGACAGCCTCGTGAAGGCCGCGGGCTTTGGCGGCGGCGGCGGTGGGCCATACCTGCCGAACAATGCCGGCATGAACAAGTTCACTTGGGACCTTCGCGCGCGCGGCGCGGTCACCTTCCCGGGCATGATCCTCTGGGGCGCGTGGGGCAACCAGGGGCCCGCGGTGCCGCCCGGCACGTACACGCTCCGTCTTACGGTCGATGGCAAGGCGCTCACGCAGCCCGTGGCGGTCAAGCGCAATCCGCGCATTCCCGGCATCACCGACGCGGACCTCGTGGCGCAGTACACCTTCGGCCTCATGGTCCGCGACAAGGTCAACGAGGCGAACCAGAACGTCGTCGACATCCGCCGCGTGAAGGCGCAGGTGGACGATCGCGTCAAGCGCGTCGACGACGCGGCCCTCAAGGCGGCCACGGGGACGCTCGTGACCAGCGCGACCGGCGTCGAGGAGGATGTCTACCAGGTGCGGAACCAGAGCGGACAGGATCCGCTCAACTTCCCCATCAAGGTCAACAACCGCCTCGCGACGCTGCTCTCGATGGCGGAGAAGGGCGATGGCCGTCCGGTGAGCGGCATGCCGGCGATCTTCGGCATCCTCCGCACCGAGCTCAAGGGCTATTCCGACCGGCTCGACACCGTCTGGAAAACAGACCTCGCGAAGGTCAACGCGGAGCTCAAGCGGCTCAAGCTGCCGCCGGTGGATCCGCACTGCGCGAAGGTCGAGGGGTGCACCCTCACGCCGTGACGTCGTGATGTCGTGATGTCGTGATGTCGTGATGGTCGGGAGGGACCTGCGGCTCGCCGCAGTCGGCGAAGCACCAGGTCCCTCTCCGTGATTCAGGCCGTTGCCCGCTGCCCGTACCGCTGCGTCAGGTACCCGACGATGAGCCCGACCATCGAGCCGGGGATCAGGATCTCCCAGAGGTAGCGCTTGCCCGTGTCAGGATTCGGGGCGAGCGCGAATGGCAGCGCGAAGAGCGCGCCCATGAAGAGGCCGAAGACGATGCCGGCGCCGAGGTTGTTGACCTTGCGCGAGAACCATCCGATGAGTGCGCCGGCCACGAGCCCCTTCGACATCGAGCCGATCACGATGCCCACGATCTGCGGCGCCACCTCGGGCGCGCTCGCGAGCGCCGTCAAACCGTCGACAGCACCCAATGCACCACCAGCCATCAATCCCAGGACGGGCTTCTTCATCGCATGCTCCAGTGCGGGGAAGGGCGCGGCCCCATGCACGCGCCCGCGTGACATTCCGTTAGGCGTGCACGCCGGGGTCCATTACAGGCCGCGCCAGGCGAGAAACACCACGCGCATCACGATGTAGGCGATCAACAGCAGCACGAGCGGTTCGTGTCGCCGGTACATGCGCGTGAGCCGCTCCCACGGCGTTTCGCGATACGCCGACACCGGTGACTGGTCGAGAAACGCGCGCACATCCGTCGCGAGCGCGGTTACCGAGGCGTAGCGGCGCGCCTGCTCCAGCTCCGTCGCCTTCGCGACGATCGCCGCGAGCGGCTTGGGCAGCGCCTCAGCGCCCAGCATCGAACGCAGGATCGCGCCGAGCCCGAAGACATCGCTCCGCGCATCCACGGGCGTGTCGGCGAGCCGCTGCTCCGGCGCCATGAAGCCCGGTGTTCCCGCCGCGAGCGATGCGTCGGGGCCGAGTCGTGCCGCGAGGCCCCAGTCCAGCACGAGCACCTGCCCGAACTCGCCGACCATCACGTTCGACGGCGTCAGGTCGCGGTGCGCCACGCCGCGCGCGTGCGCAAAGGCCACGGCATCGCAGACACCGAGGAAGAGCCGCAGCGCGTCGCCGCGCGTGAGCGCCTGGGCGTGGACATCGAGTCGCTCGCCGCGCACGAGCCGCATCACGTAGAACGGGCGCCCGTCGTCCAGCGTCCCGCAATCGTGCACCGCCACGATGCCCGGATGTTCGAGCTGCGCGAGCACGCGCGCCTCCGAGCCCAGCTGCGGCGCGAGCGCCGATCCGTCGGCTTCGAGTGCGAGCACCTTGAGCGCCACGTCGCGCTCGAGCGCGCCGTCCGTTGCGCGATAGACCGCGCCCATGCCGCCTCGGCCGATCAGCTCGTGCACGACGTAGCGCTCGCCCGCATCCGGCGCGTCGAGCGTCGCAATGAGGTGCGCCATCGCGGCGTCCGAGATCGCGGTCATGCGACAGGCCGCCCCAGCAGCGCGCGCGTCTCCGCGCGGAATTCCGCCTCGCTCGCGGTGAGCGCGCAGCGTTTCGAGCACGTGCCGGCGAAAACGCTGCCGCGCCCAATGGAGATAGTTCGCCACCTGCGTCACCGGCAGCTCGAATTCGGCCGCCAGCTGTGCGTAGGTCGGTGGCACGCGAGCCTCGGCGCCACGCACGTCGCACGCGACGAAGACGTCATGGCTGCGCTCGCGGCCGCTCGCCGCGCACTCCGCGCGCAGCGCCTCGAGCGCTAGCCCAAGGATGCCGCGTGCCCACTCGCGATCGAAGGTGTCGTCGGGCTCCGCGCTCGCGAGCTGTCCTTCCGCCTCGTCGTAGTCGACCGCGCGTAGCTGCCCGCCGCGCTTGGCGGCCGAGCTGCGGTCGTGCGCGTCACTCGCGTAGGCGCGAAGGCACGTGCGCAGGAAGGTGCTGAACCGTCCGCGTGCGGGATCGTACCGGTGCAGCCAGTCCTTGGTGAGCGCCTGCGCGAAGAAGTCGTGGGCCAGGTCTTCGGCATCGGCGTGTTCGAGGCGCCATTGCCGGCGCAACACCGCGATCACCGGTTCTCGATAGGCACGGATCACGAGGTCGAGCGCACGTTCACGTTCGCGCGCACCCGACTGCGTGAGCGCGAGGATGAGCGACGGCCGTGTGTCCGGAAAAAACTGCACGCGCGAACGATGCGATGCGTGCGGGGCCCGCTCAAGGGCGCGCACGCTGGTCACGCCTCGTCGTACGCGGCGCGGAGCCAGCCGATCAGCTCCTTGTCGACATCGCTCGGCGACGCAAGCCGCACGCGATGCGTGACCATGCCGTTCCACGATCCCGCCGCTTCGAGCCGGCCCGCGGCGGGCGTGCCGCGCAGCTTGAGTCCCACGTCGAAGCGCGTCTTCGTCGAGGGATGCAGCGTCGCGAACTGCGTCGAACGGCGCAGGCTCAGGTAGCCCATCTTGGGCGCCTGCTCGATGTCCTTCCCGAAGGCCAGGATCGCCTTCATGAGCGCATCGAAGATCGGGCGCAGCGCGACCTTGTCGCCGGCGAACATCTCGCCCACGAGATCGTCGCCCTTGGCGGCCTTCGACGTCGCGTCGGACTTGAGGGTCGCGTGGGCCACGAGGTTCGCGTAGCCGTGCGTGAGCGCGTGCTCGGCCTTGAGCCAAGCCACGAGCGTGCCGTGGGACCCGGCGCCACTATTCCGAGCGAGCGTACTCCACTGTTCGACCGACTTGCCGGTCTTGTCCTTGAGCTTTGCGGCCATGGTGGCGAGCGCGGCCACGGGATCGGTTGCCATGCGACGGGTCCGGAGGAAGGTGTATCCGTCCCTTAGGAGTCCGCGCTGCGCTTCATTGAGCCACGCGCGCCCGCACTGGCTTTCCCGGCTTCGCGCCCGGCACCAGTGCGCCCTTGTCGACCACCACCACGCCGTTCACCAGCACATACGGAATCCCCACCGGGGGTAGCGTCGGTTCCGTGTAGGTCGCCCGGTCCGCCACCGTCGCGGTGTCGATGATGGTGATGTCCGCATCCGCCCCGAGCGCGATCCGCCCCTTCTTCCGCATCGACGGCACGCGGCCGGCGAGCCGTTCGGCGGGCATCAATGACATCTTGCGGATCATGTCCATGAGCGGAACGGCCTTGAGCTCGCGCACGTAGCGCTTGAGCGACCGCGAGTAGGTGCCGCTCGTACGCGGGTGCCCCTTCTCGTTGATCATGAACGCGTCGCTCGCCACCATCGTGAGCGGGCTCATCATCGCGGTGTCGACCATCGCTTCGGAATTCATGAAGATGATGATCGTGCCGCCGATCTTGCGGTACTTGGCAAACGTCTCGCGCGTCAGGCGCTCGCCTGTCTCCGGGCGCAGCAGCGTCTGGTACATCGAGTCGGTTCCGTTCTCGTAGCGGTCGAGGATGGCCGACTGGATGCCGGTCATGCCGGCCGAGTACGGGTAGGCCTCGGTGGTGACGTCGTGGCCCGTGCGGCGCGCGTCGGCAATTGCCTTGAGCGTCAGCGGGGTTTCGAGCAGCGACACGCTGTTGATGTGCGAGAAGTGGATGGCGCTGTGGCTCGCGCGCGCGGCCGCGAGGGCCTGCTGCACCCCCGCGATGCCCGGGCGCACGTGCACGTATACCGGCACGTGCGCACGCGCGGCGACGCCGAAGAGGTCCGCCATCTCATCCGCGGTCATGCCGTCGGTGTAGGCGAACCCGGCGCCGATCGCGACTGCGCCCTCGGCCAGCCCTTGCTCGAGCAGCTTGATCATCAGGTCGCGCTGTGCCTTGGTGGCCGGACTGTGCGCGGATGGGCCCGATGGCGTCAACGCCGAGGTGTCGTTGAACGCGCGGATGCGCACCGGCATGTGGCCCACCGCCACGCCGAAGTTGATGCGCTGTGCCTCGCCGTGCGCACGGTACCAGCCCGCGACGTCGGCGGTGCCGCCCTCGATCTCGAACGCCGTGGTCACCCCATCGCGGACCTGGTGACCGAAGGTCGCGTCATCGTTGACGTGCTCGTGCAGGTCGATGAAGCCGGGCGAGACCACGAGTCCCGTCGCGTCGATCGTGCGCGCGCCGGTGAGTGCACTGCGCGAGATCGCGGCGATCCTGCCGTCGATGATGCCGACGTTCATCACCGCGTCACGCTTCGATGCGGGATCGACGACGCGGCCGTTCGCGATCACGAGGTCGTAGCGCTGCGGCGCGTCCTGCGCGCGAGCAATCGCGGTGAGCGTGCTGGCGGCGAGCACCGCGGCGGCCAACATGCGCGTCGCTCCAACGACCGACGGCAACGCGTGACGAACGGAATGCGGCGAGTGCTGGTGCACGGTGAGGGCCTCGACGGGGCGGAGTGGCGACGTGATCGCCAACAGTACGCCTGCCGCACGACCGCCGCTACACCAGCGCCGGCTCCGTCAACCGGTCGAGGAGCAGCCGCGCCGTGTCCGCACGGGTCAGCGCGGGCAGGCGCAATCGAGCCCACGACCAGCGTCCCTGCCGCACCGCCTCGATCGCCACGAGAATCTCGTCGTCGCGCTCACGCCAGCGCGCAAACCCCTGCGATTCCGCGTACGACACGTTGTCCGCTTCCTGCGCGCCCACGGCCCGCGTGATGATGCACGGCTTCCGCAGCGCGAGCGCCTCCATGAGCGTGCTCGGGCCCGCCTTGGTCACCACGACGTCGGCGGCCGCCATCAGCGTGGCCATGTTCGACACGGGGCCGAAGACGCGCGTGCGCGTGGCGTCGGTCGAGGCGTCAAGGGTGCGACGCATGCCCGCGTTGTGCCCGGCCACCACGAGTGTCTGCGTGTCGCCGCGCGCGTCGAGCGCCTGCACGAGTGAGGCGCGGTACCCCACGCCAGCCAACCCGCCCGTCACGAGCACCGTGAACCGCTCGGCATCGAGCCCGAGCGCCGCGCGCGCCTCGGACTGGCGCATCGCATCGCGGTCGAAGCTCGGGTGCACGGGGAAGCCGCCCAGCGCGATGCGCTCGCGCGGCACGCCCAGCCTGGCGAGCCGGTCGCGCGCGGCCTCGGTGAACACGACGCACGCATCCACGTCACGGCAGCTCCATCCTGCATGGAACGAGACGGGGTCGGTCACCACGGTCACGACCTTGAAGCTGAAGCCGAAATCGCGGCGCGCCCAGCACGCCAGGTGCGCGAGCAGCACCGGGTGCGTCACCACGACGAGCTTTGGCGCGGCCTCCTGCAGCAACTCGCCGATCGCATCGCGCCCGAGGGCATAGATCGTCCTCGCGATCCAGCCCACGCGCACCGGCGAGTTCGTGAGCGCGAAGCCGGCGTCGTAGACGCGGCCGAAGTCCACGGAGAGCCGGTCGTAGATGCCGGGGGCGCTGCGCACGAACGGCAAGCGGATATGTGTCAGCACGTCGGCGATAGTGCTGGTCACCGCCCCGTTGGTCTGGTGCGTGATCTCCGCCGCGAGCGCACTCGACACGGCGCGGTGACCGCCCCCCGTGTCGGAAAGGGCAAAGAGGACGTCAGCCTTGCTCGGCGGTGGCGGATACGCGGGCGCAATCATCGCACCCGCAGCGTACCGCCCATGCGCGACGGCGCGGTCCGTGTCGCGTCGCTACCGCGTCACGACTTGATGAACGTTCCGTCGCGCAGCTCGGAGAGCGCCTGCTGCAGCTCGCGCTGCGTGTTCATCACGATCGGGCCGTACCACGCCACGGGCTCCTCGATCGGCTTGCCCGACACGAGCAGAAAGCGGATGCCGTGCTCGCCCGCCGTCACCACGACCTCATCGCCGCCGTCGAAGAGCACGAGCGAGCGGTTGCCCGTCGTCTCGCGCTGCAAGTCGTGGTCGTCGCCGCTCTGCTCGGTGAGGATGCCATGCGGATCCGACGCATCACGGAACGAGCCGCTGCCCTCGAACACGTAGGCGAACGCGTTGCGCCCGAGTGGCGCCGGCAACCGTTTCCGCTTTCCGGCCGGCACCGACACGTCGAGGTAGCGGGGATCGGCCGCGATGCCATCGACGGGCCCCGTCTTCCCCCAGAAATCGCCGCAGATGACGCGCACCTGCGTACCGTCATCGTCCGTCACTTCGGGAATCGCCGTTGCGGGCACGTCCTGATAGCGCGGCGCCGTCATCTTCTGCGCGCCCGGCAGGTTCGCCTACAGCTGGAAGCCGTGCATGCGGCCCTGCGGGTCGCCCTTGGGCATTTCCTGATGCAGAATGCCGCGCCCCGCGGTCATCCACTGCACGTCACCGGCGCCGAGCGTGCCCTTGTTGCCGAGCGAGTCGGCGTGGTCCACGGTGCCGCCCAGGACGTACGTGATCGTCTCGATGCCGCGATGCGGATGCCACGGGAAGCCCGCGCGATAATCCTCGGGGCGCTCGTTGCGGAAATCGTCGAAGAGGAGGAACGGATCCGTCTCCGACGTTTCGCCGAAACCGAAGGCACGGCGGAGATGAACGCCGGCGCCCTCGATGGTCGGCGTGGCGGTGACGATGCGCTTGACGGGGCGGATGGACATGGCGCGGGCGGCAAGTGAAACGGGAGCGACCGTGGTGGCCGCTCCCGTACACTATTCACACTGTCAACCGCCGGCCACACGCAGCCACTACGCTGCCGGCTCCTGCGCCCAGCGTCCGAGCTCGACGCCGAGGATCGCGCGCTTCCGCTCGATCCCTCCCGCGTAGCCGCCCAGCTCGCCCGACTTCCGGATCACGCGATGACACGGGATCAGGTAGTGGATCGGGTTGCGCGCCACCGCGTTGGCCACCGCGCGCACCGCACTCGGGCTCCCGATCGCGGCTGCGAGATCCTCGTAGCTCACCACCGTGCCCGCCGGCACCTTGAGCAGTGCACGCCAGACGCGCATCTGCAGGTTGGTGCCCTTGAGCAGCACACTCAGTCCCACCGGCGGTGCATCGATGGCCGCGGCCGCCGCGCCCGCGGTGATGACGCCGAACACCTGCTCGGCCACGCCACGCGTCGCCTTCGCGTCTTCCACGAAGCGCGCGCCGGGCCAGCGCGCCTTGAGCTGCGCGAGCGGGTTCTCGCCGCCCGTGCTGGCGCGGAAGGTCAGTGCGCAGATGCCGCGATCGGTGATCGCCACGAGGCAGTCGCCGAACGGCGTGCGATGCGTCGCCTGCCGGATCACCTGCCCCTCCGCGCCCGACGCGTACTCGCCCGGCGTCATCGCCTCGACCTGCACGAAGAGATCGTGCAACCGGCCGCCGCCCGACATGCCGACTTCGTATGCGGTGTCGAGCACCGGGCGTGCGGCGCGCAGCAACGCTTTCGCCTCGGCGATCGTCTGGTACTGGAGGAATCGCTTGGGGCTCACGCCGGCCCAGCGCGTGAAGAGGCGCTGGAAGTGCGAGGGCGAGAGGCCGACGGCCTTCGCGACGTCGTCGAGCGCGGGTTGTTCTCGCTGATGCGCCACCAGCCAGCGGATGGCGCGCTCGACGCGCGCGTAGTCCGTGGGGTTCGTGTCGTCGGCACGCGATGCGTGCAGTACGGGGCGGGTCGGCATCGAAGCGGTCGTCATGATCATGGTATCAGGCTCCACTTGGGGGACGGGAGCATGATCGCCCCGCCGGCTCCCCGCCGAAACCCGATTCTTGCTGTTCCGTAAGGTACCCTGCCCGACTCCCCGGATGAGCACCGTGAACATCACCGACACCTTCGAACACGCCACCGCTGCCGACGCGCGTTCGGCCCCCCGCCACTCCGTGGTGATCGCGGTCGCGTTCTTCGTCGGCTTCCTGTTCCTCGTGTTCGCGTTCGCCGGCAGGGCGCGCGCGCAGGCGGCGAGCGCCGTGCGTCCGGCCATCGCGATCACGCACGTCAATGTCGTGGATGTCGAGAGCGGCCGCATCCTCGAGAACATGCGCGTCGAGGTGAGCGGCGGAATCATCCGCTACGTCGGCAAGGAAGGAACGGCGGGAATGCGCATGACGTCGCCGGTGCTGATCAACGGCACGGGCAAGTACCTGATTCCCGGCCTCTGGGACATGCATGTGCACAGTGCCTGGCCGCTCTTTCCCGCACTCATGGGGCCGCAGTACATCGTCAACGGTGTGACCGGCGTGCGCGAGATGTTCGGCGACCTCGCCGTCATCCGGCAGTGGCGCGCGACGAGCGCGACGGCTGACACGATCTGGCCGCGCGTCGTCGCCAGCGGCCACATCATCGATGGCAAGCCGCCGATCTGGCCTACCTCCGTCGTGGCCGTCACCGAGGCCGACGGCCGACACGCGGTGGATTCGCTCAAGCAGGCCGGCGCCGACTTCATCAAGGTCTACTCACTGCTGCCGCGTGCCGCCTACATCGGCGTCGCGAAGCGCGCGAAGGAGCTCGGCATTCCCTTCGTTGGACACGTCAGCTACAGCATGACGGTCGCTGAAGCGAGCGACCTGGGCCAGAAGTCGATCGAGCACCTGGACGGCGTCATCAGAGCCTGTTCATCGAGGGACGCCGAGTTCCGCCCGCTGGTGCGGGGCATCGTCGAGCGCGGCGTCGGGTTCGACTCGATCATCAGCGCAGGCCGCGTCCAGAACGAGGCGTTGCTCGACTCGCAGGATGCGGGGGCGTGTGCCGCCCTCGCGTCCACGCTGCGCAAGAACGGCACTTGGCTCTCGCCCACGCTCACCGTGCTGCACGGCATGGGCTGGGCCGACGACACCACGCAACTGAGCGACGCGCGCCTCCAGTACATGCCCAAGTTCCTCACCGCCGGTTGGAACCCGAAGAACGACTTCCGCCTCAAGACCATGACCCCCGAGTCATGGGCTCGGCGCAAGCGCGAGTTCAAGCGCAACGTCGAGCTCGTGCGCTACATGCACGAACGCGGCGTGCCGATCATCGCTGGCACCGACATGCTCAACCCGTGGGTCTTCGCGGGCTGGTCGCTGCACGACGAACTCGCGTACTATGTCGACGCCGGACTCACGCCCCTCGAAGCGCTGCGCACCGCGACGCTCAACCCGGCGCGCTTCCTCGACAAGCAGAAGGAGACCGGCACCGTGGCCGAAGGCAAGTGGGCCGACCTCGTGCTGCTCGACGCCAATCCACTCGAGAACATCCGCAACACCACGGCGATCAACACCGTCATTGCCGATGGCCGCCTCGTCACCCCCGAACGGCGCCTGCAGATGCTCGAGGCGGTCAAGCTCCTCGCCAAGCCGAACCTCGGCGCACGCAAGCCGTAGCGCGCGCCAGCCGTAGCGCGCGCCAGCAGCGCACCCTTTCCGTAGCGCACGCTGTCCGTAACGCACGCCAGCCGAACCTCGTGCGGTTGACTTGCTGCATGACGCGCACGAACGTGCACGTCATGGTTCGCAGAGTCATGACGAGGTGCAGCATCGCGCACATGTTGGTCACGCTCGTGTCCCTCGCGCCGCTCTCTGCGCGACAGGCTGCGGCGCAGGATCCAGCCGCGGTACCCATGCGCGAGTATCGCGCGGCGGCCAGCTTCGCCTTCGAACCGGTGCGATTCCCCACGGGAGAGTCGATGGGGCTCGTCGAGAGCCGCTTCCTCGTCTCGCGCTTCGATGACTGGTCCATCGGTCCGGCCGTCGTCGGCGCCATCACGGGCAATCGCGGCGGCCTCTTCGTGCTCGGCGCGGAACTCGGATGGCAGCATCAGTTCACCGTGCGCCTCGCGACGGTGGCCGGCATCTTCGCGGGCGGCGGCGGTGGCGGGAGTGCGCCCGTGGGCAGCGGCTTCATGTGGCGGCCATTCGCCGGCCTCCGCTGGCAGGTGGGCGACGTCACCGCCGACATCGTGGCCTCCCACGTCGAGATTGGCCACGGGCTGCTCTCCAGCACCCAGCTCGCGATCGGACTGAGCGTGCCCACCACCTTCCGACTCGTTCCCGAAGACCGGCTCGACGTGCCTGTATCGGTGAGCGGACGGAGCGGTATGGGATTCGATGCACTCGAGGTCGTCGCCACGATCTATCGCCCCATCGGCGTGACCGGACGCCGATCTGGCGGCGCGCTCCCGACAACGCTCGCTCTCGTGGGCGTCCGTGCGGAGCGTGGTGTCGGCGAGCACGCCGGCTTCGCCATCGAGGGCGCGGGCGCCGCGGCCGGCGGCGCGGCCGGATACGCGGAGTACCTCGCGCTCGGTTGGTGGCGTGCACCGATCGCGGACGATCGTGCGAGTCTCGGCGTTCGCATCGGTAGCGGCATGGCGGGTGGTGGTGACATCGACACCGGCGGTGGCCTGTTGCTCAAGGGAACGCTGTTCGCCACGCTGCGTCTCGCCGACAACGCCTGTCTCAACGCCGAGGGTGGATACGTCGCCGCGCCGGAGGGCGGGTTCCGCGCCGCCACCGCCTCCGCGTCGCTGGCGTGGAGGCTGGACGGTGCAGGGAGCAGTACATCACCTCAGCACGCGGTGCGCACCGAGTGGTGGATCGGCGCCGAGCAGTACGACGCGCCGCGCGTTGCCGGTGGAGTTCGCGCCGTGTCGAACGTCGCGCTGCGCGTGTATCGCTTCGTGACCTCAACGGTCTACCTCACGGGGCAGGCCCGCAGCGCGTTCCTCGGCGGCGCGGGTGGCTACTCCGCCGGGCTGCTCGGCGCCGGCGTGTCGGTGCCGTTCGCCGACGGGTGGCGAGTGGGTGGAGAGGCGCTGCTCGGCGCGGCTGGCGGCGGCGGGATCTCCGTTGGTGGGGGCGCCGTCGCACAGGGGCATGGGTTCCTGGAACGTGCGCTGGTCGACGGCATGTCGGTGCGAGTCGGCACCGGGTACGTGCGCACCCTGCGCGCGGCGCTCGCCGCGCCGCTGATCGATCTCTCGTTCGGCTATGCGTTCGGTGTCACGCGCGGTGTCACGCGCGGCGTCACGCGCGGCGTGCCGTAGATGACGCACGGCGCGCACGTCCACGACAATGCGCGCGGCCGGTGACGTAGGTTTGCTGATGCTTTTCGTCCTTCGCTCGCGCCGCGCGGTCGTGGCACTCGCCGTGGCCCTGCTCGGGTTGGTCGTCGCGTGCAGTCGTGGCCCCGTTGGTCCCGCCGCGTGGCCTGAGCGCGTCGCGCTGCCGGACTCGCTGCGCTCGATCCTCGAACACGCGCGCGCGGACTCGGTCTTCCCCGGCGGCATCGCCATCATCGGCACGCGCGACTCCGTACTGGCCACCGTCACCGTCGGTACGCAGGACTGGGCGCCCTCGGCAAGCGTCAGCGACTCGACGCTCTGGGATATCGCCTCGCTCACCAAGCTCGTGGCGCTCACCACCACCATGGCCACGCTCGTGCAGGATGGGCGCATCGCCCTCGACGATACCGTGCGGCGCTACGTGCCGGAGTGGCGCATCGCCGGCAGCGACGGGATCACGCTCCGCGACCTCCTCACGCACCGATCTGGACTGCCGGCCTTCAAGCTGTTCTTCAAGCAATCCAGCGGACGCGACGCCGTGCGCGCCCTCGTGCTCGCGACGCCGCTCGACACGCTGCCGCGCACGCGCATGGTCTACTCCGACTTGGGCGCGATCATCCTCGGCATCGTCGTCGAGCACGTCACCGGGCAACCGTTCGACGTCGCCGTGCAGCAGCGCGTCTTCACGCCACTCGCGATGTCGGAGGCGCAGTTCAATCCGCCGGCATCGCTCGCGCCGCGCATCGCACCCACCGAACGCGATCCCTGGCGCGGGCGCCTCGTGCACGGTGAGGTCCACGACGAGAACGCCTTCGCCATGGGTGGGGTCTCGTCGCATGCGGGCGTCTTCGCCAGCGCGCGCGACATGGTGCGCTTCGCCCAGGCGTGGCTCGGCGCACCGCGCGCAATGGGGGCCGCGCTGCTCGACGCTGCCACGCGTCGCACGTTCACGACCATCCAAGACTCCACGTTCAGCTCACGCGCCATCGGCTGGGACACGCCCACGGGCACGAGCAGCGCGGGCACGCGCATGACGCGCCCGGCCTTCGGACACACGGGCTTCACCGGCACTTCGCTCTGGATCGATCCGGCGCGCGACCTGTTCGTGCTGCTGCTCACCAATCGGGTCAATCCCACGCGGGAGCGTCAGGGCATTGCCGCCGTGCGCGTGAACGTCGCCGATGCCGCCGTCTCGTGGCGCGATCGCGGGCGGCTCGTCGCCAGGAGCAACACCGGCAACAGCGCACCTGCGGCGCCGTAACAGCGCAACCCGCACGGTCACGCGCCGCGCTACGCCTTGCCGTCCACGTCCCAGTGGTACTTGTGCAACACGCGATGGATCATCGGCGCGAGCATCAATCCCATGATCACGATCACCACGAGCCCCGCGTAGAGGGCGTACGTCCCGGCAAAGAGTTTCCCGCTGTCGGTCGTGATCGGATTCACCTGCCCCATGCCGCCGAGCAGCATCGCCGCGTTCAGGTAGCTGTCGAGCCAGCTGTAGTGCTCGGTGACGTGGAACCCCACCACGCCGAATGCCAGCGACACGGCGATGATCGCAACCGCCATCGCGCCGTGACGCATCAACCGCTGGATGAAGAAGCGGCGGCTGAGCGGCGGCTGGCGGTTGTGCTCGTACATCAGGAGCCGCCGGTCCTGCGCCCGCCACACCCCCTGAGACTCTTGCCGTCGAGCCGGATGTTGACCAGGTGACTCCACGTGTCATCGGGTACGTCCGGCACGCATCGTCCGAAGCGCGCCTTGATCAGCAGCGCATGCCCGCCACCGTTGAGGTGCCACGACACGACGCCGCTCATCGTGTCAGGCTTGACGCGCTTGAACCGGAGCGCGCCGCCATTGGTCGGCTGGGTGAGGAACAGCGAGTCGCTGCGCACGAGGAGCGTCCAGGCCGGCTCGTTGCCGTGCGCGACGAACACCGTGTCCAGTGTCTTCATGCGCGGCTTCTGCAGCCGCGCCGGCTTCGACGTGTCCTTCGGAATCCGGTCGCGCATGCTCTGCGCAGGCAGCGACGAAGGTGCGGACGCCACGAAGAGCAAGAACGCGAAGGCCGTCAGCATGGGTCGGCGCGACACACGGACGTGGTCGAACATCATCTCCATCCCTCGGTGCAGGTCATGTCAGTAGTCCACCGGACGCAGGTAACTCTCGCCGATGGCCGTCGGACTCACCATGGCGTTGGCCGGCAGCCGCCGCTTCCAGTGCGTCCCCTCGAGCCGCTTGCCCACGAGCGCCACGTCATGGGCGTCGAACCCGCGCGCGACCAGCGCATCGGGCTCGTAGCCATGCAGCAGCCAGTTGAGGATCACGTCGGCCTTCGCGTAGCTGATACCGAAGTCGCCCTCGTCCGTCTGCCCCTTGATCAAGTCCGCGCTCGCCGGCTTCTGGATGATCGCATCCGGGACGCCGAGGTGGCGCGCCAACGCCCAGACTTGCGTCTTGTACAGGTCACCGATCGGGTTTACCGGCGGTGAATCATCCGCGTGCCACGTGAAGTAGCCGAAGAGGCGCTCCGTCTTGTTCCCCGTGCCCACCGGTAGCGCACGCAGTTTCGCACTCTGGTCGAAGAGCACGATCATGCGCGTCCGCGCCATCACGTTGCCGCGCCGCGTCGCGTCGGCATCAGCTTCGAGCGCCAGATAGCCGTCCACCGCCGGCGAAATGTCCATCGTGTGCGCCTCGATGCCAAGCGCATCGATCACGAGTTGCGCGTGCGCCAGCGAATCCGCACTCGACGACTTGTACGGCATGCGGATCGCGTGCACGTGTCCGGCCCCGAAGGCCTTCGCACAGAGGAACGCGGTCACGGCCGAATCGACGCCGCCGGAAAGGCCGAGCACCGCGTTCGAGAACCCGCGCCGCGCGAACTCCTGCTTGAGGAAGCGCACGAGCCACCCCTCGAGCAATGCCGGGTCGAGCGAGAGCGAGCTGGGCGTCCCGTGTTCGTCGAACGGCAACGTCACCACCGGCAGCGCGCCAGCCGGTGCGTCCTTGGTCGGCTTGCGCGTGCCGCGCACGTTGACCTTGGACGGCGCCACGATCGGGTCGTCGTCCCACAACACCGGTGGCCGATCGCTGCCGTCGGCATCGTCGAGCCCGCGCATCAGGAAGGGCAGCGCGGTGCGCAGGTCCGAGAGCATCGGCGAGTCGGCGCGCGCGCGGTCCAGGTCGGCCAGGTCGAGCGTGAGCGTCAACACGGCCTCGTCGAACACCGGCGCGCGCAGTCGCACGTCTCCGCGCGGGCCCACGATCGTGCTCGAGCCCTGAAAGCTCTTGCCACCCTCCGAGCCCACGAGGTTCGCGAGCAGCACGAAGACCCCGTGTTCCTCCGCGATGTCGCGCACGAGGCGCTCCCAGCGCGCCACCGTCGCCGGCCCCGGAATCGCGTCATCGCGTGGCCAGGCCCCACGCGCCGGGGCCGCCGCGATCAACACCACCACCTGCGCGCCGTCGAGGGCGGCCACCGTGCCGCTCATCGAGTGCCACGCATCCTCGCACACCAGCACCGCCGCACGCCCCCAGCCGGTCTCGAACGCGCGGATCTCGTGGCCGCGCTCCACGAACCGCTCCTCGTCGAACATCCCGTACGTCGGCAGGAAGTTCTTGCGGTGGACGTGCAGCACCTCGCCGCCGGGCGCCGCGCCCAGCCGCACCACGAGCGCCGAATTGTGGAGCGTGTTCCTCCACCGCTCGTAGAAGCCCACCACCACGTCCACCACATGCGCGCCGCGCACCGCCGCCCGGTAGCGCTCGTCGAGCGCCCGGGCCAGGGCGCCGGCCGTCATCGCCAGGTCGCGCACGCCCCCCTCGACGAAGTACCCGGTGGTCGTCGTCTCCGGGAAAACCAGCAGCTGGGGACGCACTTCCAGCGCGTCCACCTGCGCAAAGACGGCCTGGATCCGGTCCAGGTTTGCGACGATGTCGCCCTTGGTCGGTGCGAACTGCGCGACAGCGACCGTCAGCGTGGGAGCCATGTCCGAAAGCTCGCCCGGGGAGCCCCATCGAACAACGCCCCGGTGCTCCCATCGTCGGGAACACCGGGGCGTCTCCACCCCACCGCATTCGGCGGGGCGGCCAGCAGTGCCATCAGCCGGGGGGCAGGTACCCGCGCACGCGACGCGCGCCAGAGGCCACGCCAGTGCCCACGCCCGCGCCAAGGCAGACCGCCGTCGCGGCCGTGATCAGCGGAAGCGGCGTCAACAGCATCCCGACGCCGAACGCGACCAAGCCCGCAATCCAGGCGACGCCGGGCTTCTGCACCGCGTCCACGAACTTGAGTCGCGACGCCGTGTACTCGCGGGCCGCCGAATGCCCGACGAAGCCGGCGACCACGGCGATGCCGATCGAAATGAGGCCGAGAATCATGGTGCCCCCTCCGGGGGTCGTGGGTCACCTCCACCTACGGTCGCGTGGCGGCCCTGGTTTCGCCAGCGACGTGACGCCGGCACGCCGCTGGCTGGCTAGTTTCTCCGGAAACCCATGGTCCTCCGCGTCACGCACTCCCTCCTCGCCGCCTGCACGCTGTCCGCGGCGCCGCTCCTGCTGCACGCCCAGTCCGCCACGCCCGCGCCCGCGTCCGGCGACGTCTGGCAGATCATCCCGCTGCCGCAATCATCGCTCGTCTACGCGCGCGATGGCTCGCTCATCGGTGAAATCGGCAAGCAGTGGCGCACGTCGGTCAACATCGCGGCGATCCCCAAGTACATCGGACAGGCCTTCATCGCCGTCGAGGATCATCGCTTCTACGGCCACGACGGCGTCGATGTCGTCGGCATCGCGAGCGCCATCAAGGGCAAGTTGCTCGGCCAGAAGCGCGGTGGCGCCAGCACCATCACGCAGCAGCTCGTCGGCAACATGCACCCCGACCTCATCAGTCGGCGCGACATGTCGTTCGGCCGCAAGCTCAAGGAGCAGTCGGCCGCGCGCGAGATGGAGCGTCACTACACCAAGGAACAGATCCTCGAGGGCTACCTCAACACGATCAACTTCGGCCACGGCTGGTACGGCATCGAGGCCGCCGCGCGCCACTACTTCGGCAAGAACGCCGCGCGACTCACCGTCGCCGAGGCGGCCTCGCTCGCGGCCATGCCCAAGGCGCCCGCCACCTACGATCCCGCCACCAAGCCCGGCCTCAACTTGCGCCGGCGCAACATCATCCTCGACCTCATGGCGGAGCAGGGGTTCATCGCCAAGGCCGACGCCGGGCGCCTCAAAGCCACGCCGGTGACTGCGGTGCAGAACGGTGGCATGTCGGCGCCGTCGCCCTACTTCATCGACGTCGCGCGTCGCCAGGCCGAACGCGCCGGCGTGCCGATCATGAATGGCGGCTATCGCGTCTACACCACGCTCGATCCGTCGCTGCAGCGCGCCGCGGTCACGGCCGTCGTCGAGGGCACCGAGGCCATCGAAGGCGGCACCAGGTACACGCGCGCCAAGCGCGAGGCCGGTAGCGGCAAGACCGACTACCTGCAGGCGATGGCCGTGGCGATGGACGCCGCCACCGGCGACGTGCGCGCACTCGTCGGCGGCCGCAACTACGCGGAGGGTCCGTTCAATCGCGCCGTCGACGGCATGCGGCAACCCGGTTCGAGCATCAAGCCGTTCGTCTATGCGGCCGCGATGGCCGCGGGACGCATGACGCCCCTCGACTTGGTCGGCGACACCGTCATCACGATCGACCTCCCGGGCAGTCCGACCTACAGCCCCAAGAACGCCGACGGCGAATTCCTCGGCGTCATCCCGCTGCGCGAGGCACTCGCCAGGTCGCGCAACCCGGTCGCGGTGCAACTCTTCATGAAGGCGACGGCCGATTCCGTCGTTGCCCTCGTCAAGCGCGCCGGCATCGAGGCGCCGATGGCGCCGTATCCCTCGAGCGCGCTCGGTGCGAGTGTCGTGCAACCGCTCGACATGGTGGCCGCCTATTCGACGTTCGCGAACCTCGGCACCCCCGTGCGTCCACGTTTCGTGAGCCGGATCGACGATGCGCGCGGTCGCACAGTCTGGAGCCCGCAGCGCGTGACGATGCCGCCCGCCCTGGACTCGGCCGTCGCCTTCGTCATCCGCGACATGATGCGCGACGTCGTTGAGCGCGGCACCGGCGCCGCCGTGCGCCGCTACGTGAGTCCCCAGGTGCCGGTTGCCGGAAAGACCGGCACCACCGACAACAACACCGACGTCTGGTTTGTCGGCATGACACCGGACCTCGTCGGCGCCGTCTGGCTCGGCTTCGATCGCCCCAAGACGATCGCGCGCGGAGCTGCGGGCGGCACGCTCGCCGCGCCCATCTGGGGACGCATGATGGCCGCGGCCGGACGGGCGACGCACGAATGGACGCCGCCCGCGATGGTCGCGCCGGGCACGATGGATCGCGAGACGCGCCAGCCCGCCACCGACGCCACGCCGCTCGAGCGTCGCTACACCGAGTACTTCCTCCCGGGCACGCAGCCGCGCGCGGTCGCGCTCGAAAACTGGAAGAAGTGGCGCTACATCGCCGACGACCCGACGCACTTCCCGTAGGAAGCGCGCGCGCTACGAACCGAGCTTCGTGCGCAGCTGTTCCGACCGTGCGCGTACCGCCTTCACCTGTGGCTGCAGCGCGGCATCGGCGTCCTGCCAGAGGCGCGTGAACGCGTCATAGGTCTCGAGCGCGTGCTTCGCATCGCCCTTCGCATCGTACAGTTCGCCCAGCCGCTTGAGCGACGCTGCGAGGAAGATCTGGTCGAGGTTCGAGCGTTCCAGGTCGGGTGAGCGCCGGTAGCGGTCGAGGACCGCGATCGCGGAGTCCTTCTGGCCGGCCATCTCGTACGCCCACCCGAGCAGCGGCAGCACGCAGGCCGTGCACTTGCCAACGTCGGCCTTGCGCAGCTCGGTCACCGCGTCGGCGTACTTGCGCTCGCCGAGCAGGATCGCGCCGAACGTCACCGCCCGCTTGTCACGCTCGGCGCGCACCGTGATCGAGTCGCGGATGTTCGCGTCGTGGTCCGCCATCACCGCGCGCGCGAGCGCCGGCCGGCCGGTCAGCGCATGGGCTTGCGCTAGCTCGAAGTACGGGCGGCGCGCCGGTTCGATCTGAGCGAGCGGCAGCGCCGCGAGCGCCTGGTCAAGGCGCCGGCGTGCCGCCGTCGTGTCACCGAGGAACCAGGCATCATTGAGCGCGAGGCCGATGGCCGTGTCGAGCGGCATGAGCGTGACGCCGAATTCACCGGCAATGCGTACCGTCTCCCGTGCACCCGTCAGCGCTGCGCCCAAGCGACCGCGCGTCTGGTCGATCGTCTGGCGGAAGCGCACGACCGACATCCGGTTCTCGGGCGTCGGCGCCATCGTCTTCGCGAAGGCGTCGAGCGTGGCCGTCGCGCTGTCGTACTGCCCGTCGACGTACTGCAGGTTCGCGAGCTGGATCGTCGGGAAGACCGAGCCGCTGAGGCGCTTCATGGCCGTCAACGCGGTCTTGCGGGCCTCGCCCATCTTGCCCTGCGCAGCAAGCGCGGAAATCAGGTTGCTCCACGCCTGCGCGCGCGATGAGTCGCTCGCGAGCTGGCGCCGCAGCGTCCGCTCCGCCTCCCCCGGCTGCCGCAGGTCGAGCAGCACGATCGCCGAGTTGTTGAGGGCGATGTAGTTCTGCGGGTCGAGGGCGAGGGCGGCACGGTACGCGGCGAGCGCCTTCTCGTTGTCGTTCGCCACGTTCATGTAGTACGTGCCTTCGGTGAGGAACTTCTCCAGCTCGGGCAGGCGCGTGCTGTAGGCCAGGGCGCGGATGATCATGCGGTCGCCCTTCACGCGGTCGATGCCGGAGTTGCTCAGCACGATGCCGAGCTTGCGGTAGGCCATCGCGAAGGTCGTGTCGAGCTTGATCGCGTTCTCGAGGTGCGCGATCGCTTCGCGCATGTCGCCCGAGCGCTCGATCAGGCGCGAGCCCGCGGCGTACTCCTTGAGCGCGTCGAGTGACGCCGTCGTCACCTGTTCGAGCGGTGGGTCGCTGCGGATCTCGCGCAGCGACTCGCCGATCTTCTCGCGCAGTTGCTTCGAGAGCCGATCGATCGCGGGAATCAGCTGCGTCCCGTCGACTGCGCTCTCGCGGAAGGCCACGAGCTCGTTGCCGCTCGCGGCATCGGTCAGTCGCGCGATCACGAGGTACGCGGTACCGACCTGCTGGACTTCACCGCTGACGATCGCCTTGATCCCGAGCCGCTGTGCCACTTCGCGGGCCAACGCCGTGTCGAGTCGCGCCGTGAGCGGACGCTCCATGCGCTGCAGCGTCTGGCGAATCGCGCCGTCCTGCGTCAACGTCACGACCTTCGACTGCCGCAGGTCGGTGCGGAACGCCTCCGTCACCACTCCCGCCAGCGACGAGTCGTTGCCCCGCGACGAGAAGTCCGCGACCAGGATCTGCTCGTGGTCGCGCATCTTGCCCGCGGCCATCAGCGAGGCACCCGGCCCGATGCCCAGGGCGCGCATCATCACGAACCCCGAGACGAAGAGTCCGTACGCCACCAGCGTCCCGGCCGTGGCCACGGCCGCCTGACGCCACGTCGGCGTGACCGCCGGCACCGGCGTGCCGCGTGGCGTCACCGCCTTGAACGATGTGCGGTGCCGCCAGGCCGTCACCGCGAAGAGCGGCAAGCCAAGGAGCAACAACACCGCGGCGCCGCTGAACACCCAATCGGGGAGCGCAAAGACCAGCACGGCAATGCGCGCCATGCCCGCCGTCAGCGCCGCTGCCGTGAGATACAGTCCGAACGCGCGCCG
>JANYHJ010000174.1 GCA_025359135.1 Gemmatimonadota bacterium | reverse complement strand
CCCGGCGTTAGTCGCCGGGCCCCCCGTACTCCGTCATTCGCGAGAACTCAGCCCTTGATGACCCACACCTTGATCTCGGGATGCACGCCCGCGTGCAGGCGAACGGGCACCTTGTACACGCCGAGGGCCTTGATCGGCTCGTGCAGCTCGATCATGCGCTTCTCGATGTGGTAGCCCTGCGCTTCCAGCTGGTGCGCGATGTCAGCCGTGGTGACGGAGCCGAAGAGCTTGCCTTCCTCGCCAACGCGCGCGGAGAAGGTAAGCTGCACTTGCTCGATCTTGGCGGCGAGCTCCGTCGCGGTGGCCTTGCGAGCCGCCTCGGCGGACTCGAGGCGCGCGCGCTCCTGCTCGATGCGCTTACGGTTGCCCGGCGTCGCCTCGTAGGCAAGACCGCGGGGCAGGAGGAAGTTGCGCCCGTATCCGGCGGAGACCTTCACGATCTCTCCCGGCTCGCCGAGCTTGTCGATGGCGGCGCGAAGAATGACGTCCATGTTCACTCCGAAGATTGAGGAGACGGGCGAGCGCGGCGACGCCAGTCGAGCCACGTGTCGCCGACGCCGAGTCCGAGGGCCGCGGCCAGCACCGCCGGCACGACGATCGGAAAGGCGAGCAGCGACGCGAGCACGAGCAGCACCGTGGCAGCGCGCCCCGGCTTGAAGAACCAGGCGAGGACTCCGAACCCGCGGAGGGCGTAGAGGGCGCCGAAAAACACGATCAGGTTGGCTCCCACGAGCAGGCCGACGTCGAGGCCAGGCAGCACGAGGAGAATGAGGCCCGCCGCCAGCCCCCAGACGAGGTGGTCGCTGAAGCGGAAGTCGCGCAGCGCCCCCAATTGGTCGCCTAGGGGCCGACGGCTCAGGCGGTGATACACGGCCCACGACAGCGCGAGCGCCGCCAAGGACTCGAGCGCGAGGACCGCCGGGGCGACGCGTGCGTACGCGATCGCGAGGGCCGGCAAGGTGCGCAGCTGCGCAAGGAAGTCGGTGCCGAACTCCGCCATCGCCGGTGACTTGGCGGCGGCGTCGGTCCACTCCGTCGACGCGAAGTATTCCTCCCACACCGCAATCGGGCGCACGAGCCGATCCTTGTACTCGCCATCGAGCATGTGCGAGAGCTGCTCGCCGCCGCCCTGCGTGAGCAGGCTCAGCGCCACGGCCACGAGCGCCGCGCCGCCGATGGCCACGAGGGCCGGCGCAAGGAACGCTCCCCTCGCCGACCGCCGCACGCGCAGCAGCACCGTGAGGCCGAACGCCGAGGCGACGAGCACGGCCCATCCCCGTTCGACGATTTCGAAACCGCCGTCGGGGGGTGGCCACGCCACGGCGAGCGCGGCCACGATGCCCCACGCGAGCGCCAGCACCACGCTGCCGCCCGCCACCCAGCCCGCGAGCATGAGCGCGCCGAGGGCGGGAAGGACGAGCAACATCGAGCGGGTCACGGGGACAGCGATGGCGGCGACCTGCGGGATCAGCACGATCCCGATGAGGGCGAGCACCACGAGTCCCCACCCCCGGCTGTCGCGCGAGGCGATAGCCGGTGAGGGACTGGTCATTGGCCTACGGCTGGTGGCCGCGGGTGTACGGAATCAGGGCCAGGAAGCGGGCCTTCTTGATGGCCTTGGCGAGCTGGCGCTGATGGCGTGCATCCACACCGGAGAGCCGGCTGGGCAGGATCTTGCCGGTGTCGGTGATGAAGCGGGCGAGCAGGCGGTCATCCTTGTGATCGACATAGCGGATGCCGGCTTCGATGATCGGGCTGGGCTTCTTGAATCGGCGCATGATGGGTGTCTATTCCTCGTCGTCGTCGTCGTCGTCGCGGGCGGCTTTGGCGGCGAGCTCCGCGCGCCGGGCCTCGGGAACGCCAAGCTCGTGCTCGTGGAGCGAGACGAGGTAGCGGATCACGCCTTCGTCGAGCTTGAGCGCACGCTCGTACTCGGGGAGCGTCTTCGGCTCCGTGGTGAAGTAGGCGATGACGTAGAAGCCGTTGTCACGGCGCTTGATCGGGTACGCGAGCTGGCGGCGTCCCCAGCTTTCCACCTTCACCTCGCCGATCGGGCTGAGGAGTGCGTGGAAACGACCGAGCTTCTCGGTGATGGCGGCGTCTTCGAGTGCAGAGTCGAAGATGTACACCGCCTCATAGGTGCGAGGCATACAGGCAAAGCTCCCTTTGGACTTTGGGAAGTGCCTCCCGCGCGCTTGCCAGGGCCCGGGAGGAGGGCGAATTGTCGGCGGCCAGAGCGGCGCGCCGTTTGGATCCAAGCCTTGAAACGTAGCCAGTTCGGTACCGCCAGACAACCCGCAAGCGGCTCAGCATCGGAGTCGCGCACCGCTACCGAGGCGCAGGGCACTGTCCGGCTTTGCCCTATGCGGACGGCACCCCGGCCGGACGCATGCGCGTCTCCGTCACCACAGTCTGTGGCGCACGCAGCGCTCGAGCGGCTCGTTCGCTGCCGTGTTACCCGGCGCCGTTACCTGCCTATGGTCGCATCGCCAAACAGACGGTGGCTGACGTGGCGCAACCAGGGCGGCGCGGGATATGCCCCCACTAGACCCAATCCCACCTTTCCGAAGTTCTCCCCGGCTCCCCGGTACGCCATGCGCCTCTTCCGTCTGCTCTTCTTCGCCGTCACGTTCGCCACCATCCTCGCGCGACCCGTCCACGCGCAGACCTACGGGTTCGATACCTTGGCCTGCGGAAGTGGCGCCGGTCTTGGATCGCATCAGGGCTTCAGCTGGAACGGCTTCCTCTGCTATGACGCAACCCTCTCTGGGGTGGGGCCGTTCAACAGCAACCTTCCCACGAGCGTCGTCTCGCTCAAGAACGTCATCTACAACCGCGGCGGCTCAGGTTCGAGCATCACGCGGGCGGCGCCGTTCAACTTCACGAGCGGCTGGCTCACCGAGGCCGTCCACAACTATCCGGAGACGTACCGCGTCACCGGCTGGTTGGGCGGGACGCAAGTCGGCTTCGTGGACGTCTTCGCCGGAAACTCGGCGCAGTTCGTCACGTTCAACTTTGCCAACGTGGACAAGGTGGAGTTCACGAACGTGACGCCGTGTTTTGTCTCCAATCCGGGCGGCCCATGCGGGAATGCCGGGATCTTCATGGACGACCTGACCTTCGATGCGCCCACGAGCGCCGTGCCGGAACCGGCGTCGCTGGTGCTGGTCGCCTCAGGCCTGCTCGGCGTCGGCATCGTCTCTCGCCGTCGCCGGTCCCCGTCGCTCCCCACCTCGACCCGGCACAACCCATGAACCGCACCGCCCTTGCGCTCGTCGTTGCCCTCGCGAGCACCCGGGCCACCGCGCAGGTATTCAGCAGCAAATCGGTGTTCCTCGCCGCAGCCGGGAGCCCGTTCTATACGGAAGACTTCGAGACCGTGCCCATCGCGAAGAACGCACCGAGCGCCGGGTTCACGAAGAGCGGCATCACGTACACACCAAAGGCCGGCGTTCCTTTTCTCAACGTCTGGGTCAGTTCGCCCGGCTACACGAACTACGGTCCGGGCCTCACCCCGACGACGTCGAGCATCCTCACGTCGAACGGCGACGAGTGGTTCCGGCTCACCTTCGCCTCGCCCGTGTACGGTTTCGGCCTTGACGGGTACTACAACGGTCTCGGTCCGGCGACCACGTCCTTGTACAACGGGTCGATCCTGCTGGGCAGCTACTCGTACAACGGTGCGGCCGCGCTCGGATTCGCGGGGTTTCTGACCTCATCGGGGCGCCCATCACGTCGGTGGAGTTCCAATCGACGCTGGGCGGGCAGCTCAACACCGGCATCGACAACGTCATGATCTACGACACGCCGACCACGACCACGGCCCCGGAACCGGCCTCGATCGCGCTCGTGGCATCGGGACTCGTGGGCGTCGCGGTCGTCGGGAGGCGTCGTCGCAAGTAACGCGCGGGCGCCTGCAACAGCCGCAACGTCAACGGGGGCCGAGATCACTCGGCCCCCGTTTTGTTGGTGTCCCGCTTGCGACGGCTAGACGTTGAAGCGGAAGAGCAGCACGTCGCCGTCGGCCACGACGTACTCCTTGCCCTCGCTGCGCACGACGCCCTTGTCGCGCGCGCCCTTCCAGCCAGCGTTGGCCACGAAGTCGTCGTAGGCCACCGTCTCCGCGCGGATGAACCCGCGCTCGAAGTCGGTGTGGATCACGCCGGCCGCCTTGGGCGCCGTGTCGCCATCATGGATCGTCCACGCGCGCACTTCGACTTCGCCGGCCGTGAAGTAGGTGCGCAGCCCCATCAGGTGATAGCCGGCCCGGATCAGCCGGTCGAGTCCCGCGCTCTCGAGCCCGAGCGACTGCAGGAACTCCGCACGATCCTCGCTCGGCAATTCGGCCAGCTCGGCCTCGATCTTGGCGGAGAAGGTGACCACTTCCGCATGCTCGCCGCTCTTGGCGATGGCCGCACGCAACGCCTTCACGTGCGGACCCTCGGCGCCGGTGAGCTCCGCGTCGGTCACGTTGGCCGCGTAGAGCACGGACTTGGTGGTGAGCAGCTGGAGCGGCGCGAGCATCGCGAGCTCCTCGGCGGTGAGCTTCGCCTCCCAGAGGCCGCGTCCCTCGGTAAGGAAGGCCAGCGCCTTCTCGAGCACGGGGAGCTCGAGCGCCGCCTCCTTTTCGCCGACGCGCGCGGCCCGCTTGGTCTTGTCGACGCGTTTCTCGACCGCGCCCAGGTCGGAGAGGGCGAGCTCGAACTCGATCACCTCGCGGTCGCGCACGGGATCGACCGCGCCCATGACGTGCGTGACGTCGGCGTCCTCGAAGCAGCGCACCACGTGCACGATCGCGTCGGTTTCGCGGATGTTGGCGAGGAACTTGTTGCCCAGGCCTTCGCCCTGGGCGGCGCCCTTCACGAGGCCCGCGATGTCCACGAACTGCACGACGGCGGGCACCGTCTTCTTCGGCTGCACGATCTTCACGAGCGGCGCGAGGCGCGCGTCGGGCACCTCGACCATGCCGACATTCGGCTCGACGGTACAGAACGGGTAGTTGGCCGCTTCCGCCTTCGCGGCGGTGAGGGCGTTGAAGAGGGTCGACTTCCCGACGTTGGGGAGGCCGACGATACCAAGCTTGAGCATGGAGTGGAGACTCGGAGTACTGCGGTCGCGCCGGCAGGATGCTGTCGCGCCATGGGTGCGCCGCTCCCGGTGCGGCCGGGGCCGCTCGCCAGAACTCTCGTGCGCAGCGTGAAGTATAGCCGCACGGAGTCTCCGCGTGGCACGATCGATGCAGAGTTCAAGTCGACAGCACCACGTGCCGATCCCCACTGGCACGCGGCATCAGTTGCGGAGCCACGGCGGAACTCGTCGTTCTTCGCCGCCTGCATTCGGGCGCTGTCGCTCACGTCTGCCTTGAGGAGGTCCCGTGGTTGCACCCCACTCCCACGAACACCCGGCCCGGTCCGGCTGGCTCGCTTGGCGCTGGTTGGTTGCCGCCGTCGTCCTCGTGGCCTTTCAGGTCGTGAGCGTGATGTTCATCGAGTAGCGGCGCAGCGAGCCGCGCACCATGCAGAAGGCCCCGCTAGTTGGCGGGGCCTTCTGCGTCAGATCTGACCTGTTGGTCGAGTGTCGGCGGCTCCTCGTCAGACCTGGGCTTGGGTACCGCACCACCGTTGAACCGGTTCATGGCCGCCGAGACGCCGTCGAGCAGCCAGGTGCGACACGCACCCTCGCAGGTGGGCAGGAGCGCGTCGATGACCACCTTCTCGTCGGCGGGCACGTCACTGAGCACGTAGTCGGCCATGTCGGGAATGCGCGTCTCGGGCACAGTCGGACCGACGCCCAGGCGCAACCGTGCGTAGTGCTGGTGTCCGAACGTGCGCTCGAGGTCGTTGAGCCCGTTGTGGCCGCCAGAGGAGCCCTGCGGTCGGATGCGATAGCGGCCCACCGGAATGGCGACATCGTCGACGATCACGAGCAGGTCGGTGCGCGGATCGATGCCCTCGAGACCGCCCTCGCTGTTCAGGTATGGCGCGATGGCCTGTCCGCTCAGGTTCATGAAGGTCTGCGGCTTGATCAGCCGGACCGACATGTTCTCGAGCGCCCCGTCGCAGACGAGGGAGTCGCCGACGCTCTCCCAGGAGGTACAACGCCAAACGTCGGCGAGGTGGTCGAGGACCCACCAGCCGACGTTGTGTCGCGTGTGCTCGTAGCGGCGCCCCGGGTTGCCGAGGCCGGCGATGAGCTTCATGCGTGCGGTTCAGGCGGCACCAACCGCCCTTACTTCTTCTCCTCGACTTCCTCGTCCGCCTTGGCCTTGCGGATGACCTCGGGCTCGGCACCCGCCTCGGCGGTGACCTCGACCTTGGCCGCTTCCTCGATGGCCGCACGCGGCGCCGCGCAGACGCAGATCGTGGCGTCGAGTTCGGTCATGATCTCGATGCCGTCGGCGAGCTTGAGCTCGCGCACGTGGATCGAGTCACCGAGGCCGAGCGCGGAGATGTCGATATCGATGTGGCTCGGGATGATGACCGGATCGCAGCGGATCTCGAGCTCGCGAAGCGGCTGGTCCATGATGCCGCCGCTCATGCGCACGCCTTCGGACGTGCCGACGAGGGTGAGCGGGATGCGGACGATGACCTTCTCACCGGCGACCAGTTCCTGGAAGTCGACGTGGAGGATCTGCTTCTTGAACGGGTGGCGCTGCACCTCACGGATGAGGGTGCGCGCCTGGGCACCATCGATGGAGAGCTCGATCACCGTGGCTTCGGCCGCGATGCGGCCGAGGAGCTTGCCCAGTTCGCGAGCGTCGAGGGAGAGGCTCATCGGAGCGCGGGCGTGCCCGTAGATCACGGCCGGGACGCGGCCAGCGGCGCGCAAGGTGCGCGCGACACCCTTGCCGGTGTCGGCACGGGCGGAAGCGGAGAGGGAAGCGGTCGCCATGGTAGAACCCTGATGCGAAGGTGATGCCGGACTAGTCGAACAGCGCGCTGACCGACTGGTCGCTATGCGTGTAGCGGATGGCCTTGGCGAGCAGTTCGCCCACCGAGAGGATGACCAGTGAAGGGAAGCGCCGATCGGAGGGCGTCCGCATCGAATCCGTCACCGCGACTTCGGTGATCGGTGCCGACGAGAGCCGTTCGACCGCAGGGCCGGAGAAGAGCGCGTGCGTGCAGCACGCGTAGATGTCGGAAGCGCCCAGTTGCTTGAGTGCTTTCGCCGCCTCCGAGATGGTCCCCGCGGTGTCGATCATGTCATCGACGAGGAGACAATCCCGGCCTTCCACTTCACCGACGACGTTCAGCACTTCCGCGACGTTCGCGGCGGGCCGGCGCTTGTCGATGATCGCCAGCGTGCCGTTGAGCCGCTTGGCAAACCCCCTCGCCATCTTGGCCGACCCGACATCGGGGGCCACGACCACGAGATCCTTCAGCTGCTTCTTGCGATAGTGCGCGACGAGCACCGGCGCTGCGTAGAGGTGATCGACCGGAACGTCGAAAAACCCTTGCAACTGGTGCTGGTGAAAATCGAGACCCAGCACCCGGTCGGCCCCGGCTGTCTCGATCAGGTTGGCCACGAGCTTGGCTCCGATCGCGACACGCGGCTGGTCCTTGCGGTCCTGCCGCGCATAGCCGTAGTACGGCATCACGCAGGTGATGCGCGCCGCCGACGCCCGTCGGGCCGCGTCGATCAGGAGCAACAGCTCCATCACGTTCTCGGCCGGTGGGTTGGTCGGCTGCACGATGAAAACGTCCGCACCGCGGATGTTTTCGTCGATCCGGACGAAGATTTCCCCGTCGGCAAATCGGGTTACCGTGCACTTCGCGAGCTCCACCCCAAGGTGGCCCGCGATCTCCGCCGAGAGCGGCTGGTTGGCCGTTCCCGAAAGGAGCTTGAACCCGACGCCAGGCGATTGTGTCCCGTCCATGAGCGCAGCCTTGAAACGTAAACCGGGCAAGGAGTTCGGTCAATCGCCCCGCGCCTGGTGCGTGACGATTGCCCCTGGTGGATTCGAACCACCATTCGCGGATCCAAAGTCCGCTGTCCTGCCGTTGGACGAAGGGGCAGTGAGCCGCCTAAGCTACGCGACGACCTCGACCGGAGCAACGCGATCAATCGTTGCCGTGACAAGGATCCGCTCACCCGGACCGGCGTCGAGCGGTGGCGTGCCCGGATCGATCTCCGGAATCACGAACACGGTCGCGCCGGACCCCGACATGAGCGCCACCACCGACTTGCCCAGCTGCGCCCGCACGCCGCTCGTGCGCATGGCAGACAGGTGATGCGCGATGCGCGGAAAGCGCTTGAGCACCACCGACTCGAAGTCGTTGGAGGCCAGCTGCGAGACCTGCGCCCAGCTCTTGATCGTGACCGGAATGGCCGCGCTGCGATGGAATCCGATCGGCGTCACGCGCGCCTCGTCGAGCCAGCGATAGGCATCGGCGGTCGGGACGCCGGCATTGAATGCCACGAGCCAGACCGGGCGTACGGGCAACGGCGGCACGGCGCGCAGCTGTTCGCCGAAGCCCCAGCCCAGGGCGAGCGGGTCGGTGCCCGCGAGAAATGGCACGTCCGATCCGAGCGAGGTCGCCAGCGCCTGCAGTCGTTCCGCCCCGATCGGGCGTGGTGACAGGGCGTCGAGCGCGCGCAGCACGGCACCCGCGTCGGCACTGCCGCCACCGAGACCGCCGCCCACCGGGATGTGCTTCACGAGTTCAATCGCAAAGCCGCCCGGCCAGCCCGCGATCTCGGCGTACCGGCTCGCGGCGCGCCACGCCAGGTTCTTCTCGACCGGTCCCAGCCCAGCGGCGGGCATCATCGGGCCTGCGGCGTCGAGGGACTTGGGCCCGTCGGTGGCGCGCACCGTGACCACGTCCGCCAGCGCAAGCCGGCAGAAGAGCGTGTCAAGGCGGTGGTAGCCGTTGGCTTCCCGGTCATGCACCTGCAGGAACAGGTTGACCTTGGCTTCGGCGAGAACGCGTGCGGCGCGACTCATGTGCCCTCTTCCGCGGCCTTGGCCATGTCCCCGAGCGACACGCCGAGCCGTGCGAAGTAGATGATGCCCATCGTCGTGATCGGAATGTACGACACGATATGGAATCCGATGGCCCAAGTCACAGCCAAGGTCGCCGGAACGCCGTAGAGTGCCAGTCCCGCCTTGCCCAGGGCCTCGAACGCGCCGAAGAAGCCTGGGGCGGCCGGAATGGCGACGCCGATCGCGATGATGCCCTGCAAGAAGAGTCCCGCGGACAGGGGGGCCGGGATGCCGACGGCCTTGAACGCGATCCAGAAGGCGACCGCGTTCATGAACCAGTGCAGGATGGTCCAGAGGAGCGCCTGAATGGCGCGTCCAGGATGACGCAGGACGCCGAGTCCGGCGGTGAAGGCGCGGATGAAGGCGATCCCCTTTTCCTCGATGGCGGGCGCCACGCGCCCGACGAGCAGCTCGAAGAGTCGCTCGACCTGCGCCGGGAACCAGGCGAGCGCCGCCAGTGTGAGGAGCGCGGCACCCAGCGCCGCACTCGAGACGCCGACCCAGCGGAGCGCGGAGTAGCCCGCGATCGGCGTGTCGCGCGGGAAGGCGGGGTCGAGCATGCCGACGAGCATGAGGCCGACGACGACTGCGGCGTCGAAGATGCGGTCCACGGCGATCGAGGCAAAGGCGGCGGAAAATGGCACGTCGCGGCGCTCGCGGTTGAGCGCAAACGCGCGGGCGAGTTCGCCGGCGCGCGCGGGCACGAGGTTGTTGATGGCCATGCCGATGGCCACCGCCCGCCAGAGTGGGCCATAGGGCAGCCGCTCCTGCACGCCGGCGAGAATGGGACGCCAGCGGACGGCGCGCAGGAAGAAGATCGACGTGCCGGCGGCGCTCGCGAGGATGAGCATGCCGATGTCGGCCTGCGCGAGCGCGTGGGACACCTCGGCGACGTTGACGTCGCGCAGGGCATACCACATGAGCAGGGCGCTCAGCACGAAGCCGAGCACCCCGCGCACTCCCATCTTCATTGTCGGCTACTCCGCGCCGACGAGCTCGAGCAGGGCGAAGATCTCGTCGAGCTCGTCCTGCGAGGGCGAGCCGCTGCGCGCCTTGACGGCGTCGCGGATTTCGATGGCCCGATCGAGGGCGCCGCGTCCGCGGTACTCGAGGTCCTCGATGGCGACGACCGACTCGTCGCCGATCGCGACCGGCAGCGCGAGCGGCTCGTCGGCGAGGCGGCCGAGTCCGGCGAGCCCCTGACCGAGCAAGTCGCGGAGCGCATCGCCCTTGAGCCCGCTGCCGTTGGCCGGGAGCACTGACACAGGCTGCCTTGGCGTGAGTGCAGCCACCGGGAGGGAGGGCGTGGCGCGATGCGCCGGTGTTGGCGGCCCGGACACGAGACTCTCCTCGCCTTCAGGCGCGAGGCTCTCGATGGGCACGATGACGTCGCGCCGCGCGGGCGCGGACGTGGCGACCGGGCCGGCGGCCACGCGGGGCGCTGCTGCCCCGAGTGGCGCCGTCCCGATGACGGGCGCCGCGATGCTCGGCGTCGGCGCGCGCAGGTGCGGTGCGTCCGGAGGCGGCGCATTGAGGATGGCGGAGATGCGCGCGATGGGATCACCGCCGTTGGTGGCGAGGAGGCGCGCGACCTCATCCACCTGCGCCAAGTGACCGCTGTCGAGGCGGCTCACGCCGTCGAGCGCCCGCTGCGCGAACTTGGCCACCGCGGTTTCGGCGAAGCTCTCGGCGTGGTTCATGAGCGTGCGCACGGCGGAGCGCAGTTCGCGCGAAACTCGGTCGCGCGAGACGATGTCGGCGGCGCCGCGTGCCTCGGCGACGAAGCGGCTGAGGTGTTCGGCGAGGCTCACGACCTCGAGGCGGAATCGCTGGTGCGGCGTGGACGGCGGCTCGACAGCGCGGTCGAGAATGTGCGGGCCGTCGTCCTGGTAGAAGAGGGTCGAGATCGGCACGATGCGGTCGCCGTCCACGCTTTCGCTGGACCAGGCCGCGATGGCCGTGGCAAAGCGGGTGAGCTCGGGGCCGGAGGCCGCGGGTGACTCGCCCGCGCGCAGCGCGATGCCGGCGCGCGCGAGGACGTCGGTGGCGGCCGCGAGCACCTCGTGGACGAGTTCGCCGATGGTGCCGTGGTCGCGCTCGATGGCGTGGAGCGCGCGCTCGATGCCCTCGACGATGTCGCCCATGGGCGGGAGGTCCTTGAGGGCGGCAATGCCGCGAAGGCGGCGGACGCGCTGCATGACGACATCGCGGTGCGTGGCATCGGCGGGGCGGGCGCGCACGCCGGCGACGCCCATGGCGATGTCGTCGGCCTCGAGGGCGAGGAAGGCGGTGCCGAGTGCACCGGCGCCGGCGGCAGCGGCGGGTGCGGGTGCGGGCCGCGCCACGACGGGCGCGAGCGCCTCGAGTTCGGAGGCGCGGGCGCGCGCCTTGCCCTGTTCGACGTCACTCCAGTTGCGCACGTGGTGGAGCAGCACCTTGAGTTCATCGACGACGCCGATGAGGGCGGCGCGCACGGCAGGGCTCCACAGGAGGGTCTGCTCGCGCACGGCGCGGGCCACGCGCTCCATGGCCCCGGCGACATCGGCGAAGGCCGACAGCCTAGCCATGGTGGCCGAGCCGCGGAGCCGGCGCGCGTCCTTGAGGAAGGCCTCCGCATCGGGGCCCTGCGGCTCGTTGCGTGCGAGAAGGGCATCGAGTGACTCGAGACACTCGCCCGCTTCGAGCACGAAGAAATCGAGCAGACCGCTGCCTGGCGCCGTCATGGCCTCTCCGAGGGTGTACGAAAAGCTACGAATCGTGCGAGCCGGGGGTCAACGTCCGGCGGTTCGTGCGGCGTGCATCGCGGCGCGCATTTCGCGCACCGCTTCGGGCAGTCCCACGGCGATCGCCCGGCTGACGAGGTGGTGTCCGATGTTGAGCTCCTCGACTTCCGGGATGGCGGTCACGGGCGCGACGTTGGCGACGGTGAGGCCGTGGCCGGCATGCACCGCGAGTCCGGCATCGTGTCCGAGTCGCGCCGCGTGGCGCAGGGCATGCAGGGCCGGGCCTTCGCCGGGGTGGTGCGCATACGTCCCGGTGTGCAGCTCGATCGCCTGTGCGCCCAACGCGCGTGACGCGGCCACGGCGGAGGGATCCGGATCGATGAAAAGTGCGACCCGGATACCCGCCGCGCGCAACCGTTCGATGGACGAAGCCAGCGCGCGCGGGTCACGCGCGACGTCGAGTCCTCCCTCGGTGGTGACCTCCTCGCGGCGCTCGGGCACGAGGGTCACCTGGTGCGGACGCAGGCGCACGGCGAGCGCGACCATCGCGTCGGTGGCGGCCATCTCGAAATTGAAGACGGTGCGCACCTGCGCCGCGATCGCCTCGACGTCGGCGTCCTGGATGTGGCGCCGGTCCTCGCGGAGGTGCGCCGTGATGCCGTCGGCGCCGGCATCCTCGCACCAGCGAGCGGCGGCCACGGGATCGGGCTCGCTGCCGCGACGCGCCTGCCGGATCGTGGCGACGTGATCGATGTTCACGTAGAGGCGAATCGGAGTGGGGCGGGTTGCTGTCATGATTGCGGCGGGGTTACGATTGGCAGGTCAACACCGATGTTGGCCCAACGGGAGCAACGACCAAGTGCGCAAGTTCGCCATGATGATGCTGGTGGTCGCGGCCGCGTGCGGCGGGCGACAGTCGGTCGGAGCGGGGGTGTCGGTCGGGGCGGTCGGCCCGCGCGAAGCGGTCGAGGCGTTCCTGGCCACGGTGCGCTCCAAGGACATCCAGGCGATGTCGCTCGTCTGGGGCACGTCGAGCGGCCCCGTGCGCGAGCAGATCGACCGGAACGAGTTGGAGAAGCGCGAGCTGCTCCTCGTCTGCTACCTCAAGCACGACAGCTTCCGCGTGGTGGATGACAGCCGGGGCGAAACAGGCCGCGTGCTGTACAAGGTGGAATTGCAGCAGGGACGGCTCAAGCGCACCACGACCTTCAAGGCCGTGAAGGGTCCGGACGAGCGGTGGTTCATGGAAGACGTGGACATTTCCGTGATGCAGGACTTCTGCACGGGGCGTTGACGCCCGCGCGGCTGCGCCAGGCGGCCGGCTAGTACTCCGACAGCTCGACGAGGACACCGGCGGTCGCGCTGGGGTGGAGAAAGGCGATGCGCTTGCCTTCCGCCCCGAGTCGCGGTTGTTCGTCGATGAGCCGCACGCCGGCCGCCTTGCATCGGGCGAGCGTGCCATCGAGGTCATCGACGTTGAGGCAGACGTGATGGATGCCGGGTCCGCGCTTCTCGATGAACTTGTCGATCGGCGAGCCGGTCCGTTCGGGCTCGAGGAGCTCGACGAGCGATTCACCGGCCGCGAGCCCGGCGATGCGGGCTCCGTCGGCATCGTCGAGGAGCACTTCGGGCATGCCGAGCACGTCCCGATAGAACGGCAGGATGGCGGCCAGGTCGCGAACGGCGATGCCGATGTGGGCGATGCGCGTGCCGCGGGACGTGGGAGCGGTCATGGTCGCTCGGGCATGGTCGGGAACGAAGGCTTGCACACTGCGCTAAACTTATCAGCAGGTGCCGCGCACAGCGCGCGGCCGAAGACTCACGATATGGAGGAGCTGTACCATGTCCAATGCCACGGCCGTCACCGACGAAAGCTTCGCGACCGAGATCGAGGGTCACGCGGGCGTCGCGATGGTGGATTTCTGGGCCGAGTGGTGCGGGCCCTGCCGCATGATCGCCCCGCTCGTGGACCAGATCGCGACGGAGTATGACGGCAAAATCAAGGTCCGCAAGCTCGACTGCGACGAGAACAATGCCACGATGTTGAAGTACGGCGTGCGCTCGATTCCCGCGATCCTGTTCTTCAAGGATGGCAAGCTGGTCGACCAGGTCGTGGGAGCCTTTCCGTCGAAGATCAGCGAGAAGGTCAAGACGCTCTGCGAGCAGGTCACCGCCGTCGCGTAGCCGCGATCGTCACGGCCTTGCCCTCCCTCGTTGCGGGGGTTGGTCGCGATGCGACAACTTACGCCCGGGTTCCCCAGTGGAATCCGGGCGTTCGTCGTTTCCCCCACCCTGCGGCATGCCTGCCAGCATAGACGGACTGAGATTCCCGGCCGAGCGGAACATCCTTCCGCGCACCCGGCTGGCGTACATCCACGTGGCCAATCTCCTCAGTGACGCGAAGCGTGAGCGCGCTTCGCGGGTGTACGGCTACGTGGCCATCTGGCTGCCCGAGGAAGTGGTGATCCTCTACCTGCAGGAAGGGGACGTGGTGACGACCACGCGCACCGTTGATGGTCGCAGCTTCCAGGTGCTCCCCATTGCGGAGGCGCTGGCCCACGTGCCGCCCGCGCCCGAGTTCGGCTGGCTGAGCTTCAACGAGGCGCCCGACGAGCAGTTGGCCTGCATGTTCGCGGCGCAGACGACGCCCGAGATTCCGTGGCCAGGTGAGCTCGTGGTGGAGCAGCCCAAGAAGCTCTTCCCGTACCTGATGGCCACGACCTTCGACGGCATGCTCGAGGTGGTGGCCGATGACGCGGTGAACTACCTGATCTTCCGCGACGGTGTGGTACGGCGCGCCTATCTCGCCGCTGACGGCGGGACGGCGCCGATCGAGCACGTGGCGGCGCTGTTCGCCAAGGGTTCGGTGCGGCACCCCCTGCGCGTGCGGCGCTGGGAATTCGCACCTCCGCTGCCGGTGCAGGCCAAGCCGCAGCTCATCCTGGCCTATCGCGAACTGGTGAGCGGCCTCGTGGTGCGACTCGTGTCTGAAGGGGCGGAGTCGGCGGCGGCGATTGCCGAGGCCGCGCGGAAGAGCCTCCTCGGGAAGCACGCGGTGCTCGAGCACTTCGCGGTCACCGGGCGTGCCATGAAGGACCCGGCCGCCGACGCGCCGACGCTGACCGCGGGGATCGCATCGTGGGTGTCGGAACTGCTGTGGACGACGTCGGCCAGCTCGGATATTCCCCCGGAGCGGTTGCTGCGCGAGTTGATGTTCGAGCGGCGACACCTGTTCCAGAGTGCCGGACTCTGCGACGCGCTGCCGTGGCGCGTGCAGTGGTGAGCACGGACGCGGCCACGGGGACGCTCTTTCTCGTCAGCACCCCGATCGGCAACCTCGGCGATTTCACGTACCGCGCGGTGGACGTGCTGCGATCGGTGGCCGTGGTGCTGGCCGAGGATACACGGCACGCGCGCACGCTGCTCACGCACTACGAGATCCCGACGCACTGCGAGGCGCTGCACGAGCACAACGAAGCGAAGCGCGCCGAGGCGGTGGTGGCGCGGCTCAAGGGCGGAGATTCGCTGGCCCTCATCTCGGATGCGGGCACACCGCTGGTGTCGGACCCCGGGAGCCGACTGGTGCGCGCCGCGATCGACGCCGGCATCGACGTCGTGCCCGTGCCGGGCGCATCGGCCGTGCTGTCCGCGCTGGTGGGAAGCGGGCTGGGTGACGGCCCGTTCACCTTCATCGGATTCCTGCCACGCAGCGGTGGCGACCGGACGCGCGCGATCGAGGCGCTGGCAACCCTTCCGCATCCCGCGGTGGTCTATGAGGCACCGGGGCGCGTGGCGGACACGCTCGCCGACCTGGCGGCGCTGTGCGGCGAAGAGCGGCCGGCGGTGGTGGCGCGCGAGCTGACGAAGAAATTCGAGGAGTTCCGGCGCGGAACGCTCGGCGCGCTCGCTGCGTACTATGAGAAGTCGCCGCCGAAGGGCGAAGTCGTGCTGGTGGTGGAGGGGGCTCCCCCGGCGGCCCCCCCCGATGAAGAGGAGCTCCGCATGCAAGTCCGCACGCTACGCGCCGATGGGACGCGTTCGCGCGACGTGATGGCGGCGCTGATGGCCGAGGGGGTGTCGCGCAACGTTGCGTGGCGCCTCGCGAACGAGCCATGAGCGTGCGCCGCCGCCTGCTCGTGTCGGCTGCGCTCGGCGCAGTGACGCTCCTCGGTGCAGCCACCTCGCGCGGCACGCGGTTGGCCGTCGGTCGGCTGCAGTACGATGGCGGAGGCGACTGGTACGCGAATCCGTCGAGCCTGCCCAACCTGATCGAGGCGATCAACACACGGAGTGCACTGCGCGTGGAGCCCGTAGAGGCGCGCGTGCGCGCGACCGACGCTGGGTTGAACGACCTGCCGTTCGTGCACATGACCGGCCACGGCACCGTGCGCTGGACTCCCGCGGAACGGCGGGCGCTGCGCGTCTGGCTCGAGGCCGGCGGCTTCCTGCACGTGGACGACAACTACGGCCTGGATGAGAGTTTCCGCGCGGAAGTGAAGCAGCTCTTTCCTGATCGCCCGCTGGTCGAGGTGCCGCGCACGCATCCGATCTATCATCTCGTGTACGAGTTTCCGAAGGGGCTGCCCAAGATCCATGAGCACGACGGCAAGCCGCCCAAGGGATACGGCATCTTCATCGGAGACCGGTTGGCGCTCTACTATTCGTACGAGAGCGACCTCGGCAACGGGTGGGAAAACGTGGGCACCTATGGTGATCCGCCGGAGTTGCACGAGCAGGCGCTCCGGATGGGCGTCAACCTCTTCACGTATGCGGTGACGAGCCGCCCGACGCCATGAGCATTCGCGAGCAGATCACGCGGGAACGAACGGCCGTGTCGCGCAGTGCGACGGCATCGGGCGCGGGCGCGGGGATCGCGGCGGCGTGCGGCGTGCTCGCGATTGCCGTGCTCGCCCTGGCGGATGCTCGCTGGCTGTCAGCGCCCGCGGTGACGCCGTTCGTGGCGTGGGTCGGCGCGACGGCGCTCGTGGTGTGGGGGGTGCGGCGTGGTCGACGCGATGCGATGACGACGGGCGGACTCTATCCCGTGGCGCGAGCCGTCGAGGCAGAGAGCCGCACGCGCGCCGGCGCGGTGCGCGTGGCGTTGGAGGTGGAAGGGAGCGGCGCACTCGGCAGGCGCGCGGCAGACGACACGTCGCGGATGCTGGCGGCGCGCGGTGCGGTGCTCGCACCGGAGACGCGCAAGCGCGGGGCGAAGCGGCTCATGGTGGCGGGTGGCGCGCTGGTCGTCGGTGCGGCGTTGCTCGGCATCGCCGTGACGCACCACGAAGACGGATGGCGTGCGCTGCAGCACCCCGTGGCAGCGGCCACCGGTTCGCTGCTGCCGCAGTTGAGCGTCGAGGTGCCGGGGCCGCGCGTCGTGCGCGGACAGCCCGCGCGGTTCCTCGTGCATGCCGATGGCCGGCGCGTGGTGCGGGTGCGTCGTCGTGCGACGGGCGGTGCGTGGCGCGAGGACGAGCTCACGGTGAGCGCGGGCCGGGCCGAGTTCACGGTGAGTGCGGTGGATGCCGACATCGCGCTCGTGGCCACCGATGGCCGCGCAACGAGCGACACCGCGCACATTGCCGTCGTGGACCGCCCGTTCGTGGGCGACGTGGCGATTCGCGCCGAGTATCCCGCGTACCTGGGCCGCGCTGGCGAGCCGCTGCCGACGAGCGAGCCACTGCGCGTGCCGCGCGGCACGACGCTCGTGGTGCGCGCCACGGGCACAGCCGAGCTCTCGCGCGCGGCGCTCGCGCTCGGCGCGGACACGGTGCCGTTCACGGTGCGTGGCAAGGCGCTCGAGACGCGCATCGTGGCCGACAAGGCGGGCGCCTGGGCGTGGACCGCCGCGACGAGAGACGGCCCGATTGCCGACCTGCCCGTGCCGCTCGAGGTGGACGTGATTCCCGATTCGGTGCCGCAGGTCGAGATCGTGGTGCCCGGTCGCGACACCGTGGTCGGCGTGGGCGACAAGGTGGCGGTGATGGCGGTCGCGAGCGACGATCGTGCGCTCGCCGAGGTGATGATCCACGTGGAGAAGCGCGTGGGCCCGACGGTGACGCCGCTGATCAACGAGCGGCTCGCGAAGAGTCCCGGCGCGCAGTGGAGCGGGTCGGCCATCGTGGACCTCGCCGCGATCGGCCTCAAGGCGGGCGAGCTGGTGCGCGTCACGGTGACCGCCGTCGATGCGTCGCCGTGGAAGCAGGAGGGACGGAGCCGCGACCTCGTGATCCGCATTCCGAGCGCGGAGGAGCAGCGCACGTACGCGCGTTCGGCGGCCGATTCGGCGGTGGCCATGGCGCAGGCCGCCGCGCAGCAGCAGCGGTCCTTGCAGCAGAAGACGAGCGATGCCGCTCGCTCGCGCGGCAACCGCGAGCAGGGCGAGAAGGGCAAGCTGACGTACGAGGAGGCGCAGAAGGCCAAGGCGCTCGCCGACGACCAGAAGCAGCTCGGCGACAAGGTCAAGCAGACCCAAGCGGCGGCCAAGAATGTCGAGCAGCAACTCAAGCAGGCGGGTGCGCTCGACACCGCGCTCGCGCGCCAGTTGGCTGAAGTGCAGAAGATGCTCAAGGATGCGCTGACCCCCGAACTGGCCGCGCAGCTCAAGAAACTCGAGGAAGCGAGCTCGAAGCGCGACGGCGGTGGCTCGCGCGAGGCGATGGGCGACCTGGCGCAGCAGCAGCAGAAACTGCGCGAGCAGCTGGAGCGGAGTGCGGAGATGCTCAAGCGCGCCGCGATGGAAGGCGCCATGAGCACGCTCAAGGACGAGGCCAAGGAGCTGGCGCAGAAGCAGCGCCAGGCGGCGGACTCGCTCGGCAAGAAGGACGGCACGGGCGGCAAGGAAGCGGCCGACCTCGCGCGGCGCAGCGAGAAGCTGAGCGAGGACGTGAAGTCGCTCGAGCAGCGGCTCGCGCGCGAGAAGGCGGACGCCGGCGCGCGCGGCGCGAACGAAGCGAAGATGAAGTCCAGCGAGAGTGCTGACGGCATGAAGAAGGCGTCGGAGCAGGCGCAACGCGACGCGGGCAAGGCCGAGCAGAACGCACGCAACGCGAGCGAGGCGATGCAGCGCGCGAGCGATGCGCTCTCGGAAGCGCGGCAGGCGCAGGTCGGCGAGTGGAAGAAGGAGCTGAGCGAGGACCTCGACCGCTCGGCGCAGGAAATGCTGCAGATGGCACGGCAGCAGCAGCAGCTGTCGGATCGCGCGCAGCAGGGTGAAGACCCGAAGAACCTCAAGCAGGAACAGAGCGCCCTGCAGCAAGGGATGGAGCGCGCGAGCGAGCGCATGGGCAAGGCCGGGCAGAAGTCGAGCCTCGTGAGTCCGAAGTCGCAGCGCGCGATGGCCGATGCGCGCCGGCAGGTGGAGCAGGCCACCAAGCAGTCGAACGAGGGCGGCCAGAGCGGCAAGGAGTCGTCGGACGCGATGAAGCAGGCGGCCGAGGCGCTCAACCAGGCCGCGGCATCGCTGGTGCGCGACCGCGAGCGCACCAACAACGCGAGTTCGGCATCGGGCTTCGCCGAAGCGATGCAGGAGATGCAGAAGCTCGCGGGGCAGCAGGGATCGCTCAACGCGCAGGCGTCGGGGATGATGCCGATGCCCGGGCAGGGGAACGGGCCGCAGAAGCAGCAGGCGCTCGACAAGGCGCGACAGATGGCGCAGTCGGAGCGCGCGATCGCGCGGAAGCTCGAGCAGGTCTCGGACGCCGACGCCACGGGCAAGGCGGAGGAACTGGCGCGTGAGGCGCGACAGATCGCGCAACAGCTCGAGACCGGCGGCGCCGACAAGTCGGTGCTCGACCGGCAGCAGCGGCTCTTCCGGCGCTTGCTCGACGCGGGTCGCTCGATGGAGAAGGACGACAAGGACGAGAGCGGCAAGCGCGAGTCGCGTTCAGCGGACGCGTCGCAGATGGTGGCGCCGCCCGACCGTGCGCCGGCATCCGCGCCCAAGCTCCGGGAGCCGACGTGGAACGAACTCCGCGGCCTCTCGGCCGACGAACGTCGCCTCGTGCTGGATTACTATCGTCGCCTGAATGCGCCACCCGAACGCTAGGCGTGGCTGGGCGGTGATCGCTTCGATGGGGGCACGCGTGCTGCGGGGCGCCGCGAGCTTTGTGTCGTGCGCGGCGCTCGCGCTCGCGTGCTCGCTGTGCTCGAGCACGCGCGCGATGGCGCAGGACGGCAACGTCGCGCTGATGCGCGCGCTCGACCTCGAACAGGCCGGCAAGTTGCCAGAAGCGGTGGCGGCGTACCGTGAGGCGGCGAATGGGCAGACGCTGCAGGCCGCGGTGCTCGGCCTCGAGCGCCTCTGGATGCAGATGGGACGCACCGATTCGCTCACGGCGCTCATCGATCGCGTGCTGCGGGAGCGACCGGCCGATCCGACGGTGCGCGCGGCGCAACTTCGCACGCTGCTCTCGCTCGGGAAGCGCGAGGAGGCCGCACAGCAGTTCGAGCGTTGGCTCGCGGCCGCGCCCGGCGATCCGCAGCCGTGGCGCGAATACGCGCGCCAGCTGCTCGACGGTGGTCGCAACACCGCCGCCGATTCCGTGCTCAACCGCGCGCAGCGCGTGTTGGGTGGTGGACGTGAAGTGGCGGCAGAGCTCGCGCAGCTGCGCGCCGTGCTCGGTCTCTGGGGGCCCGCGGCCGAATCGTGGCGCGTCGCGCTCAAGGACGCGCCGTGGCTCCTGCAGGCGGCGGTCTTCGCGCTGCAACCCACGCCGAGTGCCGATCGCATCACGGTGCAGCGCGAATTGCGCAAGCTGCCGGCGGAGCCGGGCGCGCGCCGGACGGCCGCGTTGCTCTCGCTCGCCTGGGGCCAGAGCCGCGAAGCGTGGTACGCGTTGCGCGACCTGCCGCCGAACGATTCGACCGTGGCGGCGTGGCTCGACTTCGCCGACCAGGCCGAGGGCATGGGACAGGCCGAGGTGGCACGCGAGGCGATGGTGTATGCGCTCGGCGTGAAGCCGTCGAGCGCGGTGGCGATCCGCGCGGCCAACGCGAGCCTGACGGTTGGCGACGCGAAGATGGCGCTCGACCTGGCGACCGTGGCGGAACGCGGACTCGACAGCACGCAGGTGGCGCAGCGCGTGCTGCCCGTACGTGCGCGCGCGCTGGCGACGCTGGGTCAGCCGCAGCAGGCGGAGGCGCTGGTGGCGGCGTACGCGGGCAAGATCGATCCGCCGCTCGCGCGGCGGCTCTCGGGCGCGATTGCGCGCGGCTGGGTGAAGGTGGGCGACCTGGACAAGGCCAAGGCCGCGCTCGACAAGGCCGGCACCGATGGCGACGACGATCAGGTGGCGGGCTGGGTGGCGCTCTATCGCGGCGACCTCACGAATGCGCGGCGCGAGCTGACGCATTCGCGCGAGGGTGGTGGCGACGCGGTGAGTGCGCTCGCGCTGCTGGCGCGGACCCGTGCGCCAATGGCGCCGCGCACGGGGGCGGCGTTCCTCGCGTTGGCGCGCAACGACACGACACAGGCGACGCGTGGCTTCCAGGATGCAGCGATGGAACTGCCCGAGGCGGCGCCGCTCCTGTTGTCGCTCGCGGCGCGGTTGCACGCGGCGCGCAAGGAGGATGCGAAGGCGTTGCCGCTCTGGACGCGCGTGGTGACGGAGTACGCGGCGAGTCCCGAGGCACCGGAGGCGGACCTCGAGTGGGCGCGCGCGCTGACGCGGGGCAACAAGGCGCCCGAGGCGATCGAACGATTGGAGCACCTGATCCTCACGTGGTCATCAAGTGCGCTCGTGCCGCAGGCGCGGCGGGAACTGGAGGCGCTCAAGCGCCGGGGGAGCGTCGGATGACGTGCAAGGCTCGCGTGGTGATGGTTGTGCTCGCGCTGTTGGCTCCGCTGCCGGCGTGGGCGCAGCACCTGCTCGTCCCCATGGATGATGCGCAACGCAACCACCTCAAGGCGTACGGGCTGACGTATGCGGTGCTCAAGGCGGAGCGGAAGAGCGAGTGGTTCCTCAACTATCGCGGCGGTTCGTTCCTCATTCCGGACAACGCCGAGTTCCGGAAGAAGGCCACGCTCGACGGCGTGACCGTGGAAGCGGTGAACGACGGCGAGCTGGCGGGGATCCGCGCGGAGATCGCGGGCGGCAACATGGAAAGCGTGGTGCTCGAGCGCGCACCGCGCATCGCGATCTACACGCCGCCCAATGCGCCGCCCTGGGACGACGCGGTGACGCTCGCGCTCGAGTATGCGGGCATCGAGTTCACGAAGGTCTGGGACGACGAGGTGCTCGGCGAGGGGCTGGCCAAGATCGACTGGCTGCACCTCTTCCACGAGGATTTCACGGGGCAGCTCAACAAGCTGCACATCGCGTATCGCGACCAGCCGTGGTTCCAGCAGCAGCGCGCGCAGATGATGGCAACGGCGCGCAAGAACGGCTACGCGAACGTGCCCGCGCTCAAGAAGGCGGTGGCCGATCGCATTCGCGCCTTCGTGGACAAGGGCGGGTTCCTCTTCGCCATGTGCGGCGCGACGGAGACGCTCGACTTGGCGCTCGCGGCGCAGAAGGTCGACATCGCCGGGCCGTTCGCCGATGACACGCCGGTGGACGAGCGCGCCGACGAGAAGCTCGACTGGACGCGCAGCATGGCGTTCCACAATGCGCACATCGAGAAGAACCCGTTCGTGAACAGCATGAGCGACATCGACGGCCACCAGGTCAACGTGCCCGGGCGCCGACAGCCGCTCGGCGCGTTCACGCTTTTTGCGTTCAGCGCCAAGTTCGATCCGGTCGCGGCGATGCTCACGCAGGACCATCGCTCGGTGATTCCGGACTACTATGGCGTGACGACGAGCTTCACCAAGGCGACGCTCAAGACCGGTGCGACCGTGCTCGCGTTCGAGGAAGGGGCGCCGTGGGTCAAGTACATCCACGGCGACTACGGCAAGGGCTCGTGGACCTTCCTCGGCGGGCACGATCCCGAGGATCCGCAGCACTCGATCAACGCGCCGCCGACGGACCTGTCGCTGCACCCGAACTCGCCGGGGTACCGGCTGATCCTCAACAACGTGCTCTTCCCGGCGGCCAAGAAGAAGCCGCTCAAGACGTAGTGACGCAGCGATGCGGCTGACCACGGCCGCCCGGGAGGGGATTCGCGCGAACGTCTTCCTTGCCGGCGGGCGGGAAGTGTGCTTCGTCGGATCGCTCGACGATGCGGGCGACGTGGCGACCGTGCGCGTGGTTGCGCGTGGTGATGCATCGAGCGTGCTCGCGCTGCCGGGCTTCGCGCGCCGCGGCGAGCTGCTGATCCACAATCATCCGTCCGGCGTACTCGACCCGAGCGATGCCGACCTGATGGTGGCGGCGCCGATGCACGACAATGGCATCGGCTTCGCGATCGTGAACAACGAGGCGACCGAACTCTACGTGGTGGTCGAAGTGCCGGCGGCCGCGGTCACGGTGCCGCTCGACCTCACGTTGATCGACGCGGACCTGGGGCCCGATGGAGGCGTCGCGAAGACGCATCCCGAGTTCGAGGACCGCGCGCCGCAGCGCGCCATGGCGCGCGCGGTGGCGCGACTCTACAACGAAGGCGGCGTCGGCCTGATCGAAGCCGGCACGGGCGTGGGCAAGTCGCTCGGCTACCTCATTCCTGCGCTGCGCTGGAGCGCGCAGAATGGCGAGCGCACGATCGTGAGCACCAACACCATCAACCTGCAGGAGCAGCTGGTCGCGAAGGACCTGCCATTCCTCGCGCGCGCCTTGAGCGACCAGCCGGTGCGCTTCGCGATGCTCAAGGGCTGGAGCAACTACGTCTGCCTCGCGCGACTGGAGCAGGCGGATGGCGCGAGCGCGACGCTCTTCGAGGACGCGCAGAAGCAGGACGTGACGCGCCTCGTGGAGTGGGCTGCGCGCACGAGCGACGGCTCGCGCGCGGACCTCACCGTGGCGCCACGCCCCGAGGTGTGGGACGAGGTGTCGGCCGAGCCCGATCTCTGTCCGCGCATGAAGTGCCGGCACTTCGACGCCTGCTTCCTCTTCAAGGCGCGGCGCGCGGCGGCCAATGCCGACGTGATCGTGGTGAACCACGCGCTGCTCATGGCCGACCTGGCCGTGCGGCGTGCGTCGCAGAACTGGACGGACGCCGCGGTGCTGCCCGCGTTCAGCCGGCTCGTGGTGGACGAAGGGCATCACCTCGAAGACGCCGCGCTCGAGCGACTCGGCGCCACCGTGAGCCGCCGCGGCGTCGAGCGGTTGTTCAACCGGCTCGAGCGGAAGAATCGCGGCCTCCTGCCCACGCTGTACAACCAGCAGGAAGAGCTGCTCAAGGCATCGAAGCAGGGCGACGCGCTGCTCGAGGCGAGCCAGGTGTTGATCTCGCGGCAACTCCTGCCCGACGTGCAGCGCGGCCGCGACAAGGCATCGCTCCTCTTCGACATCCTCGCGAGCCTCGTGCAGGAGAGCGGCGCACCGCAGCTCCGGCTCACCGACCAGTTCGCGCAGTCACCGGTGTGGGCGGCCGGACTGGAGGTGGCGCTCGGCGACGTGCTGACGCTGCTTGCGTCACTCGCCACCGGACTCGAGGAGCTCAAGCGGCGGCTGGGCGCCGACACCAAGCGCGAGGAGTTGCTGGCGCCGCTGATCGCGGAAGTGCGCGCGACCGTGCGACGGCTCGAGGGCTCGGGTGATGCGTTGCGACGCGCCCTCAAGCCCGATCGCGAAGCGGGCGCCCTCGTGCGCTGGCTCGAGTTCCGCGGACGCCCGAACGAAAGCAACGTCGTGGCCAGCGCCGTGCCGCTCGATCTCGAAGCGCTGCTCCGCGACGACCTCTTCGGACGGCTGACGACGACCGTGATCACGAGTGCAACGCTCACCGCGGGGAACCGATTCGATTTCACGCGCGGGCGGTTGGGACTCGCGTCCGTCGACCCCAAGCCGATCGAGCGCAAGCTGCCGTCGCCGTTCGACTACGAACGACAGGCGCTGCTGCTCGTGCCCACCGACCTGCCCGCGCCCAACGTCGACCCCGCGGGGCACCGCGCGCGCGTGGTCGAGATCCTCGCCGACCTGGTGGCCGAGAGCGACGGTGGCTGCTTCGCGCTGTTCACGAGCCACCGCGAGCTGCGCGAGGCGGCGGCGTCGCTGCGCGCCGACGGCCTGGACCGGCGTTGGCCGCTGCTGGTGCATGGCGAGCAGTCGCGACATGAGCTGCTCGACCGGTTTCGCGAGAGCGGCGACGCGCTGCTGCTAGGCACCGCGAGCTTCTGGGAAGGGGTGGATGTGCCGGGGCGGGCGTTGCGCGCGCTGCTGCTCGCCAAACTGCCGTTTCGCGTGCCGTCGGAGCCGATCACGGCTGCGCAGTGCGAGCGGATCGAGGCGGCGGGCGGCGATTCGTTTCGCGAGTACATGCTGCCACATGCCGCCTTGCGCCTGACGCAGGGGTTTGGGCGGCTGATTCGCAGCGGGACGGATCGCGGCGTGGTGGTGCTCGCGGACCCGCGCATCGGGACCAAGGCGTACGGGCGCGGGCTGCTGGAGGGGTTGCCGCCCGCGCGACGGCTCGTGGGACCGTGGGACGGGTTGCGCGTCGAGCTTGCCGGGTTCTACGACGGCCGTTCTCGTGCCGCACGGGAGGCGAGTGAGTCACCTTGACTGTTGCCCTTCGCGCTGACGCATGGGGGCGTGGCAGCGACTCGTACACGTCGTGTCATCTGACGACCATGCGTCGCAAAACGACGGACGGCCGGCCCGCGTGAGCGGGACCGGCCGCCATCGCAGCTTCACCAGCTATCGCGTGAGGTAGACGGCCTGGTGTGTGGTGCGCGAGATCTCAGCCGCAATACCGATCGCGCGGGTGATCTCCTGCTTGCTCATTCCGTCGCGCACGGCCACCGTCGGCGCTCCCGCAGGCGCGACACCGACGCGGCTCGAGCTGGCGCACGTCACGTCGATCTGCATCGGCGTGAAGATGCCGAACGTGATCGCGCCGACGAGCACGTTGGGAAAGCTCATTTGCGTCTCGACCTTGGCCACACCGTTCTTGCACTTGGAAGCGGTTTCCACCGTGTTCGGCGGGATCAACCCGTCGATCCAGGCGGGCGCCCATTGGTTGCTCACCGTCTCGCTGCCAGCTGGCTGTCCGGTCACGATGGTGGTGTGATAGCAGCCGGCCAAAAGGACGGCGGGCAGGGCCAGCAACTGGATAACACGGCGCATCAGCAAATCCTCGCTCTGGGAGTGAATTCACACGTGCCCTGCAAACCTCGCGGAAGCATCGGTCCGTGGGGCCCGGTCCGCAAGAGGAGCACGGCGCGCCTCGATCGTGGCCGCCTACACGACTTTGCGCCGTGGGTTGGCGGAATTTCTTGCCGCCGGTCGCCGGTGACGCGGCGCTCCCCCCACCCGTCCTCCAATTGGCGTGACACTTCTGGTGACCCCATTCGTACTGGCACCGTCGGATAAGGGCGGCATCAGGCCGCGGGCGCAGATTGGCCGACCGAAACTGTCCGTCACAGGCAGTCTCCCCCGAACCGGGCGTCGAGACGGACCGACGCGAACCCCAAAGAGAGGATTCACTCTGATGCGCATTCGTCTTGCTGCTGCTGTCCTCGCTGTCGCCGCGCTGTCATCGGTGTCGTCCGCACAAATGAGCGTGACGCCGTGGTCGTTCGGCGTCTCGGTTGGTGCGCGGCTCCCGATGGGCGACTTCGGCACTGTGGCCAACACGGGCTTCGGTGGAGCGGGCCACGTGTTCTTCAAGCTGGAGCAGGGGTGGAGCCTGCGCGGCGACGTCTCGTATGACACGTGGGGCGCGAAGGTCGGCTCCGGCAGCGTGGCCGGCATCGGCGGCGTCGTGAACGGCGTGTACGACTTTGCCATGGATGGCCCGTTGAAGCCGTACGTGATTGCAGGTGTCGGCATGATCGCGAGCAGCGCCAGCGGCTGCGGTGGCCCGTGTCCGGCCGGCGAAACCAAGGTCGGCTTCGGCGGTGGCGTGGGCGGACACTTCGACGTCGCCGGCCAGAGCGTGTTCGCGGAAATCCGCTACATGACCGTGCAGACGACCGGCACGTCGACGAACTGGGTTCCGATCACGGTCGGCATCAAGTTCTAGGCGCACCAACTGGCGTGAGGTGGTCCCCTCGGCTTCGGCCGGGGGGACCGCTGCGTTTTTCCTGAAAGTGATTCGGCTCACACGACGCGATCCGTCAGCGGGGAACATCGGCGCGACGCCGTCGGTCCAAATGGTCCGGCATCACAGCGCGGGTCAGAACTGAGGCGTTAATGTGATGGCTGGGCGCGACCAACTCGCCCGCAGCCGTCATCACCATCTCCACATCCCCCTGAGGGTTACCTCACCATGCTCAAGTCGTGCACTCGCAAGCTGGCCTTGGTTGGCACCGCCATGTTGCTCACCGCTGGTGCGGCGCAAGCGCAGGCGGTCGATTCGTGGACGCCGTTCATCGGTGGCACGCTCGCGCTGCCGATCGGCAATCTCAGCAACGCCACGAGCTTCGGCTTCGGCGCGATCGGCGGTGCCGAGTATCGCTTCAACAAGGACTTCGGCCTGCGTCCGGAAGCGGACTTCGTGTACTACTCGGGCAAGAACGGCGTCTCGAGCATCACGTCGTTCGGGTTCGGTGCGAGCGCCATCTGGCACATCGAGGCGCAGGGTGGCTTCAAGCCGTACGCACTCTTCCGCCTCGGCTTCAACGCCAGCAGTGGTTCGGGCAACGGTGGTGGCTCGGCGTCGTCCACCGACCTGGGTTTCGCGCCCGGCTTCGGCGGCAACTTCGCCTGCGGCGGCTCTCCGTGCTTCGTCGAGGGCAAGTTCTATGTCGTGAACGGGGCCGGCGGCAGCGCGAACGCCATCCAGATCTCGTTCGGCCGCCACTTCTAACAGGCTCAGCGGCAAGCGCTTCGGGCCCCTCGCATTGCGGGGGGCCCGTCGTGCTAAACGGGGGCTCAGGACCCACGATTCAGGGCAGCTGGGTGTATCTTCCTCGGTTGACAGCTTCGCCAAACCGACCCCCTGTTCGCCCCACCGTGACCGCACTCCGCCCGGGCAAGATCGTGTGCGTTGGCCGCAACTACGTGGACCACGCCAAGGAACTCGGCAACGACGTGCCGAAGGTGCCGCTGCTGTTCCTCAAGCCGACCTCGAGCCTGCTGGCGCCGGGGGGCGCGATCGTGCTGCCGCCGGCTTCGAAGCAGGTCGAGTATGAGGGAGAAATCGGGGTGGTGGTTGGCGCCCGACTCCGCCACGCCGATGAAGCGACCGCGGGCCGTTCGATTCGCGGCCTCTGCGCGGTCAACGACGTGACCGCGCGCGACCTGCAGAAGTCGGACGGGCAGTGGACCCGCGCCAAGGGCTTCGACACCTTCTGCCCCGTGGGGCCCGAGGTGTCGGCGCCGGCGGACCTCTCCGGGGTCACCGTGGTCACGACCGTGAACGGCGTCGAGCGGCAGCGTGGCAACGCGAGCCAGATGGTGTTCGGGATTCCGTTCCTGCTCAGCTACATCAGCCAGATCATGACGCTCGAACCGGGCGATCTCGTCTGCACGGGCACGCCGGCCGGCGTCGGCGTCCTGACGGCGGGAGACACGGTTCAGGTGCAACTGCTGGGGCTGTCGGCGGTGTCGAACTCGGTGACGGTGGAGGGCTGATGCCGACCTTGAGTTCGCGGATGGGCACGCTGCCCCCGTATCCGCTTGCACACATTCCGCAGAAGAAGCGCGAGTTGCTCGCGCGCGGCGTGGACCTGATCGACCTGGGCGCCGGAGACGCCGACCTCGCGCCGCCGCCGGCGGCGCTCGAGGGGATGGCGCGCGCGCTCAAGGAACCGACGATGCATCGCTACGGCTTCGGGCTCGGCCACGTGCCGTTCCGCGAGGCCGCGAGCCGCTACATGCAGGATCGCTTCGGCCAGCGCTTCGATCCGCTCACCGAGATCGTGCCGCTCATCGGCAGCAAGGAAGGGCTCGCGCACCTCGCGTTCGCGTACCTCAACCCGGGTGACGTCGCGATCATCCCCGAGCCCGGGTACCAGGCGTACGTGGGCGGCACCCTGCTCTCGCTCGGCGAGCCGTACGCCGTGCCGCTCAAGGCCGAGCACGATTTCCTCGTCGAGCTCGACCACGTGCCGGACGCCGTGCTCAAGCGCGCGAAGATGGTGTACGTGAACTACCCGAACAATCCGACGGCGGCGATCGCGCCGCGCGCGTATCTCGAGCGGCTCGTGGCCAAGTGCCGGACCCTCGGATTGCTGCTGGTGTACGACAACGCGTACGCCGAGCTCGCGTTCGACGGCTATGTGCCGCCGAGCATCTTCGAGATCGAGGGCGCGCGCGACTGCGCGATCGAGTTCCACTCGCTCTCGAAGACGTTCAACATGACCGGCTGGCGCTGCGCGTGGGCGGTGGCGGCGCCGCCGATCGCGGGCGCGCTGGCCCGCATCAAGTCCTTCACCGACACCGGTCCGTTCATGGCGATTCAAGCGGCTGGCGTGGCAGCGCTCGATTCGTGGCGGAGCTTCGTGCCGGGCAACGTGGCCGTGTTCCAGCGTCGCCGGGATGCCGCCGTGGCCGCGTTCCGCGAGGCGGGCTTTGCGGTGGAGTCACCCAAGGCGAGCATGTACCTCTGGATTCCGCTGCCGTCGGGGGTGTCGAGCAAGGAGTTCGCCGATCGGCTGATGGACGATGAAGGCGTGGTGGTGCTGCCGGGTTCGGGGTTCGGTGCGGGCGGCGAGGGCTACTTCCGGATCTCGTTCATCCAGTCGGAAGCACGGCTCGCCGAGGCGGCGCGTCGCGCTGGTCGCGTGCTCGCCGCATTCGGGGCCGTCGTCTAGTGAAGTTCGGTCGCTCCACCGTGCCGGCCGGACTTTCGGTCGCGATCCACGCCGTGATCATCGGCGCGGCGCTGCGGTGGGCGGTGCTGGGCTATCCGATTCCCGAGTGGCTGAGCCGGACGGGCAACGAGCCGACGGTCGAGCGCATCACCTTCGTTCGCGGGGGCGGCGGCGGCGGACCGACGGCGCGCGCGTCGCAGGTGGCGGCTGGTGCGGCCAAGAAGGGGAAGGCCGCGGAAGAGAAGAAGCTCATCGCACCGGTGGAGGTGCCGAGCGGCGTGGCCGCGTCTCTTCCCGCGCCGGTCGTCGACGAGGGCGGCGCCAACGCGAAGGAAGCGGGCACGGGCGCCGGGGGCTCGGCGATGTCGGGCGCGATCGAAGGGATGCGGCCGGCGCTCGCCGACGGCCGCCTGTACGGCCCGCCGCCACGCGGCCTGGGCGGCCCCGAGCCGCTGACGAGCAAGCAGCGCGTCGACAGCGTGATCGGCGAGCGCTTTGCGCGCTACCGCGACTCGATCGTTGCCGTGCAGATGGCGGCCGCGGGCCGGCGCGATCCGCACGACTGGACGTACAAGGACAAGAGCGGGCGTCAGTGGGGCATGGACCAGCAGTACATCCGGCTTGGGCCGGTGTCGATCCCGACGGCGCTGCTCGCGCTGTTGCCGCTCAACCAGAACGCGCCGAGTCCGACGATGTACGAATCGCGCCGGATCGCGAACCTGTCGCAGGAAATCCAGTTCAACGTGTCGCGCGCGATGACGCAGGAAGATTTCAATACGGCGGTGCGGCGCACGCGCGAACGGAAGGACCGTGAGCGGTCGGATTTCATCAAGAAGCGCGGCGCGGATCAGCCGGTGTATCCGGCGGTGGTCCCGCAGGTGGCGACGCCCGAGCGGTAGCGACGCCCGAGCAGTAGCGGCGCCCGGGGCAAACGGGTCGGTTGCTGCGCTCGGCAGGGCGACGCACTTCGGACCACAGCGCGCTTGCGACCAGCGCGCATATGCGACAAGCGCGCGCCAGGCTCGACCTCAATCCACGATGAAGAGCGTTGCACCCGTCTCGCTGCGCGAGCGATGTGGGGCGGTGTCGTCGGCCACCTGGTAGCTCATGCCCGGCGCGAGGCGGAAGGAGCGCCCGTCGGCGAGTTCGGTGTCGAGCGTGCCCGAGAGACAGAGCAGGATGTGTCCCTTGTCGCACCAGTGGTCGGCGACGTAGCCCGCCGTGTACTCGACCATGCGGACGCGGATCGCGCCGAACTGCCGTGTGCGCCACGTGGCCGCGCCCGAATCGCCGGCGTGCGTGGTCGGCACGATTTCGGACCAATCGGTTGTGCCGAACGGAATGTCGGAGAGCTGCATGGTGCTAGCGCTTGCCCTTCGGTTTCTCGCGCTCGGCGGGCCAGTACGGAAACTCCGGCTGCTGGAGCACGTCGGGCAGTTCGGCGGCGCGCTCGCCCATGTAGCTACCCGCCTCGGCGAGCGCCTGGTTGTAGATGAGCGGTCCGAGTTCGACGAGCAGGTAGTCGAGCACGAGTGTGGCCTTGAGGTCGCCGATCGAGTCGTCCATGTGCTCGTCGAAGAAGCGCTTGATCGAGGCGAGCGCCTGCGGACGCGCGTTGGCGGCGATGGCGATCGGAGTCTTGGGGCGCATGAGTGTCCGTGGAGCGAAGTTGGCGGCGCCAGCGATTCGACTGCAGCCGCTCGTCGTGGAGCGTCGTCAGCGTGACGAGGCGGGACTGTTCGTCGCGGAATGGACCACGCGCCCGGGCTGGACGACGAGTCGCACGCGCGTGATAGCCGCAATATCGCTCGCGACATCGCCATCGACGACCATCAGGTCGGCGGCGTATCCGGGCGCGATGCTCCCGACCTGGCCGCCCAAACCAGGCGAGGTGGCGTTGCGCGAAGCGGAGTGGCGTAGCTGCCACCTGCGAACCAGGCCGTGCGATGGTCGAGGTAGTTCTGGAAGACGCCGGCGCACTGCGGATCGAACCAGGTCCCCTTCTCGGCCATGAGCGTGAGCACGTCCTGCGTGACGAAGACCCCGTGCTCGAGCTGCGTGCAGCCGGCGGTGATCGCGCGACGGATGCTCTCGGCGGAATGCGCGTGCACGATGCTGCGAAGGCCGAGTGACTGGGCCTCGCCGCAGATGGCGGTGAGCTGCTCGACGGTCATGGTCGGGGCGCCGCCGTCTCCAAGGCCGCGGGACGCGAAGAGCTTGATGGCCTGCGCGCCGTTGCGGTGCCGTGCGCGGACGATGGCGCGAAGTGAATCGGTGAGGGAAGCGTCGGTGATGGCGTTGAGCGCCGTGATGAGGCGTGGCCCGGACAAGTCGCCACGTGCGAGCGCGTCGCGGAGTGGTACGTCCGCGGCTGCGCCAATGCTCTGTATCGTGGTGAAGCCGGCAGCGAGCGTGCGGCGCAGGTTGTCGGCGACAAGCGGCTGCGCGAGGTGCGCGGAGTCGCCGTCGCCCAAGCCGCGCAACCTGCCGGCGCGTTCATACGACGCCGGGTGCGCGTGGACGTCGATGAGGCCCGGAAGCAGCGTGCCGTCGGGGAAGGCGAGCGTCGCGTTCGCGGCGCGTCCCGGCGTGATGCGCGTGATGCGCCCGTTCTCGATGAAGACCGTGGCGTTGGGCGTGACGCCGCCGCGGCCATCGAGCACCCAGCGCGCGAAGATCGCGCGCGGCATCGTGCCCTGGGCGTCCTGCTGCGCGAAGGCAGGCGCGCTGGCGACGATGCACGTGGCGAGCGCCCACGCGAGGAGTCGGCGTGCTCGGAATGGTCGCAGGGCTCCAAGGTAGCGCCGTTGGTGCGACCGGCGCGAAGTGGACGCTCCCTCATGCGCGGAGCGGTATGGCGTCCGGGCAGTGCCACGTGCGACGTGGCAACGCGCGCCGGTGGGCGCGTCGCCTGAGTGTCTTGCCCTGGCAGATCGTGACCACGTTGCTCCGCGTTGCAGCGCTCAGGATGCCAGCCGCGTGCGCTCCGCGTTCGCGCGCGACCAGAACAGGTACACGCCCATGCCGATGACGAGCCAGATGATGAGGCGCTGCCACGTGGGCCACGGCAGGGCGACCATCTGCGCCGCGCAGATGAGCGCGCCGAGGATGGGGACGAGCGGGAGCCACGGCGTGCGGAAGGGACGATCGGCGTTCGGGTTGGTGCGCCGGAGCACGACGATGCCGATGCAGACGAGCACGAAGGCGAGCAGCGTCCCCATGGAGACGAGCTCGCTCAAGATGTTGATCGGCGTGAAGCCCGCGACGAGCGCGCAGACGGTGCCGGTGAGGATCGTGCTGACGTGCGGCGTGCGGAAGCGTGGGTGCACGCGCCCGAACACCTCGGGGAGGAGTCCGTCGCGGCTCATCGAGTAGAAGATGCGCGTTTGCCCGATCATCTGGACGAGGATGGTGCTGAAGAGGCCGAGCACGGCGCCGATCTTGACGAGCGGGCGCAGCCAGGTGAGGCCAGTGGCGTCGATGCCGACCGCGAGCGGATCGGCGACGTTGAGTCTGGTGTACGGCACTATGCCGATGAGCACGATCGCCACCGCGATGAAGAGCACCGTGCAGATGGCCAGCGACGCGAGGATGCCGATGGGGAGGTCCTTCTGCGGATTGCGCGACTCCTGCGCCGCGGTCGAGACGGCATCGAAGCCGATGTAGGCGAAGAACATCACGCCGGCGCCGCGCAGCACGCCGCTCCACCCGAAGTGACCGAACTCGCCGGTGTTGGCGGGGATGAATGGCGTGAGGTTCTCGCGACGCACGTAGGCGGCGCCGGCCGCCACGAAAAGCACGAGCACGAGCGTCTTCACGATCACCAACGCCGTGTTGGTGTTGGCGGACTTCTTGATGCCGACCGTGAGCAAGGCGGCCACGAGCAGCACGATGACCATCGCCGGCAGGTTGACGAGGCCGACGCCCACATGGCCATCGGCGAAGGTGACGGGCGCACCAGGCGCGGCGGTGAGCTGGGCGGGCAGTGCGAGCCCCAGGTCGCGGAGGAAGCTCGACGCGTAGCCCGACCAGCCGACCGCGACCGTCGAGCAGCTCAGCGCGTACTCAAGGATCAGGTCCCAGCCGATGATCCAGGCGAAGAGCTCGCCCGTGGTGGCGTACGCATACGTGTAGGCGCTGCCCGCCACGGGAATCATGGCCGCCAGCTCGGCATAGCACAGTCCGGCAAAAACGCAGCCGACGGCGGCAATGATCATCGAGAGCACGAGCGCGGGGCCCGCGTGCTGCGACGCCGCCGTGCCCGTGAGCACGAAGATGCCCGTGCCGATGATCGACCCGATGCCGAGCGTGGTGAGGTTGAGGGGGCCGAGCGCGCGGGCGAGCGGCGCGTGTTCGGCGTCGCGCACGAGGCGGGAGAGCGGCTTGACGTAGTTGGATGGCACCGGGGGTCCGTGGGAGGGAGTCACCAGAACGATGCGGTGCGCGGCGTGCGCTGTCTGTCCGCGCGAGGTGCGCGCCACGTGCGCGCGCTGTGCCGGCATTGTACCGGCGTTGTGCCGGTGTCTTGTGGGCGATGCAGGCTCGCCGGCGCCTACGCGTCCTCGAGGCGATAGCCCGCCTTCTGTACCGTCACGATCCAGCGGGGTGCGGCCGGGTCGTCCTCGAGCTTGCGACGCAGCTCCGCCACGTGCGTGTCGACCGTGCGCGTGACCACGTCGTCGCCGTAGCCCCAGACATCGCGCAGGAGTTCGGCGCGCGTGATGACCTCGCCGCGGCGACGGCAGAAGGCCGCGAGGAGGTCGAACTCGCGGGGACGCAGGCTGACCGCTTCACCATTGCGCGTCGCGGTGCGCGCGCCGACGTCCACGGCAATGACACCGAAGCGGTGCTGCGCCGCCGCGTGCGCCGCTACGCCGTGCGCTCGCCGGAGCAGTGCATCGACACGCGCGATCAGTTCGAGCAGGCCGAACGGCTTGGTCACGTAGTCGTCGGCGCCGACGCGGAAGCCCCGCACCTTGTCGGCCTCTTCGCCGAGCGCCGTGAGGATGAGGACCGGTGCGGTCACGCCGTGGTCGCGCGCCGCGCGCAGGAGCGCGTAGCCATCGAGTCCGGGGAGCATGAGGTCGAGCAGGATGAGGTCGGCCCACGACTCGAGTGCGGCCGCAAGCCCGGTGTGGCCATCGAGCGCGACCCTCACCTCGTGGCCTTCGAACTCCAGGTTGGTGCGGAGCCCGGCGGCGAGCTTCTCGTTGTCCTCGACGATCAGGATACGCGGCATCAGCTGGGAAGGTGGGCCAGGGGGAGCGTGACGACGAAGCGCGCGCCACCGCCGGGAGCGTCCTCGACGCTCGCGCGGCCGTGCTGGCGCATGATGAGGTCGCGCACCACGGAGAGTCCGATGCCGGAGCCGGCGCGCGTGCTGTGGCGGTCGCGGTCGAGCCGGGCGAACGGCGCCCAGACCGACTCGCGATCCCGCGGAGGCACGCCCGGGCCCTGGTCGTCGACCGTGATGCGCACGGTGTCGCCGATGCGCGCGGCGGCAACTTTCACGACCTGCCGTGCGGGACCATACTTGGCCGCGTTGTCGAGGAAGTTGAGGAGGACGTGCCGGAGCGCGGCGGCGTCGGCGCTGACGAAGAGCTCGTGCGGGACGTCCACGTGAACGGTCAGCTCCGAGGCCTCGAGCAGAGGCGCGAACGTCGCGCACGCCGACTGCACGACTTCCTCGACGCGCACGGGGGCGACGGCGAGCGGCGCGCCCGCGCGCGCGGCTCGGTCGAATTGCAGCAGGTTGTCGACGAGATGCATGAGGCGACGCCCTTCCTCGACGATCGTGTCGACGGCGAGCTGCTTGTCGGCGTCACTGCGGGCTCGGCCCAGCCGCAGCGTCTCGCCGAAGAGGAGGATCTGCGCGAGCGGGGTGCGCAGCTCGTGCGAGACCGACGAGGTGAAGTCGGTGCGGAGCCGCACGAGCGCGGCCTCGCGGCGCAGCTGCAGCAGCGCGACCAGGGCCAGCAGTCCGGTGAGGGCGAAGAGCGCGACCAGCGCCGCCACGCGCGACTGCGACGGCGGCGAAATGGCGAGGCGGAGCGTGGCGGCCGGGCGGAGCGCGACGGTGGCGGTGACGCCCCCCAGTCGTTCGATGGTAGCTGACGCGCGATGGGTCTCGAGCGGTTCCGCCCGCGCGGCGAGGAGCTTCGCTCCCGCGGGTCCGTCGACGGAGACCACGAGCAACGAATCCTGCGGCAGCGCGCCCGCGTCGGTCGCGAGCAATCCGCCGCGATCGAGCGCACGGGCGAAGATGGCGCGAGCGAGCGCCTCATCGCAGAGTTCAACGCCAAAGGCAGCGAGCGGTGCGCGGAACTCCGAGTAGCGCACGCCATAGAGCAACGCGCGCGCGCCACCTCCGCGCACGAGCAACGTGGCGTGCCACGCCGGGCGGTAGCGCGACTGGAAGTCGGCGCTCACCACGCGCCCGAGGGCCGGCGCGTCCTCGCGGTGCGCGCCGGCGGCAAAGACGAGCGAGTCCGAGCGGAAGTCGTAGCGGAAAGCGCGCACGGAGCCATCCGCGCACACGAGCGCACGTTCGGCGGCGCGCTGGATGAAGTCAGGTGGCGGCAGCAACTCGAACGGCGACGGCGCGCGCTGGCCGGTCAGTCCGCCCATGAGATCGGCCGCGATCGCGTCCATTTCATCGCGCGAGCGCGAGAGGAATTCGCGCGCGGCCGCCTGCGCGCTCTCGTCGAGGAACCGCTCGACGCTCAGCTGGTGGCTGCGCGCCACCCGCACGGCCTCCACCGCCACGAGCCCGCCCAGGCCGAGCGTGATGGCGAGCAGGACGCCGAGCAGCGTGGCGCGCGAGGGCAGTCGGGCGGAAGCCTGCATGCGCACACGTTAGCGCACGTGCGTGGGCATGTCAGCGGCGTGCGTCCGGCGTTGACAGCTCCCGGACATCGGCGCGCAACCGCCTAGCGGCGCCGCATCGTGCGCTCGACGTCGGCCGCGCGCTTGGGTGCCGCGGCGGAGAGGTTCTCCCGGCCCGATGGGGTGACCAGGATCATGTCCTCGATCATGATCGCGATCTGGCGGTCGGGAATGTAGAGCTTGGGCTCGATCGTGATGACCATGCCGGGCTCGAGCGGTCCCGACCAGTCACGATCATCGGTGGCATCCAGGCCGATGTGGTGGCCGAGGTCGCGCACGCCGCCGCCGAAGCGCGTGTAGGCGAGGATGCCGCCATCCTGCGCGAGGTAGTGCGTGGGGGAGGGCATCACCCCCCAGACATGTTCTGCGCCCATCGTGCCGATCTGTTCGTAGCGCTCGAGATCGTGGGCGCGAAAGACGCGCGCGGCCGCCTTGATCACGTCGAGCATCATCACCCCCGGCCGGATGGCGGCGATGGCCGAGTCCTGCGCCTCGAGCACGATGTCATAGTAGCGGCGCTGCTCTGGCGTGAAGCGGCCCGAGACTGGCATCGTGCGGCAGAGGTCGCTGCCGTAGTGCCTCACTTCGGCCGCACCGTAGTCGGCGAAGAGGAGGTCGCCGGCGCGCATGGTGCGGCCGACGGCGTCGTAGCGCTCGCCGCGCAGCGAGAAGAAGGTCATGGCGTCGGGGCCGCTCGAGATGATCGGCCCGAACGAGGCGCGCGGCGAGCCCAGCCGCTTCCAGTCGGCTTCGAGAATGCCGGCAGCTTCCAGGTCCGACATGCCGGGGCGCACGCGGCGCATGAGCGTGATGAGCGACCGGGCGCTCACGAGCGCGGCGTCGCGCAATGCGGCGATCTCGTGGCGGTCCTTGATGAGGCGGAGCCTGCGGAGATGCGGCGTGACGTCGACGATGGTGCGCGTCGGGAAGAGCGCCGCGAGGTTCGCGGCCTGCTGCATCTCCACCGTGGCGATGCGCGCGATGCCGGCCGGCGCGTAGAGCGAGTCACCAGCGCGCGGCAGGTAGACCGTGGCCGTGTTGCCGACCAACTCGCGCACGCGCGCGGTGAACTCGCTGATCGGGTACGTCTCCGCAATGCCGGTGATGCGCGCGCTCACGGGTCCAGGCGCGAGGCGATGCCGCGGCAGGTTCCAGCTGGCTCGGCGAAAGCCCGAGTCGGCGATCGGGAATTGTCCGCCGGCGAACTGGAACGAGTCGGGAAGGAAGAGCGCGGTGCGCATCGCACCCGTTGCGGCGCCCGGGCGCGAGTCGGGCGCGATGACGAGCGTGGCGTACGGCGACTCGACGCCGGTGAGGTACCAGAAGTTCGAGTTCTGGCGCGGGAGATCGTGATTGCCGACCAGGTGCGCGCCGGGAACGATGACGGCGGAGTTCGGGCCGATGCGCGTGATGAGGCGCGCGCGTCGCGCGGCGTATGCCGACGCGGGAGTGGTGTCGGACTGCGCGTGCGCGCTGGTGCCAGCCGCGAGCGCGACGAGCGCGAGGAGCGCGAGGAGGATTCGGCGCATGGGGACGCTCAGCACTGATCCGTCGCCGTGCTCCCGGTGCCTACGGTGTGACGCGCTCGACGATCGGAAGCACGATCCTCGACGGATACTGCTTGGAGCGGAACACCTTCTGCGACGCCACCGTGAAGTCGGACTCCTTGGCCTCGAAGATGTTGGGCACGTACTTCTGCGGGTTGCGATCGATGATCGGGAACCAGCTGCTCTGCACCTGCACCATGACGCGGTGTCCCTTCTTGAACGTGTAGGCCTGCGTGTGCAGGTCCACCGTGATGTCGGTGACCTTGCCCGGCACGAGCGGCTCGGGTTTCTCCGCCGATTTCCGGAAGCGCGCGCGGAACACGTCGTTGGCCACCATGAACTGGTAGCCGTTCATCTTGAGCTCCTTCATGCCGGTGTCGGGATAGACATCGATCAGCTTCACGATCACGTCGGCGTCGCTCGCGCTCGTGGCGAGGTTGACGGTGACTGTGATGTCGCCGGCAATCGTGAGGTCGCTTTCGAGCGTCGGCAGCTCATAGCTCAGCACGTCGGGCCGGTTGTGCACGAAGCGCTGGTCTTCCGTGAGCCACGTGTACCAGCCCGACCCGCGCGGCTCGTACGTGGCCTGGATGGGGCGCTGGCGATAGGGCACGGGCTTGTTCGGATCCGAAACGTAGCCGTCGTAGGCGGCCGGCCCTGTCTCGCTCGACGGCTCGAAGGCGAGCTGTCCCTTCTCGCGGAAGTAGAGGCTACGGTTCGTCGTGCCCGTCTTCGGTGGCCAGCTGTCGTAGCGCTTCCACTGGTTGGAACCGGCCTCGAACACCGTCGCCTCGGCGAGGTTGAGCGTGCCCTTGTCGTGGAGATAGAAGTTGAAAAAGGGCGCCATCAGCGAGTCGCGGAAGAAGCGCGCGGTGGGCTGGCCGAACTGGATGTTGCCGAGCGAGGCGCCCTCACCGCGCATCCAGCCGCCGTGGTTCCACGGGCCGATGACGAGGAAGTTGAGCTTCTGCGTGTCATGCTTCTCGAGCTCGCGGTAGATGGTGACCGGGCCGTAGAAGTCCTCCTGGTCCCACCATCCCGCCACGTTGAGCGTCGGAATCGTGACGCGCGTGAGATAGTCCTTCATCGCCTGCCGCTTCCAGAAGCCGTCGTAGTTCGGCCGCTTCGAGAAGTCGTTCCACGTCGGAATCTTCCCCTTGAGCAGCTTGTCGTTGACGTTCTTGAGGGAGCCGAGTCGCAGGTACCAGTCGTAGGTGTCATAGGCGTCGAAGGTGAAGTTCTCGACGTCCTTGCCCGATTCCATCATGGTCGCGTATTCGAAGCCGTAGCTCAGGCGGAACGCGCCGTTGTGGTGGAAGTCATCGCCCATCCACATGTCGGCCGGCGAGGCCTGCGGCGACACCGCCTTGAGCGCCGGGTGCGGGTCGAGCATCGCCATGGCGGCGAGCCAGCCCGGGTACGAGACACCGGTCATGCCGACGCGGCCGTTGTTGTTCTCGACGTTCCGCAGCATCCACTCGATCGAATCGAACGCGTCGGTGCTCTCGTCGATCGCCTTCGGGTCGGCGCGATTCAAGCGCGGCGGGCGCTGCATCTCGAACGTGCCTTCCGACTTGAACTTCCCGCGACTGTCCTGGAAGACGAAGATGTAGCCGTCCTTGACCATGAAGCCGAACGCGAAGGGCAGCGACTGCGGGGTGACGCCGTCGATGCCGTACGGGGTGCGCACGAAGAGAAACGGCAGCGGGCCGTCCGAGGACTTGGGCACGAGGATGCGCGTGTAGAGCTTGACCCCATCGCGCATCGGGATCATGACTTCGCGCATGGTGAAGGCGGTGTCAGTCTGCGTGGATCGTGGCGCGAGGAGGCGCGCTCCGGTCTCGTGTGCGGGTGACACGTTGATGGCGGCCGCGCCAACGAACACCGAGGCGGCGGCGAAGGCGCGGAGCGGCGAAGCGAGCGACATGGGGCATTCGGCCTAGGGGAACGACGGGGGGAACCACCATCGCACCACAATTGGAGGCCAGCGCTCGTCGTCCGCTACCCCTTGCGGCGCGCCAGGTCGGGCGGAATGCCCGATTCCGTAACGGGTCTGTCGCAAAGTGGAAGTTCGCTCCATTATGGGCGCGACGGTTCTGCCGTCTCCGAGTGTTTCCCCCCGCCGTGCCCTCCGAGGATTTCGCGCCGCTGTCGGCTGCGAGCCCGGTTACAGGTGTCACACCGCTTGCAGTGCCCCGCCGTGCATCCCACTCCTCACGGCGGCGGGTTGGTTCACCACATTCGTCATGGGGGACGCATGCGAGGTTCTTTCACTCGGCAACTTGTTCTGCTTGCCACCGCAGCGCTGTGTACCGCGGCCAGCGGGGGCGTTGCGCTCGCGCAGACCGGCAACGTGCAGGGCAGGATCCTGAACGACAACGGATCGGTCGTGGTCGGCGCGCTGATCACCGTCGACGGTAGCGGCGTGCGGACGTCGTCGACGAACCGCGGCCAATACACGCTCGGTGGCTTGGCGGTCGGACGACGGATGATTCGCGTGCGCGCGCTGGGCTATTCGCCCGATTCCGCGAGCGTCACGGTCGAGGCTTCGAAGGTGACGGAGTTCGACATCACGATCAAGCGTTCGGCGACGCAGCTGGCGCCGGTGCAGACCACCGTCGGTTCGCGTGCCAAGCACGCCGCGGCCGAGGAGTTGGCGGTGCCGGTGGACGTGTACACGGTCGAGGAACTGAAGAAGTCGGGCTCCACGGAGACGACGCAGATCCTCGCCAACCTCTCCCCCTCGGTGAACTTCCCCAAGCAGGCCGTGACGGACGCGACGGAAATCGTGCGGCCGTTCACCTTGCGCGGTCTCTCGCCCGACCATTCGCTCGTGCTCATCAACGGGCAGCGGCGGCACACGACGGCGCTCCTCAACGTTTTCTCGAACGGCTCCGCGCCGGGCTCGAGCGGCGTCGACCTCAACGCCTTCCCGTCGAGCGCGATCGATCGCATCGAGGTGCTGCGCGACGGCGCCTCGACGCAATACGGTTCGGACGCGATCGCGGGCGTGGTCAACCTCGTGCTCAAGGAAGGGGCGTTCACTCCCTTCATCAACACGAGCGTCGGGCAGTATCGCCCCGGCAACGGCTACCAGAATGACGGCACGACGACGGACATCAGCGGTGGCGCCGGCTTCAGCCTCGGTCGCGGCTCGATCGCGGTGTTCGGCCAGTTCCTGCAGCGCGACGCCACCAACCGCGCGTGTCCGGACGGCAGCTTCCCCGACCTGAATGGCGTGCGCGACTCGGTCGCCAACTGCGCGGTGGTGTTCAAGCGCAACGGCGTCCAGCAGCCGAACGTGCACTGGGGCGACGGCATGGAGAACGACATCCATGTCTTCACCAACCTGCGCCTGCCGATCAGCGATGACGGCAACACCGAGTTCTACGCGTTCGGCGGCTTCTCGAACCGCGAAGGCACCGGCAACGGCTTCTTCCGCAAGCCGCAGAACTCGCGCAACTGGGCGGAGATCTATCCGCTGGGCTTCCTGCCGGAATTCCGTCCGAAGGTCATCGACTACTCGGCGGCCGGCGGCATCCGCACGATCTTGAGCGGGTGGGCGGTGGACGCGGGCATGAACTACGGCTACAACAGCTTCGACTTCAACCTGCGCAACACCCTCAACTCGTCCCTCGGTCCCAGCCTGAGCACCGCGACGGCGCCGGGTCCGGATCGCATTCTGGGCACGGCGGACGACCCGCGCATCCCGAACCAGACGTCGTTCTATGCGGGTGCGCTTCGGCGTGGCGAATTCAATGCGATGCTGAGCGCGTCCAAGTCGATGGACTTGGGGCTGCCATCACCCGTGAACGTGGCCATCGGCGCCGCCTTCCGCAGCGAGAGCTACGAGGTGGCGGCGGGCGAGCGCGCGTCGTGGATCAACGGCTACCACAAGACGTCCGACAGCTTGGGCATTGCCCAGGGCGGCTCGTCGGTGTTCCAGGGCTTCGCGCCGAGCGACGCCAGCAACAACAGCCGCAACAACTTCGGCCTCTACGCCGACCTCGAGTCAAACCTCTCCAAGCAGCTCCTGGGCAACGCGGCCGTTCGCTTCGAGAACTACAGCGATTTCGGCAGCAAGGTCACCGCGAAGGGTGCCCTCCGCTACCAACCGACGCGGGAACTGGTCTTCCGCGGTGCGCTGAGCACCGGCTTCCGCGCGCCGGGCCTTCAGCAGAGCTGGTACAGCCACACCACGACGGCGATCCAGAACGGCGTGCTCGTGGAGATCGGCAACTTCCCGGTGAACAACCGGGCCTCGCGCATCTTCGGCGCGAAGCCCCTCAAGGAGGAGTCGTCGATCAACCTGAGCGGCGGCGCCGCCTGGTCGCCGACGAACAACCTCACCTTCACGGCTGACCTGTACTACATCACGATCAAGGACCGGATCCTGCTCGGCGCGACGTACGACGGCACGTCGGATTCGGTGACGGCCAAGATCCTCGCGGACTCGGGCTTCACGACGATCGCCGGCGTGCAGTTCCCGACGAACGCGATCGACACCAAGACGGGCGGTGTCGACCTCACGGCGTTCTACCGCCTGCTGACGGACTTCGGCACGTGGGACTTCAACCTCGCCTTCAACTGGACGAAGACCGGCATCACCCGTGTCGACGGACTCCCAGCCATCCTGCAGGGGAAGCCGACCATCTACACCAACGGCCTCGACATCGCGACGACCAACGCGATCATCCGCAATCGGCCGGACCGGCGCACGACGCTCACGACCAACTACAACCTTGGCCGGTTCCACGCCATGGTGCGCGGGTCGGACTACGGCGACTACATCGACGGCAGCATCGACGGCCTCGAGCCCTTCGCTGCCAAGATCCTGTTCGACACGGAGTTCGGCTACCGCTTCGAGAACATCAACATCTCGCTCGGCATCCGGAACCTCTTCAACACCTATCCCGACAAGCAGACGCTTGCGACCAACACGAACAACGGCACGTTCATCTACCCCGGGGCGTCGCCGTTCGGCTACAACGGACGCTTCGTCTATGTGCGCTCCGAGATCCTGCTGAGCCGGTAGTTGATCGGCACCAGCGCGTGGCGGGGCCCGGGAGCGATTCCGGGCCTCGTTGCGTTGCGGGACCTGTCGTCGCGCTGCTTGCGGCCCCGGAGCGCGCGGCGCGACCTTACGCATTCCATTGACCGTCGCCCGCGCCCAGATCCCACCATGCTGTCCGCTGCCGTCCTCGCCGTACTGCTCGCTGCCATGCCGGCGCCTGACGTGCCGCGCCCCGACACGTTGAGCGCCGCCGAGCAGGCGATGGCGCGTGCCGTCGACGCGCGCACCGCCGACGCCATCGCGCTGCTCGAGCGCATCGTCAACATCAACAGCGGCACCATGAACGTGGCCGGTGTGCGCCAGGTGGGCGACGTGCTGCGCGCGCGACTCGACGCGCTCGGCTTCACGACGCGGTGGGAAGACGGCGCGCCCTTCAAGCGCGCGGGCCACTTGATCGCGGAGCACGCGGCGCACGGCCCCAAGCTGCTGCTCATCGGCCACCTCGACACGGTCTTCGAACCGTCGAGCCCATTCCAGAAATTCGAGCGTGGCCCCGACTCGACCGCACGCGGTCCCGGCGTCATCGACATGAAGGGTGGCGACGTCATCATGATCGTCGCGCTCGAGGCGCTCAAGGCGGCCGGGCTGCTCGAGAAGATGAACGTCGTGGTCGTGATGCACGGCGACGAGGAACACGAGGGCGAGCCGCAGGCGCTGGCGCGGAAGGCGCTCGTCGACGCGGCGCGCGGCGCTGCGGCCGCGATCGGTTTCGAGGACGGCTCGGGCGACGTGCGAACGGGAATCGTTGCGCGACGCGGTGCGGCGTCGTGGCGACTCGACGTCACGGGTGAAGCGGCGCATTCCTCGCAGATCTTCAAGGACTCGATCGGCTACGGCGCGATCTTCGAGACGGCGCGCATCCTCGATGCGTTCCGCACGCGTCTGTCGACGGAACCGTACCTGACCTTCAACCCGGGCCTGGCACTCGGCGGCGCGCGCTTCACGCTCGACGCACCGGCCAACAAGGGCAGCGCCGAGGGGAAGAACAACATCGTGGCCGAGCGCATGGTGGTGCAGGGCGACCTGCGGACCCTGAGCCCCGAGCAGCTCGAGCGCGCGCAACGGGCGATGCGCGCGATCGTCGCGCAGCACCTCGGTCACACCGCGGCCACGATCACGTTCGACAACGGCTACCCGTCGCTGCCGCCCACGGACGGCAACCGCAAGCTGCTGGCATTGCACGATCGGGCGAGCCGTGACCTCGGGCTCGGCGCGGTTGCTGCCGTTGATCCGGGCAAGGCCGGTGCCGCCGACGTGTCGTTCGTTGCGGGGATCGTGCCGATGATCATCGACGGCGTGGGACTCGCGGGACACGACGACCATTCGCCGCAGGAGACGGCCGACCTGCGCTCGCTTTCGGTGCGTGCCAAGCGCGCCGCACTGACGCTCTATCGGCTGTCGAGGGACGCGGTTCCCGTTCCGTAACCGACTCATGACGCGTCCACGCACGCCACGACCCGCCCGCGATACCATTGCGCTGCCGGCCGATGACACACCGTACTGGTTGCGTGGTCACCAACCACTGGCCGGATTCCGATCCACGGAAGAGCTGCCTGCCGACACGGATGTGGTGGTGGTGGGTGCAGGGCTGACGGGCGCCGCGACTGCCTACCACTGTGTACGCGGCGCGTCGGCGCTGCGCACGGTGGTGCTCGACGCCGGCGATCCGGCCAACGAAGCAAGCGGTCGCAATGGCGGCAACTTCGAGTTGATCCCCGAGAACTCGGTGGGCGCCTACGAAGGGCTCGCGCGCGAACGCCTCGCCTTTCTCCACCGCGTCTATCCCAAGCTGCCGGTCGAGGTACTGCGCGCCGAAAGCGAGCGTCAGGCCTCGCTCGTGCTTGGCGTGGCGCTTCGCAACCGCAACCTGCTCACCGGCATCATCCGGCGTGAACGCATCGAGTGCGACTTTTCGCCGCGTGGGTGGTTGCACATCGCGAGCAGCGACGAGGAAGAGCAGGGGATCTGCGAGGAGCTTGCACTCGCGGCGCAGCATGGCCAGCGCATCGAACTCTGGTCGCGCGGCAAGATCAGGCGCGAGATCGGCATCGACAACGCGCATCTCGGCCGGTTCATTCCCGGCGACGGCACCTATCATCCGTTCAAGTATGCGTGCGGCCTGCTTCAGGTGGCGCTGGCGCACGGCGCGCAGCTCCACACGCGCACCGCGGTGCTCGCGATCGAATCCGACGCCCCGGATCGCCATCGCATCGTGACCGCGCGTGGCACGATCGTCGCACGACACGTGGTGGTCGCGACCAATGCGTTCACGTCGCGCCTCCTGCCGGAACTCGCGAACATCCGACCGCACCAGAGCCAGATCCAGGTGACCGACGATGCACCGGACCGCGCGCGCGGTCGCGTCATCACGAGCGAACTCGGGCCGGTGTTCTGGAACCAGCCGCGCGATGCGGCGCGCAAGGGACGCGCTCCCGTGCTCATGGGCGGCGGGGCGGATCGTCCGATGGCCAATCCGAGGTCGCGGCGGCGATCGATCAAGGTGCATCGGCAGCTGCTCGCGATCCGCGATCGCTACTTCCCCGAGTTGCGCGGGCGCGCTCCGTCGTGTGAATGGGTTGGCCCGTTGGGCATGACACCCGACCAGCTCCCCGCGATCGGGTTCCTGCGCCCTGGCGTGATCATCGCCGCGGGCTTCAACGGTTACGGTGGCAGCTACACCACCGCGGCCGGCCTCGCTGCCGCGGAGATGGCGCGCACGAACCAACCGGTCGAGTGGGTGCCAGACGACGTCTTCTCGCCGCGGCGCCTCATGACGTCGGCGCCGGTGTTCATGTCGGAGCGCGACGGACTCTGGCGCATCGCGGCCTCGCTCTGTCGCCAGCTCAAGATCGTCAACCAGCGCATCTCGGACGCGCTCACGCTGCTGGCCGAGCCGCCGGCGCCGGTGCAGGTGCGTGCGTCGCGCATGATGATGGCGATTGCCGAAAGTGAACCGGCCAGCGACGTGCTACCCGAGATGCTCGGCGCGTTCCCGCTCTTTCGTGCCTTCACCACCGCGGAGCTGCGGTCGGTGCTCACATCGATGCGGCGCTGGACGCTGCGGAAGGGCACGCTGCTCTTCGCGGAAGGCACGCCGGGTGACAGCTGCTTCGTGGTGCTGAGCGGCATCGTGGACGTCAGCCTCGCCGTGCATGGGCGACACCAGCTGCTCGCGCGACTCGGCGCCGGCAGCGTGTTCGGGCAAGTGAGCCTGATCGATGGCGAGCCGCGCTCGGCCACCTGCACGATCGGAAAGGACGCGGTGCTGGTGGAGCTCGAGCGACCCGAGTGCGAGCGGCTGCTCGAGCGGAAGTCGCCGATCGCGCTCAAGCTGCTCGCGGTGCTCAACGACGGGCTGATCTCCGCGCTGCGCGGCGCGGATCGGCAGCGCATCAAGCTCGAGTACGACGAAGAGGCGCCGCCCGTCGTGGTTCCGTAGCGGCGCTACGGGCTGACGACCGCGTCCTTCGCCGGAGCGCGCTCTCGTCCCACCACGATGGCCGCAGCAGCGAGATCGCCCGTCACGTTGAGCGTGGTCGAGAAGCGGTCGGGGATCGCGTCGAGCGCGATCAGCACGCCGATGCCCTCGGCCGGCAGTCCGACCTGCACGAAGAGCGGGGTGAGCATCAGGAACGCGCCGTTGGGCACCCCAGGCGCGGCGAAGGCGAGGAACACCGCGGCGAACGCGATGATGCCCAACTCGCCGGCGTGCAACGGCACGCCGTAGAACCATCCGATGAAGCTGGCACCGATGGCCCATGCCACCGGACTCGCGTACTTGAACGTGCTCGCCGCCAGCGGCAGCACGAAGCCGCTCGCACGACTTGGCAGGGCGAGCGGACCATTCACTGCCTCGACCATGGCGGGAAGCGTCGCGATCGACGAACTCGACGTGAACGCGATCAACTGCGGTTGCAGCACCGCGCTCGCGAAGCGGCGCATCGGGATCCCCGCCAGCACGGCGACCACCGGATAGAGCAGCAGCGAGAAGAGGACGCACGCGCTGCTGTAGATGATGATGTAGAGGCCGATCGCGCCGACGAACGCCGAGCCCGTGCGCGCGGCCAGCGGCGTGACCAGTGCGAAGACGCCGATCGGCGCCAGCGCGATGATGGCGCGCACGATCACCTGCATCGCATCACCGACCGTGCGCGCGACGCCGATCAGGGGCGCGCGCCGCTCCGCGCTCAGCTGCGCCAAAGCGATCGCGAAGATCACGGTGAAGATGACGAGCGGCAACATGGCGCCGTTGGCGGCCGCTGCGAACGGATTGGTGGGAATGAGCGAGAGCACCCACGCGGACGCCGACGTCGCGACGCCGGCGTCCGCCACCTGTCGCGCCGCTTCGGCAGCGCCCGGCGGCAACAGCTGCACGCCGGCGGACGGCGCGAGGCCACTGAATGCGAGCGGCGCCAACGGAATCACGACAGCCGCGAGCACGGCGAGCATGCCGACGAACACCAGCACGGTGCGCACGCCGAGGCGTCCCATGTTCTGCTCGTCGGCCGCCGCTATGCCCGTGATGATGAGCGACACCACAAGCGGATAGACCGTCATGCGGATGCCCGCGACCCAGAGCGAACCGACCGGCACGAGCCACTCCGTGGCGGACAGGAGCGACGGGCTGCCCGAGGCGCCGATGGCCAGCCCGACGACGAGCGCAGTGCCGAGCGCGGTGAGGACCTGCGTGGTGGGTTTCATCTACATCATGAGGTCGCCACCGTTGATGTCGAACGAGGCGCCGGTGATGTAGCCGGCCGCGTCCGACGCCACGAAGGCAATGAGGTCCGCGACTTCGCGCGACGTGCCGAGGCGGGGCACGGGGTACCCGGCCGCGAGTTGCGTGAGTCGTTCGGGGCTGGCGTGCTCACGCGTGAGCTCCGTGTCGATCATGCCCGGACAGATGGCGTTGACCGTGATGCCGAAGCGGCCGAGCTCCTTGGCCGACGCGCGCGTGAGGCCGAGCAGGCCGGTCTTGGACGCCGTGTAGTGCGCGCCACCGAGCGTGCTCACCATGCGACCGGCCAGCGACGAGACGTTGATGACGCGACCGTACTGCTGCGCCTTCATCGCCGGGAGCGCCGCTTTCGTGAGCAGGAACGGCGCCACCATGTTGACCTCGAGCGCCGCGCGGAACTCGGCGGCGTCCAGCTCGCCGAAGCGCGTGGACTCCGCGTGCGCGGCGTTGTTGACCACGATGTCGAGACGGCCGAAGTGCGCGAGCATGCGCGCAACGAGTGCGTCCGGCACGCCGTCGGCGCTGATGTCGCCGGGCACGGCGAAGGCGCGGTCTCCGAGCTCTACGGCCAGCGCCTCGCTGCGCGCGGCATCGCGCGTGTTGACACCCACGGAGGCGCCCAGCTCGTGAAGGCGCACGGCGATCGCGCGTCCCAGGCCTCGCGCGGCGCCCGTGACGAGCGCGACGCGTCCGTGCAGGTCGACGACGGGAGTGGCGGCAGTCATGCGCGCAACGTTACTGCCGTGCACGCGCGTGCGCGAACAGCGCCGAGAGGGCTGCCGGCGTCATGACCTGCTGCGTGACCGACCAGCGCTCGCCGGCGGACGCGGCAGGGAACACGACCCGATGAGCCGAATCGACCGAGAGCGCGTCCACGAACGCGAGGTGACGCCCTTCGCGCCACGGCAAGGTCGACGTCTGGATCTCCCACGGGACGACGCCACCGGACACGCGTCCAGCCGAGAGCTCGCAATCGAGCCACGCGATGAGTTGCGCGCGCGTGGGCGCCTTGGCGGCGATCAACGCATCGAACGAAGCGGCGGCCGGCAACGCGGTCGCCCGATTGCGCGCGAAGTAGAACCAGTCGCCGACGACGATCAACACGCGGTCGAGGCGGCCGTTGCGCTCGACGCGCATCGCGAACCGGCGGCCGTCACCGAGCGGGAGCCGCGTGTACTGCTCGACGAACGAGCTATCGAGCCCGGTCTCGAGGAAGTGCAGGTCGTCGACGAGGCTCACGTTCGACGCGTCGCGGCTGCTGTCGGGCTGGAAATCGATCTCGTGGTGCCAGGTCACCACGCGACCGTCGAAGGTGGTGTGCCCCGTGAACCCCTTCTGCCGTGCGAGCACGCGCAGCTGCGCGTCCGTGAGGTCGTCGAATCCGCCGACCTTCGCGTTCGACGCGCGATCGGAAGGAATGCGCACGTCCCCGAACGGCCCGAGCGCCTGCAGGTAGCGCACCCTGAGGTTCTCACCCAGCACGCCGCGTCGCCTGATGAAGTCGCGGCTCCAGACGCCGGGGAGGAACGGCGGCAACGCGGCGTGCTCGCTCGGGTCGGCGGCCGCTCGTGCGCGGGCCGCATCGCTGGCGGTGAAGGGTGAATCCGCCGTGCGTTCCTGCTTCGACTCGCATGCGGCCGCCAGCGCCATCGCGGCGACCGCGAGTGCACGCATCGTCACGTGCTGCACGGATCGCCGCCGTTCACCCCGCCACCATCCACGGGCATCCCGCCGATGGGGCGTCCACGCAGCGCCGCGTTCACGAACATGACGCGCCGGTTCTGCGCGCGATTCCCGGGCGAGTCGTTGGCTGCCACGGGCTTCGTGTCGCCGAATCCGATCGGGAGCAACCGCGTGCAGAGCACGCCGCGCTTCACGAGCGCCATGGCAATCGCGTACGCACGATGTTGCGAGAGCGTCTGGGCGCGCGCCGCGTTGCCATCGGCGTCGACGTGCACTTCGATGCGCAGCAGCGTGATGTACGTCTTGTCGGCGAGATACGCCGCGACGTGGTCGAGCGCGGAGTCGCTCGCGGGTGTCATCGTGACACCGTCCGCCAGGAAGGTCACGGGCATCGGCAGCACCAGCGCGTTGCCGTCGAGCTGGTAGCCGCGCGGGGTCGTCTGTCCGTCGGCGTGAGCGGCCGCGCCCAGCAGCAGCGAGCACACGAGAAGTCTGGCGGTACGATGCATGAGGAGAATGTCCGCCCACCCGCGCACGCTCGCAAGCACCCGTCCAGCGCGGCATGGCGCCCGGCCGCTCGAACCTGCATTCTTCCGCGCATGACATACGCCGCGATCACCGGATGGGGGGCCTGCATGCCGCCCGCCGTCCTCACGAACGCCGACCTCTCCACGTTTCTCGACACCAACGACGAGTGGATCCGCACCCGTACGGGGATGCGCGAGCGACGCGTCTCGCACGTGTCGGGGATGGAACTCTCCGTCGTGGCGTCGGCACGGGCGCTCGCCTGCGCGGGACTCGATGCGGGCGACCTCGAGCTGATCGTCTACGGCAGTTGCAGCAACGAGGAAGCGGTGCCCAACAGCGCCTCCGGCGTGCAAGCGGCCCTCGGCGCCACGCGGGCCGCCGCCATGGACGTCAACACGGCCTGTACGAGCTTCCTCTACGGCCTCACGACCGCCACGTCGATGATCCGCACGGGCATCGTCAAGAACGCCGTGGTGATCGGGGTCGAGCTCATCAGCAAGTACATGGACTGGAGCGATCGCGGCGTGGCCGTCCTCTTCGGCGACGGCGCCGCTGCCGTCGTCCTGCAGGCGTCCGACACCGAGAGCGGTGTCATCGGCAGCGTGCTCGGCTGCGACGCCCTCGCGCGCAAGACGCTGCGCGTGCGCGGCATCGGCGTCGGTTATTCGGGGCGCGACATCACGATCGGCGACACGAAGTGGGACTTCGACGGCCCGGCCATCTTCAAGCGCGCCGTGCACGCCATGAGCGAAGCCTCCCTGCGCGTGATGAAGGAGCAGGGGATCACGGCGGAACAGGTGGATCTCGTGGTGCCCCACCAGGCGAATCTCCGCATCATCGAGTCCGTGGCCAAGTACGCCGGGCTACCCATGGACAAGGTCATGCTCACCGTGGAGCGCTACGGGAACATGAGCGCGGCCACCGTGCCCGTGGCCTTGGTCGAGGCGCTCGAGACCGGACGCGTGAAGCCTGGCGCGACGATCCTCATGCCGGGTTTCGGCGGCGGCCTCACGTGGGCGGCGACGCTCGTCAAATGGGGCGACCGTGTCACGCCACTCGGCACGAGCGATCGGAGCCTCCCACCGTGCACGCAGTCGGCGCTCGAGATGATCAATGCGATTCGCGCGGCACAGGACCCGCACGGCCGCTCTGCTGCGGGCCTCTCGACGCTCGTCGCCGGCGCGTTCGACGGCTGAATACGGACGCGACCATCGCCTCCATCGCGCTCGTGGCGCCAAGCCTCCTCACGCCGCCGAATGACGCCGTGAGAACGCGCACGTGCACGATCTGGCTCGACCGTTTCCTGTTCGGGGTCTTCCACCCGAGGGCCGAAGTCACCGGCGATGATGCGCGCATCAACCTCAGGGCCTGCGCCTCGCTCGTTCCCGGTCGACGCGTGCCCGTGCTCGTCGACCTGCGGTCCATCCGGTCGCAGTCCGCCGAGGCGCGTGCCCTGTTTGCCGGATCCGATGCGACGGCGTTCACGACGGCGGTCGCTCTCCTGATCGCGTCACCGCTCAGCCGCGTGCTCGGCAACTTCTACCTCGGATTCAACCGGCCGCAGACACCGACGCGCTTGTTCGTCAGCGAAGCGGAAGCCGTCGAGTGGCTCAGCTCCTTCGCGGCGCCGGCGCAATGACGGGCCCGCGGATCACGAGTGCGGAGGCCGACCAGGAGCGCCTCGCGGAGTTGATCGAGGTGGTCGTGGCGATTGCTTCGAACGATTTCGGGCGACGCGCCTGCGTGGGCGACGGCACCCACCTCCTCGATGGGCTCGCCACGGGCCTCAACATGCTCGCCGAGGAGGTGGCGCAGCGTCAGGTGCGTGAACAGGCCTACCAGCAACACGCGGTACGCAACGAGCGACTGATCGCGGTCGGACAACTCGCGGCGGGCGTCGCGCACGAGCTCAACAACCCCGCCGCCTTCGTGCTCGCCAACCTCGCGGCCGTGGAGCGCAACATCGCCCGGATCGCCGGCGCCGCGTTGCCGCACGTGGTGGGCGCCGACGCGACCGCGCTGGCCGAGGCGCTGCGCGAGGCGCGCGAGATCAACCGCGACAACATCACCGGCGTGGAGCGCATCGTCACGATCGTGCGCGAACTGCGCAACTTCTCGCGCATCGAGCCCGATCGCGTCGACACGTTCGAGATCGCGGACGTCGTCGCGGACGCCTGCACCCTCGTGCGCGCGGAGGTCAGCTATCGTGCGCAGCTCGAGATCCTCGTGCCCGACGGCCTGCGCGTGCGCGGCGATGGCACGCGCCTCACGCAGGTCGTGACCAACCTCCTGCTCAACGCCGCACAGGCGATTCCCGAAGGTGCCGCGCGGACGAACGCCGTCACCGTGACGGCCGACGCGCATGGCGGCATGGTGCGCCTCGTGTTCCGCGATACGGGGGCCGGGATGTCGGAGGAGGCGCAACAGCGGCTCTTCGAGCCGTTCTTCACCACCAAGTCGCGCGACCTGGGCACCGGCCTCGGCCTCGCCATCTCCGCCGACATCGTGCGCCACCACGGAGGCACGCTGCGATTGCTCGCGACATCGCCGCGCGGCACCGAGTTCGAGGTGCGACTGCCGCGCGACGGCGCCCCCGCTGCTCCGTCCGCCGAGATCGTCATGGCGCCGACACCCACACAGTCGGCCTCATCCGAGCGCGCCCGCGTGCTCATCATCGACGACGAGTCGATGCTGCTCGACTCCTACGCCCGCATCTTCCGTCACGAGTTCGACCTCACGCTCGCGGGCAGCGGGCGCGAGGCGATCGACGAATTGGGCAAGGGCAGCCCGTGGGCGGCGGTGGTGTGCGACGTGATGATGCCGGACCAGGACGGCATCGCCGTGCACGACTGGGTCGCCGAGCACCGGCCCGCACTGATGAGCCGGATGATCTTCTGCTCGGGCGGCGCCTACACGCCGCGCACCCTCGCCTTCACCGAGCGA
>JANYHJ010000152.1 GCA_025359135.1 Gemmatimonadota bacterium | reverse complement strand
AAGCCGGCGAACCCGCATGCGCAGTGCCGCCAGTAGACGCGTGATCGCTCCCGCATCCACCACCACGCGCGTGCGACGGCCCGGCGTGGCAGTCCTTCGCGCGGCGCGTACCGCGCTCGTCACGCTCTCGGCGCTCGCCTTCACGGCTTGCGGCGGGAGCGAGAACAAGGTGCCCACCGGCATCACCAGCCCGCTGCCCGCCGTGCGCCCGTTGTTGCCGCAGGCGTACGTGGCCACGGGCATGGGCGCGGCCGGCAACGTCTTCGTGCACCTCTTCGAATGGCGCTGGCTCGACATCGCGACCGAATGCGAGAACGTGCTCGGGCCCGCCGGTGTCTGGGCCGTGCAGATCTCGCCGCCGCAGGAACACAGCGTCCAGACGAGCGGAACGTGGAGCGAGCGCTACCAGCCCGTGAGCTACTCGGTGGCGCGCAGCCGGTCGGGCACCGGTGCGGAGTTCCAGCAGATGGTGACGCGCTGCAAGAACGTCGGCGTCGGCATCATCGTGGACGCGGTCATCAACCACATGACCAACGTGCCCAGCCCCGGTGTCGGCAGCAACGGCAGTGCGTACACCAAGTACGACTATCCCGGGCTCTACAACGCGAACGACTTCCATCCGACGTGCACCGTGACCGACTACACGAACGCGGCCAACGTCCAGGATTGCGAGCTGCTCGGACTGCCCGACCTCAACACCGGAAGCTCGAGCGTGCGCGCCAGGATCTCGGCGTACCTCACCTCGCTGCTGCAGATCGGCGTGATCGGCTTCCGCATCGACGCGGCCAAGCACATCCAGCAACTCGAGCTCGACTCGATCTTCGTGACGGTCAACCAGCAGGCCGTCACCGATGGCCGGCCGCGACCGTACGTCTTTCTTGAAGTGGTGGGCGGCGCTGGCGAAGCGATCACCTCGCGCGACTACTATGGCATCGGCCACTCGAGCGGCGGCGCCTCGGACATCACCGAGTTCACCACCACCGGACTCGGCGACAAGTTCCTCGGCAGCGGCGGCCAGAAGCTGTTCCAGCTCAACCCCAACGGCACGTCAGGCAACCAGTTTTCGCCGGTGGCGTGGGGGCTGATGGCGTCGGACAAGGCCGTGATCTTCCTCGAGAACCATGACACGCAGCGTTCGGGGAATGGCGTCACGTACCGCGACGGCATGATGTATCGCCTCGCCAACGTCTTCCTGCTCGCGCAGCCGTACGGGCTGCCGAGCATCATGTCGAGCTACACCTTCACGCGCAGCACGCAGGCCGGGCGCGATCTCGGGCCGCCGTCCGACAACACGGGACAGATCCTGCCGATCGCGTGCGCGGCGAGCATCGACGTGGCCGTGATCGGCCAGTGGGTGTGCGAACACCGCGATCCGTACATCATCAACATGATCAGCTTCCGCAAGGTCACCGCGGGCACCGCGATCACGAACTGGTGGGACAACGGATCCAACGCCATCGCCTTCTCGCGCGGCGCCAAGGGCTTTGTCGCGATCAATCGCGAATTGGCCCCCGTCACGGTGGCGACGCCGACCGGGCTCGCGCCCGGTGTCTACTGCGACCTCATCAGCGGCGGAAAGAACGGCGCCGTGTGCGTGGGCACGAGCATCACGGTGGCCGCGGGCGGCGGCGTCAGCTTCTCGCTGGGCGCGAACAGCGCGGTGGCGGTGACGACAGCGAGCGGTCTGTAGTCGTCCTGAACGAAGCGAAGGAGCTGCTTCTGCCGTTGTTCTCCCATCCTCCATTCACGGCGCCGGCTCGACCATCAGACCGGTGAGCCGCCCATCGGGCGCCACCTTCGCGTTCACGATGAAGGTGCGTGCACCGTACGTCGCCCGATACACGTAGGCGCGATCGTCGCCGACGGTGCGCCGCGAGAGCAGCTCGAGCCGGTCGAGCGCCCCCGCGTCCTTCAACACCGTGTTGAGGTAGGCGCGCAGCCGAGGCAGCGTGGTGACGCGCACGAAGGCGAAGTCCTCCGCCGCGAGCGCGCCGCGGGCCGTCTTCTCGAGCACGGTCCGCATGAACGCCGTGACCTTGGGCTCCGTGTCGCTGATCGGGCGCGAAGGCAACGGCTCCGGCGCGAGCGTGGCGCTCGTCGCGCCGGCCACCGCTGCGGCGATCACCTCGGGACTCGCGGTGCGCGCATTCGCGAGCACGATGATGCCGACGTCCTCGGCTTCATAGCGGCTGAACTGCGTGCGGAAGCCCTGCCATGCGCCGCCATGCTGGTGCACCAGCCCGCCGCGCAGCGTGTCGACGAACATGCCGAATCCGTACGGATGGGGCGCTCCGCTGTTGAGCGTCACGGGACCGAGTAGCTGCGCCCAGCTCGACGGCGAGAGCACGCGGCGCGCGCGCATGGTGGCGTTCCACGCGATCATGTCGCGCAGCGAGAGCAACATCGAGCCGTCGGCCGTCGTGTTGAGCGTCGGCGACACCCAGTCCTGGTTCTGCCACGCGCCACCGGGCACGAGGTAGCCGCTCGCGCGATGCGGCACGATCGCCGACTCGCTGATGACGCGGATGGTCGGCATCCCTGCCGGCGTGAAGATGCGGTCGCGCAGGAACTCCCAGTACGGCTTCCCCGACACCGCGTGGATGATGATGCCCAGCAGCACGTAGTTGGTGTTGCTGTAGTTCCAGCGCGCGCCCGGCGTGAATTCCAGCGTGAGGCTGAACGCGAGGCGCTTGAGATCCGGCTCGGCGAAGTCGCGGCGATGGTCGAGCTGGTCGCCGGTGTAGTCGGGAATGCCCGACGTGTGCGAGAGCATCTGGCGCACGGTGACCGCAGCCCAGGCCGCGGGCGCGTCCGGCACGTAGGTGCGGATGGACGAATCGAGCGCGACCTTGCCGTCTTCCACGAGTGCCAGCACGCCCGCAGCCGTGAACTGCTTGGCCATCGAACCCGACTGGAACATCGTCTCGTCGGTGACGGCGATGTGCTGCTCGAGGTTGGCCGATCCGTAGCCCTTGGCCATCAGCACCTGGTCGCCCTTGATGACCGCCACGGCGACGCCGGGCACGCGCATGCGGTCCATCTCGCGGCGCACCGCCGCGTCGACCGCCGTCTCGTCGAAGCCACGTGCAACGGCGCCCTGCGCGCGCGCGCTCCGCATCCACCAGGCAGTCGGCCCCGCTTCACGTGCGGGCCACACCTGCGCGAGCGTGGCGGCGCTGTAGAGCGTCCCGCTGCGCATGACGTGACTGATCGCGCTTGTGCTGCGGATGTCGGCGAGCGGATCGCCGTCGAGCACCACGAGGTCGGCGAGCTTGCCGACTTCGAGCGAGCCCAGATCCTGGTCGAGGCCCAGTGCCTTCGCGCCGTTGATCGTACCGACGCGCAGCGCCTCCATCGACGTCATGCCGCCGCGCGCGAGCAGGCCCAGCTCCCAGTGCGCGGACGCGCCGTGCATCTCGCCGTGGCCGCCCAGCGCGACGAGTCCGCCAGCGCGCAGTACCGCCGCAGCACTTCGCCCCTGCTCCGCGTCGCGGTACTCGTCAGGGCGGAACGCGAGCAGTCGCGTCGCCGACTTCTGGTAGAGCTGCTCCGTCGGAAACCAGTGACGGAGCGTCGCGTCGCTGATCGGGTCGCGCTCGGCGAGCACGCGGAAGATGGGCAGCGGGCCGCCGAACGAGACGAGCAGCGTCGGCGTGTAGACGATGCCGCTCTGCGCGAGGAGCTGCACGAGGTCACGCTCGAGCGTGGCCGTCGGCAGCGCGTGCTCGGT
>JANYHJ010000123.1 GCA_025359135.1 Gemmatimonadota bacterium | reverse complement strand
CGCCCCGTTCCCGTTTCAGGAGTCGTCGCGACTACGCGGCCGCGAGCACCACGCCGCAGGCGCTGCAGTACGACGCGCCATCTTCCGCGACCGCTTCGCGACAACGCGGACAGCTGTCCGGCAGGTAGTGTCCACACGTCGAGCACCACACCGCGCCGGCTTCGGGCCTCGGCCCGCACGTACGACAGGTCGCCTGCGCCGCGCGCCACTGCGCGATCATCGCCTCGGGGTCGCGGTCCGACGCGGCGGCGCCCGCATCACGGCGTGACTCGCGCTCGAGCTGCGCGAGTGCCTGCGGCCGGTAGCGCGCAGACAGCGTCGCGTAGTCGGCGTCGGAGAGCTTGCCGGTGGCGCGATCGAACTCGACTTCGCGCAACGCGCTGATCGCGTCCTCGCCCGCGTCCTCGCGCTGCACCACCACGCGCGCCACCGGCGGTCGCGCACCGCGCACCATCGGCAAGAGCACGAAGGCCAGCGCGAGCAGGGCCAGCATGCCCCCGACGACGAACGACGCGATCACGGCCGGGTCTTCACGCGAGCGTGGCGGCGACGGCCTCGGGCTCGAGCGCGGTCGCGTACCCGGCCTGCGTGCGGCGCCGCATCGCGGGCGGCCACATCACGATCAAGCCGCCGAGCGCCATGACGCCGCCCCCCAACCAGACCCAGATCACGAGCGGGTTGAAGGTGATGCGCACTTCCGCGCGCTCGCCCGGCGAGACGCCGGCCAGCACTACATAGGTGTCGCCCTTGGCATCGTACTGGATGCCGACTTCGGTCGATGGCTCGAAGGTCGGGTTGCCCTGCGAGTCGACGTGCTGCCGCTTCTCGGTGACGATGTTGTCGACCGACTTGCCGTCGCGCGTAACCTGCAGGTTGAGCGCGACCACCTGGCGGTTGAGCTGCTCGTAACGCGAGAGCCCGAGACTCGTGAAGCGCCACTCGCGTCCCCACGCATCCTTCGCGGCGAAGGTCTCGCCGGGACGCAACGTGAGGTCGAACTCCTTGCGGAAGGCGAGTCCCGCGAACGCGGCGAAGACCATCGTCATGCCCGCGTGCACGATGTAGCCGCCATAGCGGCGACGATTGCGCGCCACGAGTCGCACCGACGCCTGCAGGAACGAATCACCGTACATCTTCTGGCGCGCTCCGATGCCCTTCCAGAACTCCTGCGCGATCGTGCCCGTCACGAACGCGGCAATCGTGTACGCCACGAGTGCGTAGCCATCGCGCATGCCGGCAATGAGCAGCGCCGCACCGAACGCGAGCCCGAACACCACGGGACCGGTGAACTGACGCCGCAGGTTGGCGAGACTCGCGCGGCGCCAGGCGATGAGCGGTCCCACGCCGGTGAGCACGAAGAGCAGCAGCCCGAGCGGAATGTTCACCGAATTGAAGAAGGGCGGGCCGACCGTGATCTTCGAACCCTTGACCGCCTCGGAGAGCACGGGGAAGAGCGTGCCCCAGAGCACGCTGAAGGCGATGCCGACGAAGAGCAGGTTGTTGTAGAGGAACGCCGCCTCTCGGCTCACGAGGCTCTCGAGCTCCGCCTGCGGCTGCATGTCCTGCAACCGCGTGGCGACGAGAATCACGCTCGCGATCGTCGCGAGCACGAGGAAGCCGGAGAACCACTGCCCCACCGGACTCTGCGCGAAGGCGTGCACGCTCTGCACGATGCCCGAACGCGTCAGGAAGGTCCCCAGAATCGCCAGCAGGAAGGTGCCGATGACGAGCATCACGTTCCACTTCCGCAGCATGCCGCGCTTCTCCTGCACCATGATGCTGTGCAGGAACGCAGTGCCGGTGAGCCACGGCAGGAGCGACGCATTCTCCACCGGATCCCACGCCCAGTAGCCGCCCCACCCGAGTTCCACATACGCCCACCACATGCCGAGCGTGATGCCGATCGTGAGGAAGAACCAGCTCACGAGCGCCCAGCGGCGCACGGCGCCCAGCCACTCGGCGTCGAGCTTGCGCGCGATCAGCGCGCCGACCGCGAAGGCGAACGGCACCGCAGTGGCGACGTAACCCAGGTAGAGGTTGGGCGGGTGGATCGCCATGCCCGGGTTCTGCAGCTGCGGATTCATGCCGCGGCCATCGGGCGGAATCCAGTCGAGTCGCTCGAACGGATTCGAACCGAACGCGCAGACGGCGAGGAAGAACGTCAGCACCACGCCGAGCGTACCGGTGACCCACGGCATCATCTCGCGATTGCTGGTGCGGTTCGACATGACCGCGATGACGCTGTAGATGCCGAGCACGAGTGCCCAGAAGAGCAACGAGCCGCTCTGGCCGCCCCAGAAGGCGGCGATCGTGTAGACCGTGGGGAGATTCGCGCTCGTATAGCTCGCGACGTACTTGAGCGAGAAGTCGTGCGTGACGAGCGCCGTGAGCAAGCCGGCCGACGCCAGCACGGTGAATCCCGCCGACGCGTAGATGCCGCGCTCACCGCTCAGCACGAGTTCGCCGCGGCGCAGCCGGCCGCCGGCGTACGAGGCCACCGTCGCCCAGACCGCCATGACGAGCGCGATCCAGAGCGACAACTCGCCAACGAGGATCACGTGACCTTGCTGGGCTTCGCCTGCTGGTAGCCCTTCGTGTTCTTGTACTTCTCCTTGTCGGGCGCGTTCTCGTAGCGCGAGGCGCACTTCGCGAGCAGGACCGTCGCGCGGAACGTGCCGTCCTTGCCGAGTCGCCCTTCGACGACCACGTCCACGCTGTCGGTGAACGTGTCGGGGATCAAGCCGCGATAGACCACGGGATAGCTGCGCGTTCCGTCGGTCATGTCGAACGCCACCTCGCGACCACCGGGCGTCCGCTTGATCGAGCCGCTGACGACGCGCGCGCCAACCTTCACGCCGGTTTCCACGAAGCCGGGATCGGCAGCGACCTTGGTCGCGAGCTCACCGGGCGTCAGGTAATACTGGGCCGTCTCGCTGATGGACGACGCCATCAGGTACCCGGCAGTGCCGAGCACCAGGGCGCCTCCGACCAGGAACTTCGCGCGCGCGTTCATGTGCGGTGGGGCTGTGGGTCCGACCTCGACCGGGAAGGCGTCGAGGATTGCTGCAGAATATACGCCTGAGTGCCCACGGATGCTCCGCGATCGCCACCCTTCGGGCTATGCGCGGTCGCGCGCGTGCGCGAGGGTCGTGCGGACCGCCTTGGCCCAACCGGCCCGACCGTCCTTCGCGACGGCCTGTCCGGCCCCCGGAGTGAATCGATCGAAGCGGCGCGAGGCGAGGAATTCGCGCCCGTCCTTCCAGACGCCGGCGGTCAGCCCCGCCAAGCCGGCCGCGCCCAGCGCCGTCGTCTCGACCATGTCCGGCCGCTCCACGGGCACGCCGAGCACGTCGGCCTGGAACTGCATGAGCCACCCATTGTTTGTGGCGCCTCCATCGACGCGCAGCCGCTCGAACGTGGTGCCACTGCGGTCGCGCATGACGCCGAGCACGTCGGCCGTGCCGTACGCCATCGCTTCGAGCGCGGCGCGTGCGATGTGTGCGCGCGTCGTACCGCGGGTCAGTCCGACAATCGTGCCGCGTGCATCGGGTTCCCAGTGCGGTGCGCCGAGGCCCACGAGCGCCGGCACGAAGTAGACGCCCTCGTTCGTCGCGAGCCCGGCGGCCATCGCCTCGGTTTCGGAAGCGTTGGCGAGGATGCCCAAGCCATCGCGCAGCCACTGCACGGCCGCTCCGGCAATGAAGATCGCCGCCTCGTACGCGTAGGCCGCCTTGCCGTTCGCGTCGCATGCGAGCGTGACGAGCAGCCCTTGGCCCGCCTCGGGCCGCTTGGCACCCGTGTTGAGCAGCAGGAAGGCACCGGTGCCATACGTGTTCTTGCCCTCGCCCGGGTGCCAGCAGCCCTGACCGAAGAGCGCGGCCTGCTGGTCTCCGGCGACGCCGAGGATGGGAATGGCTGGACCGAACGAACTGGTGCTGCCGAAGTCACCCGCAGACGGACGCACTTCGGGAAGCATCGAGCGCGGCACGTGGAGCAGCGTGCACAGCGCGTCGCTCCAGTCGTGCGCGCCGATGTCGTAGAGCAGCGTGCGGCTCGCGTTGGTCGGGTCGGTGGCGTGCACGGCGCCGTTGGTGAGCTTCCAGATGAGCCAGCTGTCGATCGTGCCGAAGGCGAGCTCGCCCTTCTCCGCGCGCGCCTGCAGGCGGAGTTCCTTGAGCAGCCACTCGACCTTGGTGCCCGAGAAGTACGCATCGACGACGAGACCGGTCTTCGCGGTGATGTCGGCGGCCTGCGGCGCCAGTTCCGCGCAGCGCGCCGCGGTGCGACGATCCTGCCAGACGATTGCGCGCGCGACGGGTCGGCCCGTGGCGCGCTCCCAGACGACGGTCGTTTCGCGCTGGTTGGTGATGCCGATGGCATCCGGTGTGACGCCCGACTTCGCGATCGCCTCGCGCCCGGCGTCGAGCACTCCGGTGAGGATGTCCATCGCGTCGTGCTCCACCCACCCCGGCTGCGGAAAGTGCTGCGGCAGTTCGCGGTAGGCGCGTCCCGCGACTCGACCATCGGCTGCGACGACGAGGCATGTGGTACCGGTGGTTCCCTGGTCGATGGCGAGAACGTGGCGCATGGCGAGTCCTGTGCTCAGGCGTGGATGGCGCCGACATCGGCGCTGGTGAAATCGTACGGCGGATGATGTACTCCGTGATCGGTGACAATCGCGGTCACGAGCGACGCGGGGGTCCAGTCGAAGGCGGGGTTGAAGGCGTGCGCACCGGCGGGCGCGGCACGCTGCCCAAGCGGCGTGGTGACTTCGGCGCCGTGCCGTTCCTCGATCTGCACGTCGGCGCCACGCGCGGCAGCGGGATCAAGCGTCGAGTGCGGCGCCAGCACGTAGAAGTGCACGCCGTGCGCGCGCGCCGCAAGCGCCACGCCGTACGTGCCCACCTTGTTGACGACGTCGCCATTGGCGGCGATGCGATCGGCGCCCACGAGCACGGCATCGACGCGCTGGTCACGCAGCGTCGAGGCCGACATGGAGTCGGTGATGAGCGTGCAGCGGACGCCGGCCTGCATCAACTCCCACATGGTCAGGCGCGCGCCCTGCAGGAGCGGACGCGTTTCGCCGGCATAGACGTGAAGCTTCCACCCGCGCCGCACACCCAGGTGCACGGGGGCGAGCGCGGTGCCGATGCCCGCCGTGGCGAGCGCGCCGGCATTGCAGTGCGTGAGCAGCGTCATGCCATCGCGGAGCAACGTGAGCCCGTGCGCACCGATGGCGTCGCACATGGCGGCGTCTTCGCCGCGGATCCGCTCGGCCTCTGCGAACGCCGCGGCGACCGCAGCCGCCGGCTGCGCAAGGTGCGGCGCACTGCGCACCGCATGCGCGCGATGGCCCACGGCAAGTTGACAGCGGTGGGGCGTGCGTTGCCGATGGCGCTGGCGGCCGCGTCGAACGCTTCCGCAAAGTCCGCAACGCCATCCCCGTGCGCGACGCTCATCGCCGCGGCGAGCCCCATCGCGCCTGCGACCCCGATGGCCGGCGCGCCGCGGACGGCCAGCGAGCGGATGGCCTCCACCACGTCGTCTGCACGCCGCAACTCGATGAACGTGAGTTCCGCCGGCAGGCGACGCTGGTCCACGATGCGCACGCCGCGACCATCTGCAGTCCACGCCACCGTGGGCGGAAGTCCGCTCACGCGCCCTCGGCGCCCGACGCGGGAATCTCGAACCAGAAGACGGTGCGCACGCCGGGTTGCGACTCCACACCGATGCGCCCGTCGTGCATTTCGACGATGGAACGCGAGATCGCGAGCCCGAGGCCGGTGCCCTGCTTCCGCTCCCTCGCGTCGCCGACCTGCTGGAAGCGCTGGAAGAGGCGGCCGAGCTGGTCGGCGGCGATCCCCGATCCCGTGTCCTCGACCTCGACGCGCACCGCGCCGCCACTGCGTCGCGCGCGCACGCGCACCGCGCTGTCTGGCGGCGCGTACTTGATGGCGTTGGAGACCAAGTTGGTGAGCACCTGAAGAATGCGATCGCGATCGCCCACCATCATTGGCGCGCTCTCGGCCTCGGCCACGAGCCGCACCTGGTGTGCCGCGGCGATCGGCGCGAGGTCGCGCAGCGCCCCGTCGACCATCTCGCGCGTCGAGAGCGGCGAGAGCGTGAGCTCGAGCCGGCCGGCCTCGATCTTGTTGAGGTCGAGCAGGTCGTTGACGAGCCGGGTGAGCCGTTCGGAGTTGCCGAGCGCGATGGAGAGGAGCTCCTTGGCCTTGGGCGGCAGTGCTCCGGTGGCGCCCGCGGTGACGAGTCCGAGCGCGCCGCGGATCGACGTGAGCGGCGTGCGCAGCTCGTGCGACACGGTGGAGACGAACTCGCTCTTCATGCGGTCGACTTCCTTCGGGCCGGAGATGTCGCGCAGGACGAGCACGCGTGCGACGCGCCCGTGCAACGTGAGCGGGCGCATCGAGATCTCGAGGTCGAAGGTCGCGCCCGATCGTCGGAAGCCGGTCGTCTCGATGGTGCCGTCGAGTCCGCCCGTCAGGTACCCCGCGAGATCCTGCCGCAGCTCGGGCTTCACGAGCTGCGTGACTGGCAGGCCGTTCAACTCTTCTTCCGCGATGCCGAACATGCGCGAGACGACGCGATTGGCATCGCGGATGATGCGGTCGACGACGATGACGATGCCATCGCGCGAGGCATCGGAGAGCCGGCGGAAGCGCTGCTCCGACTCGCGCATCTCCTCCTCGACGCGCTTCCGCTCCGAGATGTCGTGCATGATGGTGGAGAGAAACCAGACGCCGCCGCGCGCCGACTGGTGCGCCACGATCACCTGCGACACCGGGTACTCCTTGCCCTGGTCGTCGCGAACGGCGGTCTCGCCGCTCCAGCTGCCGTTGTCGACCGCTGACGGAATCGCCTCGTTGACGATGCGCGTGTAGGCCCAGTCGGGGTGCAGCAGCGAGAGCGGCACTTCCACGACTTCGGCGCGACCGTGCCGCCCGAGCAGTGCGCGCCCCGCTTCGTTGACGTACGACACGAGGCCGTTGACGTCCATGATGGCGACGATGTCGGTGGTCGCCTCGAGCGTGGCGATGAGGCGCTCGCGCTCCGACTGGATCGTGGTCTGCGCCGTGACGTCGCGGAAGACCGCCTCGATGGAGACGTCGCCACCGTCCTCGTCGCGCCGCCGGAGGTTGCCGGTGACCACGACGCGCCGACCGGTGGCGTGGCGCAGGATGGTGCTGACGCCGCGCACCTCGCCGGCGGTGCGCGCGAAGTCGAGCGCGATCTCGAACGATTCGCGCTGGTCGGCGGCGACGAGGTCGGCCACGGTGAGTCGCGCGAGCTCCTCCTCGCGATAGCCGAGCGCGTCGCGCCAGGCGCGATTGGCATAGCGCAGCCGGCCCTCGGCGCTCACCGCCTGCACGAGGTCGGTGGTGCTGTCGAGCAGGTCACGCAAGCGGCGCTCGGAGTTGACGAGCGACTGTTCGACGGACTCGCGGATGCCGATCTCGTCGACGAGTGCCACGGCGGTGGCGGTGGCGTAGGCGATGTCGGTGAGCGCGATGACGTCATCACTCGTGAAGGCGTGGCCGATGTCGTGGAAGACGGCGACGCAACCACGCATCAGGCCATCCTGCGCGGTGAAGGGGGCGAGGACCGCGCTGCCGATCGGGCCGTCGGCGTCCGAGACGAAGGGCGCCATCCCGCTCTCTGCATCGGCGTCGAGGAGCACCAGTGGCTCGCCGCCGTGTGCTCCGACGCGCAGCAGCGCGGCCAGGCGCGGGCGGATGACGGAGAGATCCTCGACCTCCTCGATGCCGGTGCCATCGAGCGTGGCCACGGCGTTGCCGACGAGGACGCAGAAGACGGCGCGGGTGGCGCCGGTGGAGCGCATGGCAATCCGCGAGACGCGCCCGAAGTGCGCACGACGCACCGCCTCGGCGAGGGCCGGGGCGACCACGACCCCGGAGGGCCGATAGGTGGCGGACGGGCGGGTGGCCATGCGAAGTGCTCCTAACGTAGCGCGCAGCCGCGTGCGCGGCGATGTCGAGCGGGTGGCGAACGGCGTTAGCTTGCAGCACTCGCTCCGGCCTCCCGTTCACCCCTCGCCGCCGATGATCTTCACTACGCTGACCTTCGACGTCGCTGATCGCATCGCGACGATCACCGTCAATCGCCCCGAGAAGCTCAACGCGCTGAACGCCGAGGTGATCCGCGAACTTGGCGTCGCGATCGACGACGCGCGCAGCCGCGACGACGTCGGTGGCGTGATCCTCACCGGCAACGGCCGCGCCTTCATCGCCGGCGCCGACATCGGCGGCCTCGCCGAGCGCACGCCGGTGCAGGCGCACGAGCTCGCGCGCCGCGGCCAGGCGGTGTTTGCGCGCTACGAGTCGAGCCCGAAGCCCGTGATCGCCGCGGTGAATGGCTTCGCGCTGGGCGGCGGCTGCGAGTTGGCGATGGCGTGCCACCTGCGCATCGCGTCGGAGTTCGGGAAGTTCGGGCAGCCCGAGGTGAAGCTCGGCCTCACGCCCGGGTACGGTGGCACGCAGCGACTCGTGCACCTCGTGGGCAAGGGGCGTGCGCTCGAACTGCTGCTCTCGGCCACCATCATCGACGCGAATGAGGCCCTGCGCATCGGCCTCGTGAACCGCGTGGTCCCGGCAGCGGAGCTCATCAGCACGGCGCGCGCGATGCTCGCCACGATGCTGGCCAATGCGCCGCTCGCGCTGGCGGGATGCATCGAGCTGGCGAACGCGGCGTGGGAGATCGGGGTGGCGGAGGGTTCGGTGATGGAAGCGGCGCGCTTCGGCGTGCTGAGCGCGAGCACCGACATGCGCGAAGGGACGGCGGCCTTCCTCGAGAAGCGAGCGCCCGCGTTCAAGGGCGCGTGAGCGCGACCACCCTCGAGACGCTCTCGGTCCGCGACTTCCGCAATCTCGCGCACGTGGAGCTGGTGCTCCCGCGCGAGGGTGCAGTGGTGGTGGGAGAGAACGGACAGGGCAAGACCAACCTCCTCGAGGCGATGTACTACCTGCAGCTGCTGCGATCGGCACGCGGTGCACGCGATGCGGAGCTCGTGCGCTTCGGCGCCGACGGGTTCCACGTGGCCGCGCTCGGCCAGTTCCCGGCCACGCGCGAGGTGCGCGTCGGGTTCGTGAAGACGGGCGCGCGCAAGCGCGTGACGCACGACGGCGCGGAGACCAGGCGGTTGACCGACGCGCTCGGCGGCGTGCCGAGCGTGCTGGTGAGTCCGCGAGATGCGGGGATCGTGGCGGGCGGGCCAGCGGAGCGCCGGCGTTTCCTCGACATCGCGCTCGCGCTCTCGTCGCCGACGTACCTGAGTGCGCTGGCCGCGTACCGCGGTGCGCTCGGGCGTCGCAACGCTGCCTTGCGCGATCGCGCGCGCTACACGGCCCGCGACGCGGTGGCCAACGTGCAGGCGTGGGAACCCGCCCTCGCGACCCACGGCGCGCTGTTGCGGAGCGCGCGGCGCGCGTGGGTCGAGACGCACGCCGCGGAGTACACGCGACTCGTGAGCGCGATCGGCGAACGTCCGGGCAGCGCGATGGAGTACGTGGTGAAGGTGGCAGGCAGCGCCGGGTCGCCGCGGGCGAGTGGCGCATTCGCGGACACGACGAGCGTGCTCGTGGCGGAGCTCGAGGCGACGCGCGAACGCGACCTGCGCGCGGGGGTCACGCATGCAGGTCCGCATCGCGACGACCTCACGCTCACGCTCGCGCAGCGCGACCTGCGCCGCTTCGGCTCCGCGGGGCAGCAGCGATCGGCGGCGTTGGCCTTGCGATTGCTCGAGCTCGCGACGCTCAAGGAGCGGATCGGCGGCACACCACTCCTGTTGCTCGACGATCCGTTCGCGGAACTCGACGAACGGCGCGCCGCGTGCGTGCTCGCCCTGCTCGGTGAAGCGGGCATCCAGCAGGTGGTGCTCGCGGTGCCGCGCCAAGGCGAGATCCCCGCGGACTTCACGCGGCTCGCGCGGCACGCGATCATCGATGGTTCGCTGACGGCGGCCGCATGAAATCACCGTGATCACGCCATGAACGCGCCCAAGAAGCCAGGCCCGGTCAAGCTCGGCAACATGCTCGCGGGCTTTCTCGAGGCGAAGGGGATCACGACGCGCATCGAACCACTGCGCGTGCTCGAGCAATGGCCGGTGGCGGTCGGTCCGACGGTGGCGGAAGTGACGCGCGCGTTGCAGCTCGACAAGGAAGGCACGTTGATCGTCGACGTGCGCACGCATGCATGGATGCAGGAGTTGTCGTTGCTCGAACCGGAGTTGTTGCGCGCGCTGAAATTGCATCCCGGCGGCGAGTTCGTGCGCAAGATTCGCTGGCGCCTTGGGCGGTCGTGGTAGTGAGGTCGCGCGGGTACCGGCTAAACGGCTGGCGTTAGGCGACTTAAGACCCCAAACGGGCGTTGATTCCGGGGGTGGATTCTGGTAGATTTTCGGGTCGTTCCGAGCCCGTCATTTTCGGTGTCTATTCGGGACCTGTTTTTCGCCCCCCACCCTCGACGCACACATGGCGAAGTCCGCTGAGCAGGCCGCGGGATCATACGGCGCAGACAGCATCCAGGTTCTCAAGGGGCTCGAAGCGGTTCGCAAGCGCCCAGGCATGTACATCGGTTCGACGTCGTCACGCGGGTTGCATCACCTCGTGTACGAAGTGGTGGACAACTCGATCGACGAGGCGATGGCGGGGCACGCGACCGAGGTGACGGTCACGATCCATCCGGACGACTCGATCACGGTGGAGGACGACGGCCGCGGCATCCCGGTGGACATCCACCCGACGGAGAAGATCCCGGGCGTGGAACTGGCGCTGACGGTGCTGCACGCGGGCGGCAAGTTCGACAAGAACGCGTACAAGGTGTCGGGCGGCCTGCACGGCGTGGGCGTCTCGGTGGTGAACGCGCTCTCGGAGCAGCTCAAGGTCTGGGTCAAGCTCGACGGGAAGGAGCACTACATGTCCTTCGTGCGCGGCGTGACGGTGCAGAAGCTGACCGCGATGGGCAACGTGAAGCCCAAGGACACGGGCACCAAGGTGTGGTTCAAGCCCGACCACCAGATCTTCACCGAGCTGCGCTATGATCGTGCGACGCTCGTGAGCCGGCTGCGCGAGCTGTCGTTCCTCAACAAGGGGCTCACGATCACGATCCGGGACATGCGCGAGGGCGAGGTGCCGGAGGAAGTGTTCTACGCCAAGGGCGGCCTCGTGGAATTCGTGCAGCACCTGAACAAGGACAAGAAGGTCGTGCACGAGAAGATTGTCTCGATCGACACGGCCAAGGACGAGATCGAGATCGAGCTCGCGCTCCAGTACAACGACGGCTACTCGGAGCAGGTCTTCTCGTTCGTCAACAACATCAACACGCACGAGGGCGGTACGCACCTCACCGGCTTCAAGTCGGCGCTCACGAGCGTGATCAACAAGCACCTCGGCAAGTCGTCGTTCTCGGCCAAGGACAAGGAAGCCAAGCTCTCGGGCGACGACGTGCGCGAAGGGCTGACGGCGGTGCTGTCGATCAAGGTCAAGGAGCCGCAGTTCGAGGGACAGACCAAGACCAAGCTCGGCAACTCGGAGGCGGAGAGCGCCGTCAAGACGGTCGTCAATGACCTGCTGGCGAGCTACCTCGAGGAAACGCCGCGGGTCGGCAACGCGATTCTCGACAAGGCGCTCTCGGCCGCGCGCGCGCGCGAGGCGGCGCGCAAGGCCCGCGACCTGGTGCGCAAGAAGTCGGCGCTCGACGTCGGCAACCTGCCCGGCAAGCTCGCCGACTGCACCTACTCCGACCCGGCCCTCTGCGAGCTGTACCTGGTCGAGGGCGACTCGGCCGGCGGCTCGGCCAAGCAGGGCCGCAAGCGCGAGTTCCAGGCCATCCTGCCGCTGCGCGGCAAGATCCTCAACGTCGAACGGGCCCGCGTGGACAAGATCCTGTCCAAC
>JANYHJ010000110.1 GCA_025359135.1 Gemmatimonadota bacterium | reverse complement strand
CCGCGCCGCTTGAGAGACGGCACGATCCGGCGACTCGTGCGATCGATCGGCAGGACCTCGTCCGCCGTGCCGTGCGAAATGAAGACCGGAGGATTCCCGAACGGTTCGTCGCTGCCGATGAAGCCCGGGCTGAACGCGACGACGTGCGAGAACAGGTCGCCGTTGAGCAAGCCGAGCGAGAGCGCGTAGGAGCCGCCATCGGAGAAGCCCGCGATGGCGAGCCGCTTGGGGTCCACGTTGCACGCGCCAAACGCCCACGCGAGGCAGCGATCGATGGTCTCGACGTCGGGGCCGAAGCCGCCGTGCAGCAGGTCCCAGGTGCTGTCGCGAGACTTGGGAACGAGCAGGATGGTGCCGGTTTCCTCGGCGGCCTCACCGGCGAAGCGCATCGGACCGCGCACGCTGCCACCGGCACCGTGGAGCATCAGCGCGAGTGGCGCTGCAGCGCCGGCGCTCGCTGCAACCTTGGCTGGCACGAGCAGCTGCGCTTCGCGACCATCTGGCAGCGGCACCGGATGAATGCCGGCGGGCAGCGTGAGCGTGCCGCGGGCGGGCGGCCGAGCCGTGAGGCGGCCCGCGCCAGCTTGCGGCATGCGCCGCACGACGCCGGCGCGCAGCGCGATCTCGTCACGACCATCGCGCACGGCAAATGGCAGAGTCGCGCCCGCTGCGAGCGACGTGAGGAAGTGGCGTCGCCTCATGACCGGCGGGCGCCACCCTTCGCCGCGAGACGGGTGCCCCGCTCGAGGTCGTCGAACGCGCGCGAGAGGTTGGTCACGCCCTCGCGGATTTCCCAGTCGCGGATGCCGGCGAAGCCAAGCACCACGCCCGGCGCTATCGGACGACCGGTGAAACTCGAGAGCAGCTCCACGTCCACGCCACGTGCGTGGGTCGCGCGCGCGAAGTCGAACTCCGACATCGACGGTGGCAGCCAACCCACCACGGTCATCCCCGCGTCGCTCTCCTGCAGCGAGAGCCGTCCCGCGAGCTGTTTGCGCGCAAGCGCGTAGAGCAGCGCCTGTCGTTCCGCGTACACCGCGCGCGTGCGCCGGATGTGCCGCTCGAAGTGTCCCTCGGTGATGAAATCCGTGAGCACCGCCTGCTCGAGATACGACGAGGAGAAGTCGAGGAAGTAGCGCGCGGCGCCGAACGCATCGACGAGCGCCGGCGGCACCACCACGTAGCCGAGCCGGAGTGCAGGAAAGAGCACCTTGCTGAACGTGCCCGCGTAGATCACGCTGCCGTCGGGATCGAGGCCCTGCAGCGACGAGAGCGGGCGCCCGCCGTAGCGGAATTCGCCGTCGTAGTCGTCCTCGAAGATCCACGCGCCCGCGGACCGCGCCCACTCGATGAGCGCGAGCCGCCGCTCGAGCGAGAGCGTCACGCCCAGCGGTTGCTGCCTGGTTGGCGTGACAAACGCGAGCCGCGCGTGCGGCGCGAGCTGCCGTCCCTGCGCCACGTCGATGCCGTGGGCGTCCACCCGCACGCGCACGATGCGCGCGCCCGCCGCGGTCAGCGGCCCGTGCGCCGCGAAGTACCCCGGATCCTCGAGCCAGGCCACGTCGCCGGGATCCAGCACCACGCGACACGCGAGGTCGAGCGCTTCGAGCGCGCCGTTGACGATCATCACCTGCGCGGGCTCGCAGACCACGCCGCGTGCCGTCGCCAGGTAGTCCGCGATCGCGGTGCGGAGCGGCAGATAGCCGAACGGATCGCTGTACGCGAGGGCCCGCGCCGACGCGCGCCGCCAGCGTCGCGCCAAGAGGCGCCCCCACGCGTCCACCGGCAGCATGTCCACCGCCGGTACCGCCGCACGGAACGCGCGCGGGGCATGGTCGATCAGGTTCATGCGCCGCGGCAACGCCAGCAGCTTGCGTGCGCGTGTCGACGGCGCCGCGCGATGCGCGTCCGCCTTGCGCTGCGAGGGCGCGGGCTGCGCGCGCAACGCGAGATCGGGCAACGTGGAGCAGACGCGGGTCGCCGACCCCATGCGGCCGAGCAGGTAGCCTTCGTCGCGCAGCTGCTTGTAGGCGAGGATGACGGTGCTGCGCGAGACGTTGAGCTCGTGGGCCATTTCGCGCGTCGAGGAGACGCTCGCGCCGCGGCGCAGCGTGCCGTCGAGAATCAGCGCGCGCAGGCCGTCGTAGACCTGGCGATGCAACGGCGCCGCGAGCCGGCCGTCGAGGTGGACCTGCACGATGCGTCCGCTGCTGGCGCGTCGAATCACGGTGCGTCCAGGAAAGGAGGGGTCGCCAACCGGTCTGCCCGGCGCGGCGGTTCTTCCACTGTGACACGACCAGTTGCCGGATGGTTTCCCGGGTCACCGCTGGCGGTCGGCGACCGCCCACGTCGCGGCCAACCCTCGCGCGACAGCGGTTGTCCACGGGTGGAGGGGGGGCGAGATTTCGCGGTTGCCCCAGCCACAGCCCGGCGGGACGTGCCGCCGGCTCCCCAGACAAGGCCATGACCGCACCTCGCGCCACCGAGCTCGACTACCGACCGTCATACCTCGCGGCCGGCATTGCCGCCCTCGCGGTGCTGCTCCTGTACCTCGTGACCCTGGCCCCCTCGACGGCCATGTGGGACACGAGCGAGTACATCACGGCGGCGTACGTGCTCGGCCTCCCGCATCCGCCGGGCAACCCGTTCTTCGTCCTCATCGGACGGGTCGCCGCGATCCTGCCGATCGCGCCCACCGTCGCCATGCGCATCAACGTGCTCGCAGCGGTGGCCAGCGCGGTCTCGGCCGGCATGTGGTTCCTGATCACGGAGCGCGTGCTCGTCCACTGGTTCGCCGAGCGCTGGACGCGACTCGTCGTCGCCGGCGTGTCCGCTGTCATCGGTTCCACCGCGTTCACGGTCTGGAACCAGTCGGTGGTCAACGAGAAGGTCTACACCATCTCGCTCGTCGGACTCGCCGTCTGCTCGTGGCTCACGGTGCGCTGGTGCGACGAGCCGGATGGTCGCAAGGCGGACCGGCTGCTCGTGCTCGTCGCGTACCTCTGCGGCCTCGGCTACACCAACCACATGGCCGGCATGCTCGCGGGCCCGGCCATCGCGATTGCGGTCATCGTGCGCCGGCCGCGCACCGTGCTGCGCTGGAAGCTGCTCTCGGCCATCCTCGGCGCGATCCTCCTCGGCGGCTCCGTGTTCGCCACGCAGCCCATCCGTGCCGCGCACAACCCGCCGCTCAACGAGGGCGACCCGACGGCGTGCCGGGCCGGCCTCAAGCTGGATTGCACGTTCAGCAAGGGCACGTACGACGCCTTCATGTACAACTTCAACCGCGGCCAGTACGGCAAGCCGGACCTGGGCACGCGGCAGGCGCCGCTCTCCGCGCAGATGGGCATGTGGTGGCACTACTTCAAGTGGCAGTGGTGGCGTGACGGCGACAGCGCCGCCCCCGGCATCCAGACCGCGCTCGCCGTGATCTTCCTCCTGCTGGGGCTTCTGGGCGGCTACGTGCATTGGCAACGGGACCGACGAAGCTTCTCGTTCTTCGGGCCGTTGATGTTCACGCTCACGCTGTTGCTCATCTACTACCTCAACTTCAAGTACGGCGCATCGCAGAGTCCCGAGTTGCAGGACTCGGTCAATCGCGAAGTGCGTGACCGCGACTACTTCTACCTCTGGTCGTTCTCGGCGTGGAGCGTCTGGGCCGCACTGGGCCTCGCCTTCGTCTGGGAGACCGTCTCGCAGCTGGCGCAGAGCGAGACGGTCGTGGTCGGCCGCGAGACCCTCACCAACCCGACCAGGCGCGGCTGGCTCATGGGGCTGCCCGTGCTGCTCATCGCCGTCGTGCCCGCCATGGGCAACGCCAAGTGGGCGTCGCGCGCCGGCGAAACCGACACCCGCGACTTCGCGCACGACATCCTCAATTCGGTCGAGCCGTACGCCGTGCTCGTCACCGTCGGCGACAACGACACCTTCCCGCTCTGGTACGCGCAGGAAGTCGAGGGCATCCGCAAGGACGTCGTCATCGCCAACACGTCGTTGCTCAACACCGAGTGGTACACGCGGCAGATCATCCGCCGTCCGGTCTACGAGTACGACGCGGTGGCCGGCCCGGCCATCTATCGCGACAAGAAGTGGACGAAGCCGGCCAGGGGGCCGATCAACATGTCGCTGGACGACGCCGACAAGGTGCCGCTCTACGTCGACCTGCAGCAGCCGCAACTCTTCCAGAAGGGCGAGCTGGTGGCCACGATCGATCCCAAGCAGTTGCAGCACGGCTTCCTCGAGCGCGCGGACATCTTCGTGCTCCGCATGATCCAGGATGCCTTCCCCGAGCGACCGATCTACCTCGCGCGCACGTCCGCAGGCTACGGCGAATCATTGGGCATGGGCGGCTACCTCCTCACGCAGGGGCTCGCGCGCAAGCTCATGCCGGCGCCGATCAAGGCATCCAAGGACACGCTGCAGCTGCCCGGCCAGGGGTTCCTCGACGTCCAGCGCACCAAGACGCTCTGGAAGGACGTCTTCGTCGGACAGGCCGCGATCATCAAGAAGGGGCACTGGGTGGACCGGCCGTCGGTCGGCATCCCATACCTCTACGTGAGCACCGGCCTCGTGCTCACGGAGGCGCTGCGACTCACGGGCGACCCGGCCTACGCGCCCACCGTCATGGAGACGACGCGCAAGCTCGCCAAGGCGACCGGCCTCGGTGATCTCGCGCCCGATCCCGTGGCACCACAACCGAACCCGGTGCCGCTCGGCGGCGACACCGCCGTCCGCTCCACGGCGCCGGTCATCACCCGTCCGGGCGCGCGCTCGAGCAAGAAGCCGTAGCACTCGCGCGCTTCCCCTCGACCAACGGCCGGCCCCGTTCGCTCAGGGGCCGGCCGTTTCTTCGGCGTTCGAGCGCTTGAACAACAACAGGAAGAAGCCGCTCAGCACCGTCAGCAGGCCGTAGAGCGCCGTCGCCGGCCGCTCGATCGTGACGAACGTCAACGTCCAGATCGAGAGCGCGATGAAGATGAGGGGCGTCACGGGGTAGCCCCACGTCCGGTACGGGCGCGGCAGGTCGGGCTCCCGCCGGCGCAGCACGAACACGCCGAGCACGACGAGCAGGCTGAAGAGGTTCATCGTGAAGCCGGCATAGGCCAGCACCGGCTCGAACGTGCCCGTGAGGATGAACGCGAGTGCGATCAGCTGCTGCGCCACGAGCGCGTTGCGCGGCTGGCCATCCGCGGATCGCCGCGCGAAGAACTCGAGCGCCGGCACGTCCTCGCCGATCACCTGCGAGATGCGTGGCCCCGCGAAGCTCATCGCGCTGATGGCCGAGAGCAGGACGATGGCGAGCATGATGTTCATGGCGCGACCGCCGGCCGGACCGAACAGGGCGCTGGCCGCCAACCCGCCCACTTCGACCTTCCCCGACATCTCCGCCATCGGCACGGCGCGCAGGAAGGTCCAGTTGAGCGCCATGTAGATCACGGTCACGAAGAGCGTCGCGTGCAGCATGGCGCGCGGCAGCGTCCGCTGCGGATCACGGATGTCGCCCACCATGTACGCCGCCGCGTTCCATCCGCTGAACGCATACGATACGTAGATGAGCGACACGGCGAATGACGCCGATCGCATCTCGCCGAACGCCTGCATCGTGGGCGCGAACGACACGTCGGTGTGCGTGGGCAGCACCGCGCCCACGATCACGAAGCCGATGATGAGCAGCACCTTGACGCTCGTGGAGCTCACCTGGAACGCCTGCGCCACCTTGAGCGAGACCGCGTGGATGCCTGTCACGGCCAGCAATGTCACCACGCCGATCGTGCGCGCACTCCCGGGCACGATCCCCTGCAGGAAGGTGCCGATCGCGATGCACGCCAGCGCGATCGGCGCCGCGTGTGCCACGGTGATCTCCGACCAGCCGGCCAGCAGACCGAGCACGGGATGGTACACCCGCCGCAGGAAGTGATACTCGCCGCCCGAGCGCGGAATCGTCGCGCAGAGCTCCGCGTACGAGAGCGCACCGCAGAGCGCCACCACTCCGCCCAGCGCCCAGATGGCGAGCAACGCGAACCCCGTGTGCGTTCCCACCACCTGGAACCCGAGGGAGGTGAACACCCCGGTGCCGACCATGTCGGCCACCGCGACCGAGACCGCGGTAACGTACCCGACCGACTTGGCGCTCGTGTTCACACCTCGGCGCGCGCCGCTTCCCGCGGCGCGGCGTCATCGGGCAGTTTCGCACGTGATGCCGCGTCGGCGGCGTCATCGCTGAGTTTCGCGCTCGATGGCACGGCACCGTCGGCGGGAGCCGGCGCTGCGTCGCCCGCGTGCGCGTGATCGTACATCTCCTGCTGCGTCTCGGCGTGGCTGCGGAACGCGTACGCGTGCTGCTTGAAGTACGCCGTCCCGTTGCCCAGCGGAAAGTTCTTGTCCTCGAGACCGTAGGCGTCCGCCTTCCGCGTCTTGCGGTCGGGGAAGAAGGCCGTGCCGAAGAGCCAGTCCCAGAGCGCGAACTTGGTGCCGAAGTTCATGTCGTACGCTTCACGGTCGAGCGCGTGATGCCAGCGATGCATCTCCGGTCCGTTGAAGACGAACTGCAGAAACCCGAGCCGGATGTCGATGTTGGCGTGGATGAACATCCCCCACACCGCGCTGATCGTGCCCTTGATGATGGGCACCTCGGGCGAGGCGCCGAGCAGGATCATCGGGGCGAACTCGATCGTCTGGTTGATCAGGATCTCGAGCGAGTGCGAGCGCACGCCGCTCAGCCAGTCGACGTTGGGCGTGGAGTGGTGCGCCTCGTGCAGTCGCCAGAAGAACCGGTTCCCGTGCTGGAAGCGGTGGAAGCAGTAGATGTACAGGTCGTGCGTGACGAGGAAGAGCAGCACCTGCGTCCAGACCGGCCAGCTGCCGATGACCGAGTGGGCCGACCACGTCGTGTGCGCATTGAGCCAGAAGAGCAGCACGGTGATGACGACGCCCAGCGCGTAGCTCTGCAGCAGGCAATAGCCCACGAAGTCCGTCCAGAAGCCCTCGCGAAAGAGCTGTTGGTCGGCGTTGTACGGCCAGCGGCGCTCCGCGAGGAGCATCGCCAGCGCGCTCAACGTCATGATGCCGAGGGAGATGACCTGCAAGTTCATGAATGGTGTCCCGTAGTCTTAGTTCGCTTCCTTCGGCTTCCGCAGGCTCTCGCGCTTCTTGAGCTCCGACTCATACACCACTTTCACGCCATCGCCCATCGCCTCCTCGATCGTGCGGATGTCGCGCACGAGGCGCTCGAAGCCGACGATCTCGACCGACGCCGCCTGGTCCGAGCCCCAGAGCGCGCGGTCCACCGTGATGTGGCGCTCGACGAACGCCGCGCCGAGGGCCACGACGACCTCCGACGTGGCCAGTCCCACCTCGTGGCCGCTGTAGCCGATCGGCGTGCCGGGAAACTGCGCCCGCAACGACTGGATCATGCGCAGGTTGAGCTCCTTGGGCGGGCACGGGTACGACGACGTCGAGTGCGCGATCAGCAGGTTCGCGAGCCCGATCGCCTTGACGGCCTCGTCGATCTCCTCCTGCGTGCTCATGCCCGTCGAGATGATCAGCGGACGCCCCGTCCGGATCATCGCCTTGAGCAACGGCCAGTCGGTGAGTGACGCGCTCGCCGCCTTGTAGAACGGCGGGTTGAACTGCTCCATGAAGGTCACCGACTCCTCGTCCCAGCACGACGCGGTCCAGTCGATGCCCTTCGCGCGGCAGTAGCGATCGATCTCGGCGTACTCGTCCTTCCCGAACTCGACGCGGTGCCGGTAGTCGATGTAGGTCATGCGCCCCCACGGCGTGTCGCGCTCCTTGTGCCACTCGCTCTTGGGCGTGCAGACCTCGGGCGTGCGTTTCTGGAACTTGGCGCAGCTCGCCCCGGCATGCACCGCACCGTCGATGATCTGCTTGGCCAGCTCCAGCGAACCGTTGTGGTTGATGCCGATCTCGGCGATCACGTAGCAGGGCTCGCCGTCGCCCATCGCCTTGCCGTTCTTGAGGGTGACGCGACGAGCCGTGTGGTTGGTCGAGGAAGTCATCAGTCGTGCCTGGAGGTGATGGGCCGCAGCGCGGCCGGGGGGAATTGGGCGGCGAGCACCAACTCCGCGAACTCGCGGAAGGCGCCGTGGCCGCCCGCGCGGCGGCAGATGTGGTGCACACGGTCGAGCACGAGCGGCTCCGCATCACACGGCGCCGCGGCGAGCCCCACCACGTCGAGCACGTCAAGGTCGTTGACGTCGTCGCCGATGTAGGCGATCTCGTCCAGGCTGATGCCGCGCTTGGCGGCGATCGCCTGCACTTCGGGAAGCTTCTCGCGAATGCCGAGGTGCAGCTCCTCGATCTTGAGCTTCTCCGCGCGCTTGGCGAGGATCGCCGACTGCTCGCGCGTGATGATGCCCACCGCGATGCCGGCAATCGTGCGGAGCCGCTCGACGCCCATGCCGTCGCGCAACGAGAAGCGCTTCATCTGCTCGCCCTGCGCCGAGACGTAGACGCCGGCGTCGGTGAGCACGCCGTCGCAGTCGGTGAGCACGAGCTTCACGCGCTTGGCCCGCGCAAGAACCTCGGCACTGGCGGGGGCGTCGCTCACCATGCGGTGAACCCTCCATCCACGACCACGGTGGAGCCCGTCACGTAGCGGCTCGCGTCGCTCGCGAGAAAAAGCAGCGCGCCGCGGTAGTCATTGGGCTGCGCCATGCGACCGAGCGGCGTGCGCTTGCCGTAGTTCTGCAGGAACCATTCTTCCTGTCCCGCTTCCACGCCGCCCGGCACGAGCGTGTTGACGCGCACGCCGGCGGGGCCCCAGTAGGCCGCAAGGAAGCGCGTGAACGCGAGCACGGCTCCCTTGCTCGTGGGATAGGCGGGCGACTTGTACATCGTGCGCGTGCCGTCGGGCTTCACGTAGAGACTCTGGTCCGGGCCCACCAGCCCGTACGTGCTCGACACGTTGATGATGCTGCCACGCCCCGCCACAGCCATGTCGGCGCCGAGGATGCGGCTCGGGAGGAAGACGCCCGTGGTGTTGACGTCGATCACGCGACGCCACTCTTCCAGCGGAAAGTTCTCGAATTTGGTCGCGTCCACGCCCATCGTGCGCGACTCGACCTTGTCGTTGATCGCGCCATTGTTGACGAGCACGTCGATGCGGCCATACGTGCCGCGCAACGCGTCGCGGAGCGCCGTCAGGTCCGCTTCGCTCGTGATGTCGGCCTTGACCGCGAGTGGCGCGCGGCCGCCTCCCTTCGCGAGGTCGGCAGCGGCGGCGTCGAGGGCCGCCTGGTTCATGTCGACCAGCACCACGACGGCACCCGCATCGCGGAGCGCCTCGCAGTGATGACGACCGATGAGCCCGGCGGCGCCGGTGACGACCGCCACCTGCCCCTCGAGGGAGAATTCGCTGGCGACGCTCACTTCGTGTTCGGCTTCATGTTGAAGTTGCTCGTGCGCCGGAAGACCGGCTCCACGAGCTCGCCCTGCACGAGGCCCTTGATGTCGCCGGACGTGACTGCGTCCTTGAGCACCGAGAGCGACTCCTTGTACGCGTTGAGCAGGTGCGCAACTTCCTTGTCGCCGTGCGAGAAGCTCATGGCGTGGGCGCCGGTCCAGAGCACGCCGCGGCGGATCAGCTCCTGCTGCAGCAGGCTCTTGAGCTCGAGCGGGTTGCCCGCCTTGGCGTCGAGCACGACGGCCGAGCGCGTCGACTGGCCGACGCACTTGGTCCACGCGCTGATGCCGAGCTCGGTGGCAATCGCGTTGTAGCCGTCCTTCACCTTCTGCCCCTGCTTCCAGAGGTATTCGGGCACCTTCTTCTCGACGAGCTCGAGCATCGTGGCCTTGGCCGCCGCGAGCGAGAGCGCCTCGCCGCCGAACGTGGTGACGAAGAACGTCTCCTTCTCGAGCACCTGCATGAGGTCCTTGCGGCCCGCGATGACCGAGAGCGGCATGCCGTTCGCGATCGCCTTGGAGAACGTCGCCAAGTCCGGCGTGACGTTGTAGTACTGTTGCGCACCGCCCGTCGACATGCGGAAGCCGGTCCACATCTCGTCGAAGATCAGCACGATGCCCTTCTTCGTGCAGACCGAGCGCAGGTGCTCGAGGAAGCCCGGCTTGGGCTCCTCGAACACCGTCGGCTCGAGGATCACGCAGGCGATGTCGTCGTCGAGCGACGCATCAAACGACTCGATCGAGTTGTAGTCGAACGTGAACGACAGGTCCTTGATCGCCTGCGGAATGCCCTTGCTGCGATCGGTCACCGCGATGTAGAAGTCGTGCCAGCCGTGGTAGCCGCAGCAGAGCACCTTGTTGCGCCCCGTGGTCGCGCGCGCGATGCGCACCGCCACCGACGTCACGTCCACGCCGGTCTTGCTGAAGCGCACCGCCTCGGCGCACGGCACGAGGTCGCGCACCATCTCGGAGACTTCCACCTCGAGCGGATGCATGAGCGAGAACGTGATGCCGTCGGCCAGCTGCGCCTTGATCGCATTGTCCACCCGCTCATAGCCGTAGCCAAGCACGAGCGGCCCGATCCCCATGTTCATGTCGAGGAACTCGTTGCCGTCCACGTCGGTGAGCCACGCTCCCTTGCCCTTGCGGGCGTACTTGGGCGCGACCCCCTTCACGTACTGCCCCGGTCCCTTCGCGAGCGTCTGCGTCCCCACGGGAATGAGCCCCTCGGAGCGGGCCCAGATCTTGTCCGACTCGGTGATGGTCGGAAGCGGAATCATCGTTGGCGCGGCCATGTGTCCTGTCCTCGCGTTCAGTTGTTCTGGACGGCCGCGAGCGCGGCCGTGATGCGGTCGGCAATCTGCGGTCCGCTCATCCCTTCGGCCTCGATGGCGGGACCGAGCAGCGTGGGCGTGAACCACTTCCCGTCGAAGGCGATCGACAGGTGGTTGGCCAGCACCCGGTGCTTCATGCACACCTCGGCGGCGATCGTGCCAAGGCCACCCGACGCGAAGTGGTCCTCGACGGTCACGAGCAGCCGCGTGCCGCGCGCGGCGCGCACGATCGCCTCTTCGTCGATCGGCTTCGGGGTACGCACGTTCACGAAGTGCACCGAGGTGCCCTTCTGCCCGAGCAGCTCCGCGGCCTCGTACGCTTCCTTGGCCAGCGCGCCGTAGGTGAGGATCGCGACGTCCTTGCCCTCGCGCACGACCTCCGCCTTGCCGATCGCGAACGGCGCCGGCGTCCACGCCGCGGGACGCGGGTTGTAGCGCATGTACCACGGACTCATGTCCGCGAGGATGTGCGGGAAGCCCAGCAGCAGTTCGTCCACCGAGGCCGGCGCATAGACCTTCATGTTCGGCAGGCCGCGCATGATGCTGATGTCCTCGATGGCCTGGTGCGTCGGACCATTCGCGTCGGACAGGATGCCCGGCACCCAGCCGACGATCTTGACCGGCAGGTTCGGGATGCAGACGTCGTTGCGGATGAACTCGTACGGCCGGAACACCGCGAACGTCGCGAGCGCGTGGCAGACCACCACGCGTCCGCGCAACGCCATGCCGGCCGCCATGCCGATCATCGTCTGCTCGGTGATGCCGACGTCGAGGAACCGCTTGCCGATCTTGGGCGGCAGTCCGCGCACGGGCGCACGGTTCTCGGCCGTCATGATGATGACGCGCTCGTCCTGCTGGACGGCCTGCGCGAGGAGGTCTTCGTAGATGAGCGGCATGGCCTAGCGCACCATCAGTGTTTCGGACGCGAGCGCGGCCTTGGCCTCGCCATGGAGTTCGTGCATGAGCTGGTCGATCTCGTCGTGCGTGAAGTTCACGAACCAGCGGTCGGCGCGCTTCTCGATGCTCGGCAGCCCGCGGCCGCGCACCGTCGTAGCCACGATCACGCTCGGGCCCGGTCCCTGGCCCACCTGCGCGAACGCCTGCTCGAGCGCATCGAAGTCGTGGCCGTCGCAGCCCACGGCGTTGGCACCGAACGCCTGGAACTTGGGGATCAGCGGCTCGAGCGGGATCAGCTCTTCGGTGCGGATGTTCGCCTGGAACTCGTTGCGGTCGACGATGATCACGAGGTTGTCGAGCTTCTGCGCGCTCGCCACGAGCAGCCCCTCCCACATCGAGCCCTCGTCGAGCTCACCGTCGCCCACGATCACGTAGACCTTGTTCGTGCCGCCGCGGAGCTTGATGTCGTACGCGATACCAGCGCTCACGCTCAGCAGGTGGCCCAACGATCCCGAGTGGAACTCGACGCCGGGAATCGCCCGGTTCGGGTGCCAGTAGATCTTGTCGGTCGGCTTGAGGTGATTCGCGAGCCGCTCCTTGGGGAAGTAGCCGAGCTCGGCCAGCGTGCCGTAGAGCGCCGGCACGTCATGCCCCTTGGACAAGAGCAGGTAGTCCCGGCCGGGATCCGTGAGCATGGCGGGGCTGACCTTGAGCACCTTGCTGTACAAGTGCACGATGAGGTCGGCGCAGGAGAGCGATGCCCCGAGGAAGCACCCGCCATCGGTGCTCATGCGGATGCAGTGCTCGCGGACTCGGAGGGCGAGCGCACTGAGCGCGTCGCGATCGGCGGTGTTCATGCGGTCTTCATGCGGTCAAGGGCGTGCGGGTGTCGGCCGCGGTCACGGCCGTGAGTTCGTCCAGGTGATGCCGGTACCAGTTGACCCCGTTGAGGTGCGCGTTGAGGCGCATCGCATCCGGGTGTGCGTCCATCCAGTTCGCGATCTCGGCCGTGCTCACGTGCGGCCAGCGCTCCTCGATGCCCTCGAACACCGCGCGCATCAGGTCGAGGTCCTCCTGGTAGTCGAGCACGATGCGATGCGTCTTGGCGAGGTCGCGCCCGTCGCTCCAACGCACGTTCAGACAGCGGAAGCGGCCCGGCGGGTCCCAGAACCAGGGCGTCGTGTGCTCGCGGTCCATCGGCCGCGTCGCCTCGCGGTGCGCGCGCTCGAGCAACGCCATCGAGATGACCTCGACATCGTTGCCGTCGGGGTGCGTCGGCGGGTGGAGGTTGGACACGTAGTCCCACGCATCCGGCGCTGCGAGCCAGGCACCGATCACCTCGTCGATCACCTCGGGTCCGATCATCACGCAATCGCTCGGGATCTTCACGACGACGTCGGCGCCATGCTGGCGCGCGGCCGCGATGTGGCGGTCGAGCAGGTCGGTGGGATGCCCGCAGATGGTCGGAATGCCCATGCGCGTTCCGACGTCCACGACCGCCCGATCCGGCGCGTCGGTCGTGGTGGCCAGCACCACGGTGCCTGCGAGCGTCGACGCGCGCACCCGCTCCAGCATGCGCACCAGGACCGGCGCCCCACCAAGATCCTCCATGATCTTGCCCGGCAGTCGCGTCGAACCCAGGCGCGCCTGCACCACGGTCACCACCCGCATCACGAGGCCACCCGGCGCCAGCGCTCCGCAGCCGACTGCTCCGCGTGGTCGGCCAGCAGGGTGCGACAGACCTCCGCGATCCGCTCCGCACTCGTGCCGCCATTCTGCATCGGCGTCATGCGGCGCAGTTGCTCGATGTCGTAGTACGAGTGGCACTCCTTGCCGAGCGCGAGCCCCACGTAGACCACGGTGCTGAACTGCGTGATGAGCGCGCTGCAGTTCGCGATCATGTGGTCGGTCTTCCCGACCTGCGTCACCTGCGCGCCGGGGAACACTGCGTGGATCTCGCGCGTCGCACGTTCGGCATGCTCGTTCGGGTGGAGCTTGAACACCGCGCGACGGCCCGCCACCTTCTCGCGCGCCCACAGCAGGAAGCGCTTGCGACTGTCGAACTTGAGCGTCTCGCGCGCGTCGGACGTCGCCACGAGCACGTAGCCGCTGTCGGGATGGTCGTTCGCGAGCAGCTGCTGGCAGTCGTCGAAGTTGGGAATGCCGGTGACGACGAGCCGATCGGAGGGGATGCCCTTTGCGAGGAAGAAGTCGCGATAGCCCTCGCTCGCCACGCAGAACTTGCGGTACGCGAGTGAGAGTCCCGTCGTCGACGTGCTCGCGATCCAGCGCGGCAGGCCCAGATGGCGCACGAGGTGGTAGGCGAGGTTCTCGGGGTCCGTCATGCCTTCCTGCACGAGCACGATCGGCTTGTTCCGGATGTTGCGCTGGATGATCAGGTCGGAACCTGTCACCACCAGGTCGTAGTCGTCGCGCTGTCCGCCCTCGTCCACCGGAAGACCCTGATCTCGCAGGTAGGCGGTGGTCTTCCGGCGGAACTGCCCCCCGTGTCCGGCCACCGTGAAGTTCAGGAACCCGAGGCGATTGAGCGCCTCCAGGTATCCGTCGGTGTAGTACGGCGAATACGCGCACGCCACCTCCGACCCCAGGGCGAGTCCGATCTGGTGGAGCATCGTCGTCTGGTTGATCGATCCGCCGATCATGAGCACGCGCGGGGTCTCGTGCCGGCGCGTGGGCGCCGAACTGGACCGGGTGCGAGCGAGGCGGGGCAGCGTCACCAGACGGGGGCGGAAGGGTGGCCATGGAGTGGCCAACGGGCCGGCCGGACCCCGCATCGCGAAGCCCGGCCAAACGACAAGTCGTAAAGATGGGGCAAATCGGGCCGTTTCTCCACCCACTTGACCCAAGTGGGGTGTACCGCCCCTCCGGGCGTGCCCGTACCTTGTCAGGTTGTCAGGAGGGCTGGCAGAACGGCTATTGCACCGGTCTTGAAAACCGGCGCCGGGCAACCGGCTTACAGGTTCGAATCCTGTGCCCTCCGCTTCCCTCTTCCCATGGGTTCCGCCAGCGAGCGTGTCGTCCGCCATCGCCGTCGCCGAACAGTTCGCCCGACTCGTCGAGGGCATCCTCCTCGACCGGCCGGAGGCGCTCCGTGAACGCACCTTGGGTGCCCTGCTGCACGCGGTCATCCAGTCCGAGCCCACCACGCTCGAGCCGCGGCTGCTCGACCTCATCGCCAACGGCGAAGTGGTGACCACACGCGGCGCCGGCATCGCCGAACTCGCGGCGCAGATCCGCGGACATGAAGTGAAGTCGCTCACCATCGGCCCCGACGCGTCACCGGCGGAACTCCTCGCCGTGGCCGAGCAACTGGCGCGCGAACCCGAGCGCGGCGCCGCAGCTCGCGGCTTCGCCCGCTCCCTCATCGGCGTGGGACGGAGCGCCATCGAGGCCACGTACGATTCGGATCCGCGACTCGCCGACATCATGCGCGTCACGCCGACGAGCTTGCCGGGCATCGACAGCACGATCCGCAAGGAACGCGGCGCCGACTCACTGAGCGCGCTGCTCGCGGAACTCGAGGCCACGCAGTCCCCCAACGAGATCGCCCGCATCCTCGACCTGCTCGTGCCCTACGCGGAACGAGCCGCCGACAAGCGCGAGGGTCGCCCGATCGCGGAGCTGCTCGACCGCGTCTTCCGTGCGCGCGCCGCCACCAAGAGCGAAGGGGCGCTCCGCATGTACACCATCGGCGTGCGGCGCCTCGCACGCGGCCTGATCCTGCAGCACGTCGTGCCGCTCATCGGCCAGGGTGGCGACGACGCTGCGCTCGCGGTGGCCGTGTTGCGCCAGACCGGCGAACTCGGCGCACAGCTCCTCGTCGATCGGTTGCCCATTGCCGACACGCGCGCCGAACGCCGCGCGTTGTTCAACATCCTCGTGCAGCTCAAGCCCGCACCGGACCTGATCCGCTGGCTGCTCACCGATCCGCGCTGGTTCGTCGTGCGCAACGGTCTCGACCTGGCTGCCGAACTCAAGGCGTCGGACCTCGAGGACGCCTGCGTACCGCTCGTGAAGCATGAAGACGAGCGCGTGCGCCGCTCCGCCGTGCAGGCCGTGGGACGATTCGCGACGCCGCGCTCGGTGCGCGCCGTCGAGGGCGCGCTCGTCGACCCCGCGCCGCAGGTCCGCGCCAAGGCCGCCGTTACCCTCGGCGCTTCGCGCCATCCGCGCGCCACGGAGCGGTTGCTCACCGCCATCAGCGCCGAACAGGATCCCGAAGTGCTCACCGCGCTCCACGTCGCGCTCGCAGCGATGGGCACGCCCGAGGCACTCGCGCAGTTGATCGAGGGTGCCAAGCCCGGCGGCCTGTTGTTCAAGCGGAAGTCCACCGCCTTGCGCGTGGCCGCCGTGCAGGGTCTGTCACACGCGTCATCGCCCGACGCGCGCAAGGCACTCGACGCACTGAGCGACGACAAGGATCCCGACGTTCGCGCCGCGCTCCAGCGTGCCAAGCGCCCGAGCCGCGCCATCGAAGCCATGTCCGATCCGTTCCTTCCCCCCGAAACCCAATGACCACGATGTTCCGACGTGCCGCCACCTTTGCCGCCGCCTCGCTCGGCGCGGCTGTCCTCGTTGCCATCCTGCAGCACGGTGGCATGCGCGCCGCCCAGGCCCGCGCGGCCGTTCCCTGTGACGAGGGCAACGCCGGACTGACCCTTCCTGCTGGCTTCTGCGCGACCGTCTTCGCCGACAAACTCGGCACCTCGCGCCACCTCACGGTCGCGTCCAATGGCGACGTCTACGTGAACGTGCAGGCGGGTCGCGCCGGCGGTGAGTCGCAGATGGGACTCGGCAAGGACGGCGGCCTCGTGTTGCTGCGCGACACGAAGGGCACCGGTCACGCCGACGTGATCGAGAAGGTGGCCGACGCCAATGGCACCGAGGTCGCGATCGCGAACGGCTACGTCTACGTGACGAACAAGAACAACGTCGTGCGCTTTCCCATGAAGGGCGAGCGCCCCGACGCGAGCAGCCCCGACACGATCGTCATGAACATGCCGACGGGCGGCCACTCGGCCTACAACTTCGTGGTCGACGGCAAGGCGCTCTATCTCAACATCGGATCGCGCACCAACTCGTGCCAGACGCAGGATCGCCAGAACAAGGCGCCGGGCGCCGACCCGTGCGTGGAGCTCGAGACGCGCGCAGGTGTCTGGCAGTTCGACGCCACCAAGTCGCACCAGACCGCGGCCGATGGCCAGCGGTTCGCGACCGGCATCCGCAACAGCGTCTCGCTCGTCTGGAATCCGAACGACAAGTCGCTCTACGTCACGCAGCACGGACGCGACCAGCTCGCGCAGAACTGGGGCTTCACGCCGGAGCAGAGCGCGGAGTGGCCGTCGGAGGAACTGTTCCACGTGACCAAGGGTGACGACTTCGGTTGGCCCTACTGCTTCTACAATCCCGACGAGAAGCACAAGGTGATGGCGCCCGAGTACGGCGGCGACGGCAAGGCGGTGGGCCGCTGCGCCGACAAGAAGGCGCCGGTGTTCGCCTTCCCCGGCCACTGGGCGCCCAACGCGATGCTCTTCTACACGGGCGCGCAGTTCCCGCCGCGCTACAAGAGCGGCGCGTTTGTCGCCTTTCATGGGTCATGGAACCGCGCGCCGCTGCCGCAGGGTGGATTCCGCGTGGTCTTCCTGCCGATGAAGGGTGACAAGGCCGCCGGCGCGGAATTCGACAACTTCGCCGTCGGCTTTGCTGGTGAAGGCGGCACGCCGACCGCCGATGGTTTGCACCGTCCCACGGGACTCGCGCAGGGCACCGACGGCTCGGTGTACGTGAGCGACGACAACGGCGGGCGGATCTACAAGATCAGCTACAAGGGCAAGTAGTCGTCGATTCGAGCGGTCAGCCTGCATCGCCACTCGAGCCGGCTGCCCGCGCGACGTTCGTCACGGAGGAACTCACGTCATGAAGAACCTCTTCGATTCCGCGAACATCGCCGAGATCCGTGCGCGCGTCGGCACGCTCACGCCGGCGTCGCGGCCGCTCTGGGGCAAGATGGGACCCGCGCAGGCGATGGCGCATGTGGCGATGTCGTTCGAACTCGCGCTCGGCGAGAAGCGCCCGCCGCGCATGATGGTCGGTCGCGTCATCGGCGCGCTCATCAAGCCCAAGGCGCTGGGCAACGACGACCCGATGTTCAAGAATTCGCCTACCGTGCCTGGGCTGGTCGTGCAGGACAGCCGGGACTTCGACGTCGAGTGCGCGCGGCTGCGCGAGTTGATGGACCGGTTCGTGGAGGGTGGGCCGTCCGTCTGCACGCGGCATCCGCATGCGTTCTTCGGTGTGCTCTCCCCCGACGAATGGGCGATCCTCATGTACAAGCACACGGATCACCACCTGCGGCAGTTCGGAGCGTAGCCGACGACGGAGCAACCGTGCGCGGCCTCCGCGGTGTCTGACCGGGAGTCAGCGCACGACGTCTCTCATCTCCGCACATGACCGCTTCTCACCGAGCAACCCGCATCCGCGGCATCTTCGCGGCGTCGGTGCTGGTGGTCATCGGAACCGGGGCCGCACCCACCGACACGACGGCGCGTGCGCAGCGCGACGACGCTTCGCGCCGCGCGCCCATGGTGCGCATTCCCGCGGGACGCTACGAAACCGGCAGTGACTCGGCCGACGTGGCGCGCCTCCTCACGCGCTACCGCATGCGCGACGCGCGCATCTTCGCCGACGAGATGCCGCGGCGGAAGCTGACGGTGCGGGCGTTCTGGATGGATGCCACGCTCGTCACCAAAGCGCGCTTCCGCCTCTTCGTGCTGGCGGAACCCGCGTGGCAGAGGGGCGCGCTCGCGGCGGCGTCACACAACGGCCGCTATCTCGAGGATTGGTCGGGCACCGACTTCAGCATGGCGGAGGCCGCGCGCCCGGTGACGTTCGTGACGTGGCCTGCGGCGCGCGCCTTCTGCGCCTGGGAAGGCAAGCGGCTCCCGACCGAAGCGGAATGGGAGTGGGCCGCGCGCGGCGGCTTGAACGATCCGGAATTTCCCTGGGGCGACGCCACCCCCGATGCCATGCGCGCGAACTGGAGCGGCACCAAGCTCGGCCGCACCTCCGACGTGCGCGCCTTCCCGGCCAACGGCTATCGCCTCTACGACATGGCGGGCAATGCATGGCAACTGCTCGAGAGTCGCTGGGCACCGGGCGCGCCAGCCGACAGCGCGGATGACGCGCCCTCGGTCCGCCACGTCATTCACGGCGGCAGCTTCGAGGGCGGCGTGGTCAACCTGCGCGTGCGCTGGCGCGACAGTCATCCGTCGGGCGGCGCGGGGCCGCACGTCGGATTTCGCTGCGCGCGAACGAGCTAGCTGACGGGCTTGCGACGAGGCGGACGCGTCGCGTGTTCGTTGAGCCACTCGCGCGCCGCGGACACGACGATCTCGCGCGTATCGGTGGGGAGCCACGCCCGGAAGCGGCGCGGCGGACCCTCGCCCACCATCAGCACGAGGTACGGAAGCGCCGCGCGTTCGAGCAGGCAGTGCACGTAGACCGTGCGACTCCGCCAGCGGAAGCGGATGGGCTGGTGCGGATCGAGCAGGGCCGACGGGGTCGGGGCGTGCCGTTGCAACGAGGGCATGGGCGACCTGCGAACGGGTCCGGCGTGCAAGAACAACCTGCGGTGAGCCGAAAGACGGTGTCACCTCCTGGTCGAGGACGCCAGAGGCAGGCAGAAATTCGTCACCCTGTTGTTTCCAGACGTCGGCCTTGGTCCGCTGTTCAGAGGCCGCCGACCGCCTGAATTGACCACGCCAGCACGCGGGACTAACGTTCCCCACTGGCTGTGCGCCGCCCCGACCGGGCGCCCAGTCGATGGACCGCACGTGGGAGCGATGGCCGAGAGGCTGAAGGCACCGGTTTGCTAAACCGGCATATGGGTTTACGCCTGTATCGAGGGTTCGAATCCCTCTCGCTCCGTCTGGTACGAACGCGGGTCCGCCTCCCGGCGGGCCCGTTCTCGTTTCTTCCCCCGAAAATCCGTGACTGACACGCCCCGCCTCCGCTTCGCCCCGTCTCCCACCGGCTACCTGCACGTCGGCGGCGCGCGCACCGCGCTCTTCAACTGGCTCTACGCGCGCAAGGTCGGCGGACAGTTCCTGCTGCGCGTCGAGGACACCGACAAGGCGCGCTCAACCGACGAGAGCACGGCGGCGATCTTCGAGGGCCTGCGCTGGCTCGGGCTCGACTGGGATGAGGAAGTCGTCTACCAAGGCTCCCATGAAGCGCGCCACGCCGCAGACGCACGGCGCCTGCTCGCGAGCGGTCACGCCTACTGCGACTTCACCACGCAAGCAGAGTTGCAGGCACAACGTGCCGCGGTCGAGGCCAAGGGACCGGGACACGCCTTTCGCGTCGATCGCGCGAAGGTCGACCTGCCGAAGGCGGACGTCGAGGCACGCCTCGCGCGCGGCGAGCCCTACGCCATCCGCTTCCGCGTGCCCGATGGCACCACCGAGTGGAAGGATCTCGTGCACGAGCGGATCGCCTTCCCGAACAAGGACATTGAGGACTTCATCATCCTCCGGAGCGATGGCTCGCCCGTCTACAACCTGGCCGTCGTCTCCGACGACATCGCGATGCGCATCACGCTCGTGATGCGCGGCGATGACCACATCAGCAACACCCCCAAGCAGATCCTGCTCTATCGGGCGCTGGGCGCCGCACTGCCGACGTTCGCGCACCTCCCGATGATCCACGGCACCGATGGCAAGAAGCTGAGCAAGCGGCATGGCGCCACCGCGGTTGCCGATTGGCAGCACGTGGGCATCCTGCCGAGCGCGATGTGCAATTTCCTCGCGCTGCTGGGCTGGAGTCCCGGTGGCGACATCGAGGTCATGCTGCACGAGGAGCTGATCGCGCGCTTCGATACGGCGGGCCTGCTCAAGAAGGCGGCGGTGTTCGACCCGAAGAAGCTCGAGTGGATGAACGGGCAACATCTCTCGCGCCTCCCCATGACAGAGGTGGCGCTGCGCGTGCGGCCCGCGCTGATCGCGGCTGGACTCGTGAGCGACGCCGAGTTCGAGTCGCGCCACGAGTGGATCGTCAAACTCCTCGACCTCCTGCGCGTGCGGGCGCGCACGATCGACGACATCGTGCGCCAGGCCACGCCCTATCTGCGCGAGGAGATTGCCTACGATCCCGACGCCGTGGCCAAGCAGTGGAAGGACCGCGCGAGCACCGCGGAGCTGCTCACTGCGGCGCGCGGCGCGATCGACGCGATGCCGGCGTGGACGGTCGACGCCATGGAAGCGAGCCTGCGCGCGTTAGCCGAGTCGAAGGGGATTCAGGCCGGGAAGATCTTCCAGCCCCTGCGCGTGGCACTCACCGGATTGGGCGTGAGTCCCGGAATTTTCGAAGTATTGGACCTACTCGGAAAAGAACGGTCGCTGCGACGAATTGACACGGCCATTTCACTGCTGATATAGGGGTCCAGTCCTAGTAAACACCCGTGCAAGTTGCGCCAGACGTTTCTACTTCGTTTGGCGTTTTTCACAGGGAGACAGTTGAATTCCCGTGACATCGGGCTAACCTTTCGGGCAGGTCGGGCGGGGTGGGCGGTCCTAATTTCCCACCGACCGAATCGCGTGCGAGTCCTGGAGGCTCAAATGTCCGAACAATTGTCCGTCATGGAGCGAAAGGTCTACCACTACCTGATCGATTTCCTGGCGGAGAACACGTATCAGCCGAGTGTGCGCGACATCGGCCGACGTTTCCGCATCAAGAGCACCAAGACCGTCAGCGACCTCCTGCAGAGCCTCGCGGCCAAAGGCTACATCGAGCGTGACGCGAGCCGCTCGCGCGGAGTCCGCCTGCTCGGCGTCCACAGCGTCGGCGGCACGCAGCCGGTGCCGGTCTACGGCGAGACGGCCGCGCTCGATCCGCAGTGGCACGGCGGTGAGCCCGATGACTGGATGACGATCGATCGTCGCTTCGTGCCGGCCGATGACGTCGTCTTCCTCAAGAACGAACGCGACCGCTGCGCCACGCGCGGCGTGCTCGAGGGCGACTACGTGATGGTCTCGCCGAGTGCACGGGCCGGCGACGGCGACCTGATTTCGGCGCGCGTCGGACAGCGGCTCGTCACGCGCACGATGACGCATCGCGGTGCGCAGATCGTGCTCGAGGGCGACGGCGGCACCGGCGGCGAGATCAGCGTCGGTCCGAGCGACGACTTCCAGGTGCTCGGCGTCGTGGTGGGCGTGTGGCGCCCGAGCCATGACCAGCCGGTGGCGGTCGAGCACTGAGCGACGCCGCATCGGGCCTCGCCGCGTCCGCGGCGAGAGCGCCGATGTGTCAGCGCGGCGCGAGCGCGCGTGGCAGCAGCGGTCGTAGTTGCACCGCCAGTTCGCGCGCGACCCAGCGGTTCCCGATGTTCGAGTACTGGCCGACGAGTGACTGTGCCGCGCCCGCCGGTGCGGTGGCGATGAAGGCGAGATCCTGCGAGTCCGCGCGCAGTTGGCGCATCGGCACCGTGAGGTCGATGAACGTCATGCCAAGTGCGCGCGCCGATTCGGCGAGCTTCGTGCGCACCCGGTCGGCGGAGCCAGCGGCGATATCTCCTAGCCCCGGCAGGTACGCGAGCGCGAGTGAAGTGCCGCGTTGACGTTCCTCCGCCTGCATCGCGGCGATCGCGCCGTCGATGAGCGGCCAGCCGGATTGCACATCCACACGTGCCGATGGGCGCCGAGCACGGCGCGCCAGTTGCACCAGCCGCAGGTCATCGACCGCACGCGTGAATGACGACGCGAGCCGTATGGCACCGCCAGGGGCCACCACCGGTACGCCGCGCACGCCCACGCGCCCGCGCCCGCCCTCGAGCGAGAGCGCGCCCTTCGCGAGACCGTCCACGTCCGTCATGAGCGCACGCTCGAGTTCCGCGTGCGTCAACGCGACCAGATGCACGGCGGGTGCGAACGTCGCGCCGTCCCGCTCGAATCGCGACCGTACTTGATCGAGCCCGTACTTCGCCTGTCCCAGGTTGATGGTCTGCACGCCAGCCAGCTCCGCCTCGAGCCGCGCGCACCAGGTGTGGGCGTCATCCACGCCAAGGCCAATCGTGAACGAATCGCCGGAGCAGGCGAGGCGCACCATTCCTGCGGGCGCACTGTCCGTGAGCACGCGAGTGCCGCGCACGCCCCGCCCATTGATCGCGAATCCGATGCCCTTTCCGAATGCGTCGGGATCGGCAAAGCCCGCGCGGCTGGTCCATCCCAGCAGCGTGTCACGTGTCGCGTATGGCGGTAGCGCGGGCGGCGCCCGCTTCGTCCACATGTCGCGGACGAACACGATCGCGCTCGATCCACCCTCGACGGCGAAGAGCGTGAGCAGCGTGGACCCCACGATAAGTCCCACGTTCCAGAGCGCGCGCTTGAGCGGTGTGCGAATGACCGGCGTTTTTTCGGGCACGTCTGCGCTCATCGACGCGCTCCCACGGGCGCAGCTGTCAACCGCGCGCGCATGGCCGGCATCGCGTTCAACCTTTCGGCGAGGCGTGCGGCGACCCAGCGATTGCCCGAGACGGTGTAGTGGCGCGCTGCGCCGCGTGCCTTGATCAGGTTGGGCGTGATGAAGTACCACGCCGAGCTGTCGCTGGGCAGGGCACGGATGTCCGGCGTGAGGTCGATGAACGGAATGCCGGCCGCCGCCGCCAAGCGATCGACGCGTGCGCGGCGATCGTCGAGCTTGCTGGGCTCGAGATCCGAGAGCGTCGGCAGATAGACGAGCACCAGGTGGCTGCCGCGCTGCTCGTTCAATCGCTTGAGCGCCCTGAAGACGTGTTCGGCGACGTTCTGGATCTCGGCTTCGCGCTGTGCTGCGCGCGCGGTGTCGCCCTGCAGCTTGAGTCCCCCGGCCAGTTGCGACACGCGCAGCGTGGGCAGGACGCGCTGCAGCGTCGCGGGCAAGGTGCTGGGCGGCGACCGCGGCACGGGGGTGTTCTCGACGACGAGCGTGTCGCCGTCGACGCGCAGGATCGGCTTCGGATAGCCGAAGAAGGCGCGCATCCCCATCCGGTCGAAGTCGTTGAAGATGAAGGCGAAGAGATGCACCTGATGCTCATAGCGCCCGCCGTCGCGGCGATACCACAACCAGGCCTGGTCGATGCCGAAGCCGTGCTGGGCCATGTTGAGGGTCTCGAGGTGCGGCACCTGGCGCTCGAGCTGCGCGCAGAAGGTGTCGCTGTCGCCCACGCCCCAACCGTGCGTGAACGAGTCGCCAGAGCAGATCATGCGCGTCACGCCCGGCGCGACGGCGGCCGTGACGGGCCGATGCACTCGCATGCCATCGGCGTTGGTGCTGAGCGGCGCGCCGGGGCCGAACATGTCGCGCATGTCGAGGTTGGGCAGGCCGACCCAGCCGAGCAGGGCGTCGTAGCGCGCCGGACGCGTGTTGACGTCCACCGTCGGGTTCGCGAGATCACGCACGAAGAGCAACGTGCTCGCCGCACCCTCCAGGAGGACGGCAAGCAGCAGCGCGCCGAGGACGAGCCGCACTGCGCGGGTCATGCCGCCACGCTAACGGTCACGACCTTCCCCGCCCCGACTATCGGGGCGAGGTGCATTCGGATGCGGACGAGGGCGCGCCGGCATGGTCGGTTTGGACAGAGGGCCGCGAGAATTTCCTAATGGTACCGCGGGACGCCTCCGTGCGCGATCACGCCCTGCGCCACGCGCTGAGCGTGCGTCCGCTTCCCGCGGGACAGGTGAAGTCGGCGGGCCGCGGCGCGCCGGGAGCGGCGTGGCAGAATCGCACCGTATCGCCGTCCCACTGCATGATGCCCAGCTGCAGCTTGCCCTTGGACGCCCCCGCGCGCAGCAGGTAGTCGATGGCCATTGGCGTGCAGTGCTCGTCGACGTGCACGAGTGCATCGAGCATCACCTGCCCGCCCCAGCTCACGAGGACTTCGTTGCGCACACCGACTCGCGTGCCCGTGGCCAGCATCGGTGCGGGCATCGGCGCGCCGTTGCGAACGGCCTCGATCGGCCGCCATTCGCCGGCGAGCCGCTCGTACACCGGTGCGGCCTCGAATTCGAAGGCTCCCGCGTCCACGGTTGGTGTCGGGGCGCGCGTCCCACTGTCGACCTCGCCGCCGACGGGCGCTGCCTTCATGTCGGCGGGGCGCGCGCGGCTCGCCCGCGTGAGCTGTTCGAGTGCGTGCCCCGAGCCCTTGCGCGTCATGAACTCTCCCGGACGGGATTTGCCCGTGAGACCGAGGCAGAGGCGGAGCGAGTCGCCACGGAGTTCGAAGATGCCGAGCGAGCTGTTGCCGGCCTCTGGCCCCGCCAGAAAGTGGATGTCGATCGTGTGCGGCCCGGCTTCGACGTCGATGAGGAAGGTGCCGTCGTAGTCCGCCTCGAACGATCGCATGCAGAAGCGATCGCCGTCGATCAGCAGGTGTGAACTCGCGAAGGCAGGGGACGGCATCGTCTCGCCCTCGATCTCGAGTGCGGTGAAGGTCCACGTGCCTTCCAGCGCGCGCAGCTGCTCCACGTGCGTGGCGAGTTTCGGCCAACTCGCGAACCCTTCGCGCCGGGCGATGGCCCACTGCGCATCCGCGAGGCGGAAGTTGGCGGCGCGTACCTGCGCGCGCGTCATGCCCTGTGCGGCTGGATGGTGCTCGAGAAAGGTCCGTGCGGCGGTCGCGTCGTCCCGCTTGGTCAGGGACGCGAGCAGTGCCTTGGCCTGGCCGCGAAGATGCTCGAGGTTCGGACGGTGATGCGGCTTGTTCATGGCGTCTCCATGCACGCCCGAGATCCGCAGTCAGGCGGCACGAAGGAAATCGCGTGCAGCGCCGGTCGACCGAAGCCGGGTTGAACCCTTCCTGCGGATCCAGACGGCTCGCTTCAAGCCGCGGTGTCATTCTGGCCGCAACGCATCGCGCGGTCAAGGGCCGCGGGGGAAACTGCGCGTCACGGTGAACCGTAGGGTCACCATGCGCATCGCCTTGCTCCCTCGGGTCGCCGACAACGTCTATCGCGGCCAGAAGGCCGGCCTCTGGCTCCTCGGTCTCGTGATCGTGCCACGCATCGCCATCGGCCTCGGCTCGATCTTCAATGGCCGCAATGGTGCCGCCGTTGCCGACGGCATCCCGCTCGACACATACTCCGTGGCGGCGCAGGCGCAGGTGCTCAGCATGCTCGCGGGGCTCGGGCTCGCGTCCTTCACGATGGGCGCGCTGGGCATCGTCGTCCTCGTGCGCTACCGGAGTCTCGTGCCGGCGATGTTCACCCTGCTCCTGCTCCAGCAGGTGAGTCGAAAGCTGATGCACTTCGCCCTGCCGACAGAGCTCACGTCCGCGCCGGGCGGGTTGATCAACAACATCCTGCTCGGCATGATGATCGGCGGCCTCGCGCTCTCGCTCTCGCCGCGCCGACAGGCGGTGGGCTGACGGCATAGCTTGTCGTCACGATGGCGACGCGCGCCGACATCCGCCGAATCGCCCTCTCGCTCCCCGAGGTGAGCGCGGGCGCGCCCGACTTCGCCTTTGGCGTGCCCGAGAAAGGCAAGGTGCGGGGCTTCGTCTGGTCGTGGAAGGAGCGCATCAACCCGAAGAAGGGGCGCGTGCCGCACCCGACCATCGTAGCCGTCCGCGTCGCGAACCTCGGACACAAGGAAGCGATGCTGTGGGCCGAGCCGACCAAGTTCTTCACCGAGCCGCACTACAACGGCTTCCCCGCCGTGATGGTGCGCATCGAGCACGTGACGGTGCGCGAGATGCGCGTGTTGCTCGACGAAGCCTGGCGTTGCGTAGCGCCCAAGGCGCTGCTCGCACACGTGAAGGCGAGCCAAGCCGAGCGCACTACCGCACGCGATCGAGCGCCGCGCGCGCCTCGGCCACCCGTGGCTGGAACGGTGCGTCGGCGCCCCGCCAGAGGCCGATGAAGCGCCGGTAGTTGAACGCGGCCTCCGCACGACGGCCTGCGCGCTCGTGGATGCGCGCCTGGCGCAGGCGCGCCACGGCCATCCACGGCAGCTCCGCGTTGCTCCAGAGCGACTCGTAGACCGGCAGCGCCTCCGCATCCCGGTCGAGTGCGCGCAACAGCTCGGCGCGAACGAATCGCTCGCGCGCACTGCCGTGCCAGTAGTCGAACTCCGTGATGTCGAACGGATACGCCTCGAGGGCGGCGAGCGCGTCCGCCGCACGCCCGGCGGCGCGCAACCGTTCGGCGGTGAGCGCGATCTCGAGCGAGGCCGCAGCGCGACCTGCCCGCTGCGCGGCGTCGTGCAGCGCTGCCGCATGCTTGACAACCGCCACGGTGTCCTGCAGTCGCAGGCTCAGGAGTGCGAGCAGGTAGGCGCGCATTGCCTCGCCACTACCGGCCGGCATGACGTGCGTCGGACGCGGCTGCGCGCGATAGACCGGACGCGCCGCGACGCTGTCACGAATGGCGCTGACAATCGAGAGCGGCACTTCGAGCACACTCTCGCTCGCGGCCATCGCGGCGGACTCGAGCCACCAATCGCCGTCGAAGTTCGGGCCCGCTGCATTCACTCCAGGATGTCGGAACATCCGTACATCTTCCGGGCATGGCCGACCTCTTCCATGTCCGCGCACCGGGCGGCGGCCTTCGCCTCTTGCGACAGGTCCGCCCCGCGCGCGAGGATGACGGCGGTCGCCCACTCCCCGCTCCCCGGCCCCGCTCGCATGCCGACGTTGCACCACACGATCACTATCGCCACCACGCGTCCCATCGAGATCATCGACCTCACCGCGCCGCTGCGCGCCTGGGTGCGCACCAGCGGCGTGCACGACGGTTTGCTGACGATCACGTCCACGCACACGACGGCGCGCATCACGATCAACGAACGCGAGGGCCGGTTGCAGGTGGACATGGTGCGTTTCCTCGAGCGACTCGCGCCCGCCGATGTCGCCTACGGCCACAACCAGGCGCCCGTCGACGACCGCCCCAATGCCCACGCGCACCTGCTTGGTTTGTTCCTGAACGCGTCCGAGTCGATACCGGTGACTGACGGTGAGCTGACGCTCGGCGCCTGGCAGTCGGTCTTCCTCGTGGAGCTCGACGGTCCGCGCGAGGTGCGCCAGGTGCACCTGCACCTGATGCGCGCCGGGTAGCCGCCGTGACACCGGACGACATCACCGGATTCTTTGCCAAGCGGGACGAGCTGGACGGCGATCAGTACCTCGAGCTGGACTTCACCTTCGAGTGCGCCGGCGACCCGCGGCTGGCGGCCGCGCACCTCGCCAGCGAGCAGTCGACGGCGCAGTGGAAGCGTCCGGGCGTGAACGAGGACCTTCGGCCACGGTTCGCGGCCCGCGTCATCGCACTTGATGCGACGCCGCTTCCGGATGGTTTCTCCGTGCCGCTTGGCGTCACGCCACCCGGCGCCGTGCATCGCTGTCGCGCGACGCTCGCGCACCCACACGGCAACTTCGGCGCGCGCCTGCCCAACCTCCTGTCCGCCGTGCTCGGCGAAGGGGTGTTCTTCGCGCCGGGGATTCCCCTCGTGAAACTCGAGGACATCCGCTTCCCCGCGTCGTATCTCGCGCTCTTCGAGGGTCCGCAGTTCGGAGTCGGCGGCGTGCGCGCGCAACTCGGCGTCTTCGACCGGCCGATCTTCTTCGGCGTTATCAAGCCGAACGTGGGGCTGCCGCCGGATGCGTCTGCGGAGCTGGGCTACGAGGCGTGGTGTGGCGGACTCGACGTGGCCAAGGATGACGAACTGCTGGCGGACGCACCGTACTCGCCGCTCGCCGCACGCGCGGCGCTGCTCGGCGTCGTGCGACGTCGCGCAGAGATGGAGACCGGCAGCTCGAAGGGATACCTCGCCAACATCACCGACGAGGTGAGCGAGCTCGCGCGGCTCCACGATGTCGCCGTGGAAGCGGGCGCCACGATGGTGATGGTGAATGCGCTGCCGGTGGGACTGAGCGGCGTGCGCCAGCTGCGCCGCCACGCCCGCGTGCCGATCGTGACGCACTTCCCCATGATCGCCGCCCTGTCGCGCATACCGGCACACGGCGTGCATTCGCGCGTGATCACGCGGCTGCAGCGCCTCGCCGGCGCCGACGTGATCATCATGCCCGGCTTCGGCACACGCATGATGACGCCGGAGCACGAGGTGATGGACAACGTGCGCGCCTGCCTCGAACCGATGGCAGCGATCAAGCCGAGCCTGCCAGTGCCGGGCGGCAGCGACGGCGCGGAGACCCTTGCGGGGGTGCATCGCCGGCTTGGCACGGTGGAGTTCGGGTTTGTCGCCGGTCGTGGCGTGTTCGCGCACCCGGGAGGGCCGGCCGAGGGCGCGGCGAGCCTGCGGCGCGAGTGGGAGCGCATCGCCGGGAGTGGCGCCTGAGCGCCATTGGCGACATCGTGGACCAGCGACGGATGCCGGACTTCCACTCGATGGAGTGCAGCCATGACCGATAGGCCGGAGACGCAGGCCGATGACGGGAATGAACCGACGCTGAGCGTCGACATCCACGACGACGCGGAACTCTGGCTCGGCGTCGAGGAGAAGGAAGGGTTCGCGCCCACGGTGATCGTGGGCGGCAACGCGCACGGGCTGCGCATGCTCGCGGCGCTCTGTACGGCGCTCGCCGACACGGCGCAACCGGGCGGACAGGTCTCGCTGGTCGCGGGCGACTTGCTGCTCGAGGGCAGCCAGGCCGATCTGGTGCTCGCGCGCAGGCCGAGGAGCGGGCGCCGTCCGGGGCGTCGCCAGGGTCGTGAATGCGGCGCTGGCGTGCCGGCGCTCGAGCGTGACGGTGATGGAGCGCTAGCGTTCGAGCGTGAGGTACATCGAGCCGGCGTCGTAGCGCAACCGGTTGGAGGGCGCGTTCGGCGCGGCACGTTCGAAGCGCACGATCGTCGCGCCGCTCTCGCTCTCGAAGCGGTCGTTGCCACGATACGTGAGCGCTGACGGTGGCGCACCGGGCAGCGCGATCGTGAGGTGGCCGTCCACGTCGCGCACGGTGAAGATGAGCGGCGCCTTGCCGTAGCTCCCCGCGTACGATGCCCGTGCCTTCGCGTCGAGTGCGACCGCTGGTGTTGGCGGCCTCGGGCCCAGCACGCGCTCTACCATCTTCACCCCGGCGAGCGAGGGGCGTTCACCGCCGGCGTTCAGGTTCACGAACATCGCCACGTGCAGGTCTTCGTCCGGCAGGTAGGCGAGCCAGGTGGTGAAGCCCGCGATGCCACCCGTGTGCTGGAACGAGCGCCGTCCGGCGACGTCGGTGCGCAGGAGGCCCATGGCGTAGCGCAACTCGGTGCCGTCGTTGAGGTGCCCCGCCGCCGTCATGAGCGCGTAGCTCGCAGGCGACACGACCTTGCCGCCGTGCAGCGCCTGGCTCCACTTCACGAGATCGCCGACGGTGCCGCAGAGCGCGCCGGCGCCGTGCGCCATATCGGGCCACCAGAGAATCGCGCGCTGCACGCTGCTGCCAACGCGCGAATATCCCGCAGCGCGGTTCGGCACGAGTTGCGTGAGCGAGCAGTAGGACATGTGGGTGAGTGCGAGCGGCCCGAAGAGATCCTCGCGCAAGGCGTCGGCGAGCGACTTGTGCGTGGCTTCCTCGATGATGCGGCCGAGCAGAAGGTAGCCCGTGTTGTTGTAGAGCATGTTCGAGCCGCGCGGGAAGTCGAATGGCACGCCACGCACGAGTGCGAGCGCCGAATCAACGGGCGAATTCGCGCGCACGAGCGCCGCCCCCGAGCGCGCTTGGCCGGTGTAACTCGGAATGCCCGACGAGTGCCACGCGAGTTGGCGCATCGTCGTGCCACGCCACGCCTCGGGCTCGTTGGGCAGCCAGCGTCCCACCGTGTCGTCCATGCTCAGCACGCCGCGCTCGGCCAGGCGCAGGAGTTCGGCGATCACGAACTGCTTGGTCACGGAGCCGATCCAGTAGATGCCGTCGACACGCGCGGGCGTGTCGTTCTCGAGATCGGACTGGCCGTATGCGCGATTGACGATCGTGTCGCGACCGCGGACCATCAGGGCGGAGACGCTCGGCCACTGGTGGAGCGCCATCTCGGCCGTGACGATGGAGTCGAGCGCGCGCGTGAGCGCCGCGCGGTCGGCCGACTGGGCGCGCGCGGAGGACGGGAGCGAGAGGACGAAAACGACGGTGGCGGCGATGACGTGACGAGCGCGCATGGGGCAGCGGAGTGGAACGAGGAAGTGGAACGAGACAGCGGAACGAGACAGCGGAACGACGTAGTGGAACGAGGCGAACTCGGCGGCGGCGGCGGATCGTGCGGCGCGCCGAGGTCTGCGCCAGGGCGTCGGCCGCGAGGTGCATCAGGTGCCTATCCCGCGAGCGCCTCTTGCACCGCGCGGTAGCCCTGCGTGATGGCGGCGTTGGTATCGGCCCGCGCGCCGGCATCGGAGTTCGCGATCGAGATACGGCCGAACTTCTGTCGCCCGATGACCCACGGTTTGTCGGCTTCGGTGGCCCAGGTCGGTTCCCAGAGGAGGTGCGGCGAGTAGGCGTAGCCGTGCGACCAGCGGTTGACGGTGATGGCCTTCACGTCGCGCTCGGCGTCGAAGCCAGCGCCCTTCAAGGCCTGGTCGAGCTGGTCCTTGACGTGATGTTCGAAGGTGGCAAAGGAGGTCGTCATGAGCCGGCGGCGTCCCTCGCGCCAGAGCTCGGGTCCCTTGTGCACGTTGTCGTGGTGCACATGGCACATGTGGAGGACCATCGGTTCGTCGGGCGTCTGCGAGCGACGGTAGTTGCCGATCGAGACGGGATAGTCGAGCTCAACCTGCTTGAAGAAGTCCTTGGTGTAGTAGACGAAGTCGGTGCCGAGTTCGGCGAAGGGACGCCAGTTGGGCACGAGCACCTTGGTGTAGACGAGTGGCACCTTCACGCCGTAGGCGAGCCCGCGCTTCTGCGACGCGCTGAGTTCGGGACAGATGTAGGGGATGGCCATGTTGTAGCAAGCCATGATGCAGCGCCCAGCGCTCACCTTGTGGGCCTTGCCGGCCGTGACGTAGGTGATGTCGACCGCGCCGTTGCCGGCGGTGTGCTGCACGTTGACGGCGGTCGAATTGAGCCGGATGCGCACGGGGCGTCCGCGCCGGTCGAGCTGGTCGTAGCGGGCGCGCGTGGTGACGACGTCCTCCATCGTGCTGCCGGGCATGGCGGCGGGCACGAGGGCGCGCACGAGGAGGCGCGCGACGGAGGCATTGCCGTCAGGGAAATGGAAGATGTAGGGCTCGTCGCCGCGATCGCCGAAGCGCGGCATCGTGTGATCGAGGCCCGGCATGCCGCCGTCGTAGTCGAGGATGAGCGAACAGGGGATCTGGTCGATGCCCACGCACCAGAAGCTCATGCCCCACTTGCGCCAGAGTTCGAGCAGCTGCGGATCGACCTTGCACCAATCGCGCAGCCAGGCCTCGTAGCTGGTGCGGCTCAGCAGCTCGAGGCGTTGTTCGCGCGACATGCCGGCCAGATAGTCGGTGGTTTCGGTCTGGATGCGCACGAAATCGCGCCGCGCGCGATCGTTGAGCGGAGCGAGCTGCGCGAACTCCTCCCATGACCGTTTGCCGTAGCCCGTGACGTAGGTCTGCCTGCCGAAGTTGTCGGCGTCGAAAACGATCGAGCGCGAAAGGTTGAGCTTGCTGTAGAGCGTCTGGTCGAATGCCTCGTAGAACTTCTGCGTGTCGATGCCGATCTCGCGCAGCGTGCGCGCAGCCTCGGGCGTGTAGGCGGACGGCGTGTCGATCGACTCGGTTCCGCCGTAGCCGATGCGCGTCTGTCCATTGATGGAAAACTCGTTGCGCTTGGCGTGACCGCCGAAGTCGTCGTGATTGTCGAGGATCAGGATGCGGGCGTCGGGCCGGGCCTGGAGGTAGAAGCGGGCAGCCGAGAGGCCACTGATACCACCGCCGACGACCACGAGGTCGTAGCGCTCCTCGGCCGCACCGACTTTCCATGTGGCGCCCTGCACGCGTGCGTGCATCGTTTCCCAGGCGCCGTCGTGCGTACCGCGAAGCCCCGTCTTGGCCGGCGGATAGTACTCGGCGCCGGGCGGGGTGTCGGCGGCGAGTGCTTCGGCCCATGGCACGACGAGCGCGCCACCGATGGCGATGCTGGCGCCGTTGAGGAAATCGCGCCGTGTGATGGGGTCGCGCGCCATGGGCGGATGCTCGGGTGGAAGACGGGCAGAGTGTAGCGCCAGAATCCGGGGGCCGCGAGGACGACGTCTCGTCCCGTCTTGGGGCAGTTCGAAGCTGTGCAAGGACGGTCAATAATGAGAATCGCTATCATCTAACTTTAATTCGCCATTGACCATTGAATTCCGAGAGCATAGCCTGCGCTAGTCGCAAATGACAATCATTCTCATTTACTACAGGCCTCCATGCCAGCTTCCCTGTTCGTACCTGCCCTGATCGCTGTCACGCTCGTCGTCAGCGCGGCGCCTGCCTCCGGGCAGACGCCGACCGATTCGGCCGCTCGAACCGCGCGCCGCCAGCAGCTCGACACCCTGCGCGTGCAGGCGACGCGACAGCCGGCGACCAAGGGCTACGCGGCGCTCCGCTCGCGCACCGCGACGCGCACTGACACCCCGCTTCGCGACGTGCCACAGTCCGTCGCGGTCCTCACCGCGCCGCTCATCCGCGACCAGGCCATGCGCGGCATGGCCGATGCCGTCCGCTACCTCCCCGGCGTCGGCATGTCGCATGGCGAGGGGAACCGTGACGCACCGGTCCTGCGCGGCAACACCTCCACCGGCGACCTCTTCGTCGATGGTCTGCGCGATGACGTGCAGTACTTCCGCGATCTCTACAACGTGGAGCGCATCGAGGCCCTCAAGGGACCGAACGCGATGACGTTCGGACGTGGCGGCGCCGGCGGCGTCCTCAATCGCGTCACGCGACTGGCCGGCTGGACGCCGGTCGGCGACGTCGCGATCCAGGGTGGCGCCTCGAGCGAGCGACGCATCACGGGCGACCTGGGCGATGCACTCACGTCCACCCTGGCCGGACGGGTGAGCGCCGTGCTCGAGCAGGACGACAGCTTTCGCTCGGGGGTCAACGCTCGCCGCGAGGGCATCACGCCATCGCTCGCGTGGCGCGCCGGTGAGCGCACGCTCTGGCGCGTGACGGTGGAGCACTACCGCGACGATCGCACGGCAGACCGTGGCGTCCCGTCGTTCGCCGGCGCCCCTGTCGATCTCGACCGCTACGCGAGCACCTTCTTCGGCGACCCCGCCACGAGCCGAGCAAACGTCACCGCGCATATCGCGACCGTCGCGCTCTCCCACGCGTGGGAGAATGGCGCGCGCGTCGAGAGCCGGCTCCTGACGGCCGACTACGACAAGATGTATCGCAACGTGTACGCGGCGGGCTCCGTCGCGGCAGCCACGCTCACCGTCCCCCTAGGCGCCTACCAGAACACGACCAGCCGGCAGAACCTGTTCCTCCAGACCGACCTCACCTTCTCCGGGTCGACGGGCCCCGTCGTGCATCGTCTCCTCGCCGGCGTCGAGCTCGGCCAGCAGTCCACGGACAACGTGCGCCTGACCGGCTACTTCGCCGGCAACGCGACCACCTCGCCGGTCCCGCTGTCTGCGCCGACGACCGCCACCTCGCTCACCTGGAAGCCGAGTGCGACGGACGCGAGCAACACCGGCATTGCGCAGGTGGCCGCGCTCTACGTGCAGGATCAGCTGCAGATCACGCCGTGGCTGCAGGCGGTGGCCGGGCTCCGTGTCGACCGCTTCCAGCTCGACATGACCAATCGCCGCACGAACACGCTGCTCTCGAGCCATGACGTGCCGCTCTCACCGCGCGCGGGACTGATCGTGAAGCCGATCGAGACGGTGTCGCTCTACTCGAGTTGGTCGCAGAGTTTCGTGCCGCGCGCCGGAGACCAGCTGAGCTCGCTCTCGCTCACCAACCAGGCGTTGGCGCCCGAGGAATTCCGCAACACGGAGCTCGGCGCCAAGTGGGACGTGAGCGAATCGCTCGCGCTCACTGCGGCCGGCTATCACCTCACGCGCTCGAACGTCATCGTGCCCGATCCACTCGATGCGACCAAGTCGATCCTCGCCTCCGCGCAGCGCACCAACGGCGTGGAGCTCGGCTTCTCCGGCGCACTCCGCTCGGGATGGCAGGTGGCGGGCGGCTACGCCTTCCAGGATGGCCGCTTCACGCAGGCGCTCAGCGCCACGGTGCCGTCCGGCGCGCGCCTGGCCAACTTGCCGCGCCACACCCTCTCGCTCTGGCAGCGCGTGGACGTGAACCCGACCCTCGGCGTCGGGCTCGGCATTCAGCGCCAGTCGGCCATGTACGCCGCGAACGACAACGCGGTTGCCTTGCCGGGCTTCACGCGCGTGGATCTGGCGGTGTACGCCCGCCTCGATGCGACGTGGTCGGTGCAGGCGAACCTCGACAACCTCTTCGATGCGCGCTACATCGTGGCGGCCAACACGAACGACAACCTGATGCCGGGCACGCCGCGC
>JANYHJ010000071.1 GCA_025359135.1 Gemmatimonadota bacterium | reverse complement strand
ACTGGCGCACCTGGTACGGGCGTACCGACGGCCACGAAGCATCGGTGGACTATCAGCCGAAACAGGACGTGACCATCGTCTTCCTGAGCAACATGCGATCGGCGGCCAACTGGCAACTGCGCGAGCAGCTGCGAAGCGGGTTCATGGGGCGCAGCACGGCCGCCTTCATTCGTCCGCCGGGCGTTGCCGCGCCGTTCGAGGCACCTGACGCGTTCGTCGGAGCATACGGCGATCCATCAGACCCGCTCGTCATCTCGGTCGTCGACGGCCACTACTTCCGCGACGAGAGCGAGTTCTACCCCATCGACGGCGGACGCTACTACGTCCCCGCGAGTGCATTCGTGATGCGGTTCCGGCGCAACGCCAACGGCATAGTCGACGCGCTGCTGACAACCAGGCCGGGAGGGAACGAGACCGCCATGTTGCTGGTTGCCGCTCCTCGATGAGGGCCGTCCTCTGCACGGGATACGGACCACCCGAGACGCTTCAACTCGGCGAACGCCCGTTGCCGGAGCCCACGCGCGCGCAGATCCGGATCAGGATGCGCGCCTCGGCGGTCACGTACAGCGATTGCTTCGTGCGCGGGTTGGTGATCACGCGTCCCCTTCACCTGCTCGCGCGGCTCGTCATCGGCGTGCGGCGACCACGTCGGCAGGTGCTGGGCATCGTCGTCGCGGGTGAGGTCGACAAGGTCGGCGGAGGAGTCACCGCGTACAAGATCGGCGACCACGTCTTTGGCCTCGATGGTTGGGGCGCGGGCGCGTGGGCGGAGTACAAGTGCATGAAGGCGGACGGCGTGTTGGCGGTGAAGCCGGAGTCGCTGAGCTGGACGGACGCGGCGGCCATTCCGTACGGTGGCCTCCTCGCGCTCCACTTCCTGCGCACGGGCGGGATTGCCGCCGGGCAACGCGTACTCATCTACGGTGCCTCGGGCGCGACCGGCTCGTCCGCCGTGCAGCTGGCGAAGCACTTGGGCGCCCAAGTCACGGGTGTCTGCAGCGCTGGCAACGCGGAGCTGGTGCGAGCGTTGGGCGCCGACCGCGTGCTCGACTATGCCAGGCAGGACTTCACCACGATGGACCAACGCTACGACCTGGTGTTCGCCGCGGTGGGGCGGCGGTACAATCCACCGTCCAAGCTCGCGTGCGAGCGCGCACTCGCACCCAAGGGAGCGTACGTGACCGTGGACGGGTGGAATCCGAAGCTGACGCGCGCCCGCATGGAGGAGCTCCGTGACTTGGTGGTGGCGGGTGCGCTCCGCGCGGTCGTGGATCGCCAGTATCCGCTGACGGAGATCGTGGAGGCGAACCGCTACGTGGACACGAAGCGGAAGCGCGGGAATGTGGTGATCGCCATCAGTTGAGCCGAGGCGCTACCCCATGGCGCAGCGCTTCGCACGTCGGCCATCTTTTCACGGGGTCGCATCGCTCACCCTCGCTCGACTCGAGATGTCACACACCGATTCCCGCGTCACGATCCACATGGCGGCGAGCGTCGACGGCTTCATCGCCCGCAAGGACGGCAGCGTCGACTGGCTCGAGACCTCCGACGAATTCGCCGCAGGCGACACGATGGACCCCGAGTACGTCGCGGCGTTCCTCGAGACGATCGACTGCTACGTGATGGGTTCGCGTACGTACGAGACTGCGCTGGGCTTCGAGGCCAAGGGGCTGGGCTGGTCGTACGGCGACAAGCCAACCTTCGTCTTGACGCATCGAGACCTTCCACGAACGCGCGACTCCGTGTCGTTCCACGCCGGTGAGCTCGCGCCGTTCGTGAACGAGCAGCTGCGACCCAGGTTTCGCTCGATCTGGTTTGTCGGTGGCGGTGTGCTCTCGGCCGAATGCGTCCGCCGTGGCCTCGCCGACGACCTGCGCTACTCGATCCTGCCGATCCTGATCGGCGATGGAATCTCGTTCTTCGAGAAACTCGACCGCGATGTCGCACTCCACTTGGCAGAAGTGAAAGCCTACAAGAGCGGCATGGTGTCACTGCACTACGAAGTGAAGCGATGACCGACGAGGTTGGCGGACGCGCGCCCACGAGTCACGAGCAGATCACGGGCCAGTCGTGGGATGCCTCCTATCACGACGGTCCCGCGCCATGGGACGTGGGCCGACCACAGCCCGCGATCACACGGCTGGCCGCGAGAGGCGGCTTCGACGGACCGGTGCTCGACGCGGGCTGCGGCACGGGTGAGAACGCGTTGCACCTCGCGTCGCTCGGGTGGGACGTACTCGGCGTGGATGTGGCCGAGACGGCGCTGGCGATGGCGCGTGCGACGGCCGCCCAGCGCGGCATCGACGTGGAGTTCGCGTGTGCCGACGCACTCGAGCTGGGACGGATAGGGCGTTCCTTCGCCACGGTGATGGACTGCGGCCTGCTCCACACCTTCAACGCCGACGAGCGGCCGCGCTACGCGGCGAGCCTCGCGTCGGTGATGGCGCCCGGCAGCAGGCTCTACGTGCTCTGCTTCAGCGATGGCGTTCCCGATACGGGGCCGCATCCGGTGAGTGAAGCGGCATTGCGCGCGACCTTTCCCGCGAGCGCCGGATGGCGCGTCGACGAGCTCGTTGCGGACCGGGTACTGACGCGATTCCATGAGCGCGGCGCACCGGCGTGGTTCGCCACGGTCACGCGAGCCTCGTGAGTGCACTGATGCGGTTCCCGACTTCAATGAAGCGCGATGCGGCCATCGACGCCTGGATGCGCGAGCACGCCGGGCCGCTGGGCGACATCGCGCGGCACTGGTTCGACGTCATGCGCACCGCGGGCGACGACGTGCGCGAGCTGTTGCACGACGGTCATCCGACGGCATGCGTCGGCGACGCGGCGTTCGCCTATGTCGACGCCTACACGGCGCACGTCAACATCGGATTCTTCCGCGGTGCCGTGCTCGCCGATCCTGCTCGGCTCCTCGCGGGAAGCGGTAAACTCATGCGCCACGTCAAGCTCCGCCCCACGCGTGTTGCCGACGCCGAAGCGCTCGCGCTCCTGATCAACGAGGCGTATCGCGACATGGCGCGGCGCGTGAGCGACACGTGAGCCGCTACCTGCGTGCGGCATTCCACTCGCTGATTCTCCAGCCACCGCATCCATGATCGGCAACATCGTGCAGTTCACGGTCCTTCATGTCGTGGTGAGCATCATCGGTATCGTGGCCGGACTCGTCGTGGCCGGCGCGCTCATCAGCAGGCGCCGACTCGACGGTTGGACGGCCACATTCCTGGCCACCACCTTCCTCACGAACCTCTCGGGATTCGGCTTTCCGTTCCGCACGCTGCTGCCGTCGCGCATCGTCGCGGGCCTCTCGCTGCTGCTGCTGCCGCTCGTGGCGTTCGCCCTCTACGGACAACAGCTCGCGGGACGCTGGCGCTCGGTGTTCGTGATCGGCTCCGTTGTGGCGCTCTACTTCAACGTGTTCGTCCTCGTGACGCAACTCTTCGCCAAGGTGCCGGCGATGATCGCGGCCGCGCCGACGCAGAAGGAGGCGCCGTTCGTGCTCACGCACCTGCTGATGCTGGCGACCTTCGTGCTCATCGGTCGTGCCGCGCAGCGCGGCTATCGGAGCTAGTGCCCGCGCGCATCCTCCCGTGACACGCTTCCGCTCTCATCACGATGGCCGACGACGACTCGCGTGCGCCGCGTTCACTGCCGCGCTGAGCGTCGCGAGTTGCCGTGACAAGCCCGCCGAGGAACGGCCTGCGTACGAACGGATCATGTCGTTCGATACCGCGACCGTGCTGCTGCTCTCGGGACACGAGACGACGCGCGTCGTCACGCAGCTCGCGGTGTCGCCGCAGCAGCAATCGATGGGACTGATGGAGCGGCTCGAACTCGCCGCGGACCACGGCATGGTCTTCGTCTACGACTCGGCGCAGGACGCGAGCGCCGGGTTCTGGATGTATCGCACGCGGATTCCCCTCGACATCGGCTTCTTCGACACGAGTGGCGTGCTGCAGGCCATTCGCGCGATGGTGCCCTGCCCGACCTCGCTGCCGGAAGGATGCCCCGTCTACAAGCCGGGCGTTCCGTATCAGTACGCGCTCGAGGTCCATCCCGGCTTCTTCGCTCGTCATCACCTCGAGGTCGGAAGCCAGCTCGTGCTCGGCGACATCGTCACAGGACTCGGTGGCGCGACGTCGGCTGGCGCGCGCGCGCCGCGATGAGTGGCGATGAGTGGCGATGAGTGGCGATGAGTGGCGATGAGCCGCGATGAGTCGCGATGAGTCGCGATGAGTCGCGCGATGAGTCGCGATGAGACGCGATGAGCCCCGCCCCTACGTGCCGCAGAACGTGCGGTAGCGCTCTGAGTCTTCGGGGGCGGGTGAGAGGTACGCAGCATCGCGCGGCCGATCGTCGTACGGCGTCGCGAGCGCCTCGAGCAGACGGTGCATCACCGTCATGTCATCCTGCTCGGCGGCGGCGAGCGTTTCCTCGACGCGCTGGTTTCTTGGAATGATGACAGGGCTCGCGGCCCGCATGCGCTGCTGCGCGGTTTCGAGCGACACACCCTCGGCCGCGATGCGCCCGCGCCACCGTGCGTGCCACGCGGCGAATCGCTGATCGCTCGCTGGCGCGAGGAGCGCGGCATCGCCCGTGGCGAGCGCGCGAAAGGTGTTCGTGAAGTCCGCGGCGGCCGTGTGCATCCACATGAACAGCTCGCGCGCGAGCTCGTCGTCGCCTGGCATCGCGTTCGAGAGCCCGAGCTTGGCGCGCATCCCCGCGAGCCAGTGCGCATCGAAACGCGCCCCGGCGCTCGACAGTACCTCGGTGGCCAACTCGATCGCCTTGTCCGGAACGGGGTCGAGCAAGGGCAGCAGCGCATCGGCGAAGCGTGCGAGGTTCCACTGTGCGATGAGCGGCTGCTGGTCGTAGGCGTAGCGGCCATACGCGTCGATGGAGCTGAACACCGCGCCCGGATCGTAGCGGTCCATGAAGGCGCACGGGCCATAGTCGATGGTCTCGCCGGCGATCGACATGTTGTCGGTGTTCATGACGCCGTGGACGAAGCCCACCAGCTGCCACTGCACGATGAGCGCCATCTGGCGCTCGAGCACCGCCTGATAGAAGGCGAGGTACGGATTCGCCGCGTTCGCGGCCGCGGGGTAGTGCCGCTTGATCGTGTAGTCGGCGAGCGCGCGCAGCGCGACGTGATCGCCGTGCGCGGCGAGAAACTCGAACGTCCCGACGCGCAGGTGACTCGCGGCCACGCGCGTGAGCACGGCGCCCTTGAGCCGTTCCTCCCGGTAGACGGGATCGCCGGTGGCGACCACGGCGAGGCTGCGCGTGGTGGGGATCCCGAGCGCGTGCATCGCCTCGCTGATCACGAACTCGCGCAGCATCGGACCGAGCGCAGCCCGTCCATCACCACGACGCGAGTACGGCGTCTGCCCCGAGCCCTTGAACTGGATGTCGACGCGAGAGCCGTCGGGCGCGAGGTGCTCGCCGAGGAGAATCGCACGCCCGTCGCCGAGCATGGTGAAGCCACCGAACTGGTGCCCCGCATAGGCCTGCGCGATGGGCTGCGCACCGGCGGGAATCGCCTGTCCGCTGAAGAGCGCCGCCGCGCCATCAGGCGAGAGCGCGCCGAGCGAGAGGCCGAGTGCGTCGGCAAGCCCGGTGTTGAGCAACATCACGCGAGGTGCGCTCGCGTACGCCGGCCTCGCCTGCGCGAAGAGTCGCTGCGGCAGGCGTGCGTAGCTGTTGTCGAAACGCCAACCGATGTCGGTGGTGACGGAGCTGTCCATTGGAGCGGCCATGATTGGTGCTCGGCTAGAAGATCGCGTGGTCGCCGCGATCGTCGCCAATCTCGCCGCGGAGCAGCCTGGCGTGGTGAGCGGCGAGTGTGTCGTGCCCGAACTCTGGCGTACCGTCGGCGTCGTAACGCTGCGTGGCGGCATTCCAGACGAGCATCGACTCGGTGGCGTAATAGCGACCGATGCGCGCGAACTCGGCCTTGTCGGCGAGCGGAGGAATGACGCGGCCCAGAAGCCCGGTCGCGCCGATGATGACGTCGAGCAACGCGACCGGCACGTGGGTGAACCTGGGCGGCTTGCCCGCGAGCGCGAAGAGTTGCTCGCCCTGCGCGCGGGGCGTGAGTGCCGGCCCGGGACCGCCGATGGGCAGCGTGCGGTTCATGCGCGCCGGCTTGTCGATGCAACTCGCGAGGTACTCTGCGAGATCGTCGTCGCTGATCGGCTTGCAGGCGGTGAGCGCGCCATCGCCGAACACGAGGTACGGCTTGCCCGCCTTCACGCGAGCGACCTGGCCCGAGAGTGACTTGAAGAATGCGGTGGCGCGCACGATGGAGTAGCCCACGCCCGAGTGCGCGAGCGTCTCCTCGAACGCGAGCTTGGCCTTCTGGAAGGCGAGCAGTGGTTTCTGCACGCAGATGGCGGAGAGCAGCACGAACTGCGCAACGCCGGCGGTCCGAGCGGCGCCGAGCACGTTGACGTGCGCCTGATGATCGATCGACCAGGCGTCACGCGGCGTGCCGGTGCGCGAGGCGAGGCAGCTGACGACGACGTCGAATCGTTCACCGCGGAAACCGTCGCGGGCCACCGACACTGCATCCGTGACGTCGCCGATGCGCACCAAGACTCCCGTGGGTGCCTCGACACCTCGCGCCGACGGCGCACGCACGAAGCACACCACCTCATGGCCATGGCGCACGAGCGCGCGCAGCGTCGCTCGGCCGATCGTGCCCGTCGCGCCGACCATGAAGACGCGGCGGCGCGCGGACGATGCGGAAGTCGCGGATGCCGAGGAGAGGGCGCCAGTCATGCGGGAAAGATGGTTGATGCGCGCAGCAATCGTGCAGCAAGCTTCGCGGCCGGCTTGCGTCGGGTCGCGCCATGGAGCGACACTACGACCATCCGATCCTGATGCTGCAGCACCTGCTCTGGCACGATGGCTATCATCACGGGCAGATCAAGCTCGTGCTCAAGCAGCGGGGCGTGCCGCTCGATGACGAGGCAATCGGACCGTCCACGTGGGACATCTGGATGGACAAGACATGAGCGAGCAGACGTACACGGTCAGTGAGGATCATGCGGGCGCGCGAGCACTCGCCGGCGTGCGAGCGAGCGTGCTGCGCGGCCAGGTCGGTGCGCAGTTCGGCGTCCACCTCGATCAGGTCTACGCCGCGCAACGCGCCGGTGCGGTGCAGCTCGACGGCCAGAATGTCTTCGTCTATCGCGCAGGGCCGGGCAACGACCTGCTCGTCGAGTTCTGCGTCGGCGTGAAGGCGCCCTTCGCCGCGATCGGTTCCGTGGTACCGATCATGACGCCCTCGGGCATGGTGGCCACCACCACGCACTGGGGCGACTACGGCATACTGGGCAACGCCCACGCCGCCGTGCTGGCGTGGTGCAGGGCGCACGACCGCGTCCTCGCGGGCCCTTCGTGGGAAGTGTACGGGCACTGGTCGGATGACCCGTCCAAGGTGCGCACCGACCTCTTCTACCTGCTCGAGACCGACACGCAGCGGCTGAAGCATTGAATCACGGCGCGTGCGCAACACGTAGTGTGTGGTAGCCGCTGCACGACCACGCCACAGTTGCTTGGTCGCGAAGGTTCACAACGTCCTGGAGGCACCATGTCCGGCAAAGGCTCCACCGGCAACGTCATCGCCGCACTGTGCAGCTTCTTCATTCCCGGGCTCGGTCAACTGCTCCAGGGACGCGTCCTCATGGCGGCGTTCCAGTTCGTGCTCGCGGGTGTGCTCTGGTTCTTCCTTGTCGGTTGGGCAGTGCACCTCTGGTCGATCATCGACGCCGCCATCTGGAAGCCGAAGGGCGCATGATCCCGCAGCCACTCACCAGCGCGTGATCGAACAAACGGTCAGCGGCGAAGCTGGTCCACGCGCTCGATCGCGCGTCGCGTCGCGAGATACACGGGATGCCACGGCCCTGCGGTGGCGTGCGCGCGCACCGTGGTCACCGTGGCCACGAGCCCGGCTTCCTGCAGCTGCCCCACGAAGCCGAGCTCCTCTTCCGCGGCCCAGTAGCCCAGCCAGCCATCGGCCTTGAGCGCGTGCATCGCGAGCCGGATCCCTTTCGACTGAAAGAGACGCGCGTTCCGGTTCTCGAAGAGCGCCCGTTCGCCATTGTCGACGTCGAGCATGATGGCGTCGAAGCGCGCAGGATTGTCGGCCAGCAGCGCGGCGACGTCGCCGTGCACGACCTCCACGCGCGGATCGGCGAGGGCCTCGTGCGCGAGGTTGTACGCCGGGTTGCGGTTCCACTCGGTGACGGCGGGGACAAGCTCGGACACGACCACGCGGGCGTCCGCGCCGAGCGCGTCGAGCGTGGCCTTGAGCGTGAAGCCGAGCCCGAGACCGCCAATGAGCACGCACGCACCGGCACGCGTCGCGACCTTGGCGCAGGTGAGCGTCGCAAGCGCATCCTCGGACTGATGGCGCCGCGTGGACATGAGTTCCGCGCCGTTGACGCGAAGCAGGTACGCACCATCGTGCGTGAACAGCTCGAGCAGCGAGCCGTCGGGCGCCTGCACGGACTCGACTCGGCGAAAGGCCTTCATGGGATCACGCGTGATGACATCTGCGAAGTTCGCCGGCAACCGTGCGTGCGCGAACGCCGCGCTACGGCTTCACGACGCGATAGAGGAACGCGTCGAAGTGGTCCTCGGTCCACGTGAGCGTGGCGCGCTGCAGGTCGGCCGAGTAGTGCACCGCGGTGGCGACATGCGGCACATCGCCCAGCGATGACACGGCGCCCGGGCCCGTGATGCGGAACAGGTTCACGGTCTCGGGCCCGGTGTACACGGCCCACGCGATGGAGCCGTCGCGTTGCCAGAGCGGAAGCGCGTGGTCGGCAAAGCGCGTCGCCCAGCGCTCGCTCGTGCCGCCCGCAACCGGCACCACGAGCACGGTGGCGCTGTCGAGCGTCGGACGCGCGAAGCCCCCGTAGAGCAGCCGCGTACCGTCAGGCGAGACGGCCATGACGTCCACGTAGTTGAGGTACGCCGGCGGCGTGATCGTGCGACGCTTGCCGCCGTCGTCGATGACGATGCCCGAGTACGCCGCGTTCACCCACGCCCATCCGCTCGCGGTGTGCACGGGCTGCCGTGCGACCGTGTCCCTGGTGTCGAGCACCTGGCTGGCCGCGCCGGTGCGCACGTCGATGAGCGAGAGGCGCGCGGTGCCGCTGACCACGGCCCCGACCGCGATGGTCACCGAGTCGGCCCAGCGCGCCGAAAACACCGCGCCGTTGGGATTGACCGCCGACTCGGCGCCGCCCGGCCACGCCGCGACCGCGAGGCGTCGCTCCTGCACGCCGTTCGCGCCGGGGATGATGCGCACGAGGAGTATGCGGTTGCCGTCCGGTGACACCAGCGCGTTCTCGCGCGTGGAACTCTTCGACAGGGGCGTGCCCGTCGGCCACTTCCCGCTCAGCAGGTCGCGCATCGGCAGCGCCATCGTCGTGAACGTCAGCGCGCCGTCATCCACCGTCATCTGCTGGCCGTCGGCCGTCACGCTCACCGAGCTGAAGCGGCCGTTGTAGATCGTGTCCTGGTGCTGGGAGAGCTTGCCGGACGCCGAGTCCACGGCGACGCGCACGACCGCCTCGGTGGACGTGGGGCCCGCGCGCGTCATCCAGAGCGCGTCGTGCGAGGCGGTGCCGCCGCACGTGCACGTGTTGACGAGCGTGTCGGTGACGAGCCCCGTGGCGCGATCGATGACGTGCCAGTGGCCGCGGCCGTCGGCGATGAACATCACGACGAAGCGCGTCGTGCCCGGAATGCCGGCGATCGTCCCGATGTGCGCACCGGTGCCCTTGATGCTGAGCGTCTCGCGCACCGTGCCATCGAGACCGGCCACGCGGATGGCCGTCGTCGAGTCGCTCTCCTCGAACGCGAGCAGGAGCGAGTCGCCGCCCGCGTAGAACGTGGCGCCGGTCGACGAGACGAAGCGCGGCGCGCCACCCAACGCCGAGACGAGATAGCCGCCGTTGCGTGCATTGATGGTACCGATCATCAGCAGGTTGCGGCGATCGCCGGCCCACTCGATGCCGTACGCCGCCGTCGCACCCTCGAGCACGCGCCGCGTCATGGGACTGCCGACGTCCTGCACCAGCAGCGCATACGTGCACTTCGCACCCTGGCACTCCTTCACGAAGTACGCGAGCTGCTTGCCGTCCGGCGAGACGGCGGGCACAAGCACATTGCCTGTGATCGTGAGCTGGCGGCGGTCGCGCAATGCGGCGGAGGTGTCCTTGGCGCCGAACTTGCCCGTGGACGCGGCCCAGCCGATGGCGCCCACGACGACCACCGCCGCCGCGAGGCCCGCGATGAGGCCCACCTTGCTGCGCGGCGCGACGCTCGCGGTTACCGCGCCAGTGTTCGCTGCCGGCACAGCCTCCAGTGCGCGCACGAAGTCGCCCGCACTCGCGAACCGGTCACTTGGCACCTTCGAGAGCGCCTTCGCGATCGCGTCGTCCACCCCCTGCGGGATGCTCGGACGTACCACGCGCACGCGCGTCGGCGGCTCGGTGAGGAGCTTGGCGATGACGGCCTGCACTGTCGCACCGCTCATCGGCGGGTCGCCGAGCAGCATCTCGTAGAGCACCGCGGCCAGTGAATACACGTCGCTGCGCGCATCGAGGCGGCGATCGCCCGTGGCCTGCTCGGGGCTCATGTACTGCGGCGTGCCGAGCGAGAGGCCGGTCTGCGTGAGGCGGTCGCCGCCCGCTTCCTTGACCGCGAGCGCGATGCCGAAGTCGGCGAGCATCGCCTCCCCTTCCTGCAGGAGGATGTTCTCTGGCTTGATGTCGCGGTGCACGACACCGTTCTTGTGCGCGTAGTCGAGCGCGCTCGCCACCTGCTTGGTGATGGCGATCGCCTGCTCGAGCCCCAACTGCGTCTCGCGCCGCATCAGGTTCCGCAGCGACTCGCCACGCACGAACGGCAGCACGTAGAAGAGGTGCCCGCCCGCATTCCCCGAATCGATAAGCGTGAGGATGTGCGGATGATCGAGCCGCGCCGTGATCTTGATCTCGGCCAGGAAGCGCTCGGCGCCGAGCACGGCGCCCAGTTCGGGCGAGAGGACCTTGAGCGCCACCATGCGCTCGAGCTTGAGGTCCTGTGCGAGATACACCGTGGCCATGCCACCGCGGCCGAGCTCGCGTTCGATCTTGTAGCGATCGGTGACGATGGCGTCGAGGTACGCGGGGGACTCGCTCATCTGGTGGCCATTCGGGAAGTGAAGCGACGGCGTTGTCGCTGGCAGCCTCCAAGATACGGTATGGGCGGCACCACTGCGCCCCTGGCGGACGGCGAACGCGCGCCTACTTCCTGACGATGTCGAGCAGCTCGATCTCGAAGACGAGCGCGGCCCGCCGGGAATGTCGGGCGGTGAGCCGCGATCGCCGTAGGCGAGATGCGGCGGACAGACGAGCCTGGCCTTGCCACCGACCTTCATGTGGCTGATTCCCTGATTGAAGCAGGGCACCACTTCCGACAGCGAGAAGGTCGCGGCCTGGCCGCGCTTGTACGAGCTGTCGAACTCGGTGCCGTCGGCGAGCGTGCCGCGGTAGTTGACCTTGACCACGTCACTGGCCACGGGAAGGTCGCCCGTTCCGGCGACGATCTCGAAGTAGACGAGCCCCGACGCGAGCCGTTCCGCGCCCTTCTCGAGCGCCATCTTTTCGACGAAGGCGATCGCCCGCTTCTTCTCGTCGGTCGCCTTGAGTCCGGCGCGCGCCTGCGCGAGGGCGCTGAGCTTCGGGCCGTACGTCTCGATCTCCGCCTTGGGCTTGGCCTTGAGCACGGCGTCGGCGAGGCCCGCCTTCACGTGCTCGAGCTCGGCCGCGCTCAGCGCGAAGACGTCGAGGCTCTTCCCGATGGTCAGGCCGAGCGCGTAGAGGGTCTTGTCCTGCTCGGTCACGAGCGCGCTTCCCTTGGCAGGTGGCGGCGACTTGGTCGCCTTGGCGGCGGGCGCCTGGGCGCGCACGGCCATGGGGACGCAGACGAGGATGAGCGCACGGACGAATCGGGGCAGCGGACGCATGACGATCTCCATAGGTTGCCGGGGAATCTGGCCGCAGCGTCGGCCCGACGGCACTTCAGACCGCGTGGAAAATCCGATGAATCCGCCGAGCGGCGTCCTGCGCACCCCCGATGAGCGTTTCGCCGAGCTGCCCGGCTTCCCGTTTGCGCCGCACTACACCGAGGCGCTGGCGGGTTTCGAGGGACTGCGCGTGCACTACGTCGACGAAGGCCCGCGTGACGCGACCACGACCGTGCTCTGCCTGCATGGCCAGCCCACGTGGAGCTATCTCTACCGCAAGATGATCCCGGTGTTCACGGACGCCGGCCATCGCGTCGTCGCGCCGGACCTGCTTGGCTTCGGCCGTTCGGACAAGCCGGAGGACGAGGGGTTCTACACGTTCACGCGCCATCGCGAGATGCTCATCGCGTTCGTGCGTGCACTCGACCTCCGCAACGTCACCCTCGTGGTGCAGGACTGGGGTGGCCTGCTCGGACTGACGCTGCCGCGCTCGCTCCCGGGCGTCATCGCGCGCCTCATCATCATGAACACCGCATTCGGCACGGGTGACGTGCCGCTCGGTCAGGGCTTCCTCGACTGGCGCGCGTTTTCCAACAGCCGACCCGACATGGACGTGCCGGCGCTCATGCGCCGTTCGACGCCCTCGCTCTCACCCGAGGAAGCGGCCGCATACGGCGCGCCGTTCCCCGACGCGCGCTACAAGGGAGGCGTGCGACGCTTTCCCAACCTTGTGCCCGCGGAGCCGGATGCGGACGGCGCGGCGATCTCGCGCGAGGCCCGCACCTGGTGGAGCACCAGCTGGAGCGGACCGACTTTCATGGCGGTCGGCATGCTGGATCCGGTGCTCGGGCCTGCCGTCATGAAGCACGTCCGCAAGTTGATTCGCGGCTGCCCCGAGCCGCTCGAACTCGCGACCGCGGGGCACTTCGTGCAGGAACAGGGGGACGTGGTGGCGCGCATGGCACTGGAGGCGTTCGCGCGCTGAGCACGCGTTCCAAGGGTGTACGTTGCCATGGTGCCCTCGCAGGTCCGGCACGCGAACAGATCTGGCCCCCTTCCCTGAGTCGCCCCATGACGCTTCACCGCCTCGCCGCCAGCGCCGCGCTCGTGGCCGCCGTCGCCCTTCCTGCCAGTGCGCAGAATCTCGCCAAGTCGCATTGGGACTCGGTGGGACGCGCCCTCTTCAAGGAGCTCGTCGAGATCAACACCACCGAGAGCGTGGGCTCGACGCTCAAGGCCGCGCAGGCGATGGCCGCGCGCATGAAGGCGGCGGGATTTCCCGACTCCGACGTGGTCGTGATCCAGAACGCGGAGCGGAAGGGAAACCTCATCGTGCGCCTCCACGGCTCGAGCAAGGCGAAGAAGCCGATCCTGCTCCTCTCGCATCTCGACGTGGTGGAAGCCAAGGCGGAAGACTGGTCGCTGCCACCGTTCCAGTTCATCGAACGCGACTCGACGTTCTATGGACGCGGGGTTGCGGATGACAAAGACGATGGCGCGATGCACCTGACGACGCTGCTGCGCTTCAAGGCCGAGGGGTTCGTGCCGGAGCGGGACATCGTGGTCGCGCTCACGACGGACGAGGAGGGCGGGGCCGCCAACGGCGTGGACTACCTGATCAAGAACCATCGCGCGCTGATCGACGCGGAATACGTCTTCAACGAAGGCGGCGGTGGCCGCATCCGTGACGGCAAGTACCTCTCGCACGACATCCAGGCCGCGGAGAAGGTGTACCTCGACTTCCGGCTCGAGACGACCAACCCCGGCGGTCACTCGTCGCAGCCGGTCAAGGACAACGCGATCACGGAACTCGCGGCCGCGCTCATCAAGGTCGGCGCGTTCGACTTTCCGGTCGTGCTGAATCCGGTGACGCGCGCCTATTTCGAGCGCTCCGCTGCCGTGACGCCCGGCAAGATGGGCGAGGCGATGCGCGCGCTGGCGAAGAACTCGAAGGACCAGCAGGCGATCGCGGTGCTCTCTGGCGACAAGGCCTACAACTCGCAGATGCGCACCAGCTGCGTGGCGACGATGCTCGAGGGCGGGCACGCGCCCAACGCGCTGCCGCAGCGCGCCCGCGCCAACGTGAACTGCCGCATGCTCCCCACCGATCCGCCCGACTCGGTGCGCGCGACGCTCGTGCGCATCATCGGCGATCCCAAGGTCACGGTCACGCCGACGCTCGAGCCGCGTGCCTCACCACCGTCGATCATGACGTCGCAGCTCCAGGCGGAAATCGAGAAGCTCACTGCGGAGATGTGGCCCGGCGTGCCCGTGATCCCGACCATGAGCACGGGCGCGACCGATGGTTCGTACCTGCGCAACGTCGGCGTTCCCGTCTACGGCGTGACGGGCTTCTTCTACAAGGACACCTTCTCGCACGGCATGAACGAGCGGATTCCGCAGAAGGGGTGGTACGACGGGCTCGAGTTCACGTACCGGCTGGTGAAGCGGCTCACGACGAGGGTGCCGGTGAGTTGAGCCCGCGCATGAAGCCGCGACACGCGCTCGGCTTGCGCTTGCGGGTGGCGCATACCATCGGCGCGCTCGCATGCGTGGCATGCACGACAAGCGCGGTCGTGCTCGCCGCGCCGCAGTCCGCGAGTGCCCAGACGGCATCCGACACGCGAGACATCGAGACGCGCGTCACGCATGGCTATGCCAACTCCAACGGCGTGAAGATCCACTTCGCGGCCCTCGGTGATCCGGCGAAGCCGCTGGTGCTGCTGATTCACGGCTTCCCCGACTATTGGTACACCTGGCGCGGCCAGATGGAGGCGCTCGCGCGCGACTACCACGCCGTGGCGATGGACCAGCGCGGCTACAACCTGTCCGATCATCCGGACGGCGCCGAGCAGTACGACATGGCGCTGCTCGTGAGCGACGTGGTGGCCGTCATCAAGTCGCTCGGTCGCGAGAAGGCTATCGTGATCGGACACGACTGGGGCGGCGCGGTGGCGTGGGCCGTGGCCACCACGCAACCGCAGCTGGTCGACAAGCTCGTCATCCTCAACCTGCCGCACATCCGCGCGCTCACGCGCGAGTTGGTGAACAACCCGGTGCAGCGCGCCAACAGTGCATACGCGCGACGCATGCAGGAGCCCGGCGCGGAGAAGGCGCTGACGCCGCAGGCGCTGGCCGGTTGGGTGCGCGACACCGCGGCGCGCGCACGCTACGTCGAGGCGTTCACGCGTTCGAGCACCGCGGCGATGGTGGCCTACTACCAGCGCAACTATCCGCACGAACCCTACGCGCTCGACACCACCGCCATCGTCAAGGTGCAGGCGCCGGTGCTCATGATCCATGGACTCGACGATCGCTTCCTGCTCGCGGGCGCGCTCAACGGCTCCTGGGAGTTCGTGGAACGCGACTTGACGATCGTGACGGTGCCGCACGCCGGTCACTTCGTGCAGCACGATGCGCCGGGGTTCGTGTCGCGCACGATCCTCGGATGGTTGGCGCGCCACTGATGGCCGACGAACTGCGCGCCACGCTGCTCCGGCAGTTCGACACGGCATGGAAGCTCGCGCAGTACCATCTCGACGGCCTCACCACCGACGAGTGCCTCTGGCGTCCCGCGCGCGCCGGCCTGCACGTGCTCCAGCAGCCCGGCGGCACGTGGCGCGCCGACTGGCCTACGCACGAAGGCTACGACCTGGGGCCGGCGAGCATCGCATGGATCACGTGGCACATGGGCTTCTGGTGGTCGATGGTGCTCGATCATTCGTTCGCCAACGCCACGCTCACGCGCGAACAGGTCGCGTGGCCAGGTACGGCTGATGGCGTGCGCACTGCGCTCGGCGGCTTCGCCACGACATGGCGCGCACGCATCGAAGCACTGAGTGACGACGACCTCCGCGCGACGACGCGCGCGCACTGGCCGTTCAGCGATCGGCCATTCGCGGATGTCGTGGCCTGGGCCACCGTCGAGTTGACGAAGAACGCCGCCGAGCTCGGCTACGCGCGCTTCCTGCACGCCGTGCGAGAAGGCACGTGAGCGCCGAGCACCAGCACGCCAACAATCCCCTCCACGGTATCACGCTCGAGCGGATGCTCACCGAGATGGAAGCGCAGCTCGGCTGGACGCGCATGGGACGTCGCGTGAAGATCCAGTGCTTCCTGAGCGAGCCGAGCGTGTCGTCGAGCCTCAAGTTCCTGAGGCGCACACCGTGGGCGCGCACCAAGGTGGAGGCGATGTACGTGGAGATGATGCGCACCGCAGCGCGGAGCCGCAAACCGGGCTGACGAGATGTGGACGCCCGGCGCGCTTGACCGGCCGAGCGCGCGCCACAGCTTTCGCCGTCAGACCAGGGCCGCTCCACCCTCACGCCAAGACGAGCCATGGCTTCGACACAGATCGCGATCACGACGCGCGACGGCAGCTGCCGGTCCTTCATCTTCCGGCCAACATCGGGCGGACCGTGGCCGGCCGTGCTGATGTGCATGGACGGCGTCGGCATCCGGCCGGCGATGCTCGAGGTGGCCGAACGGCTCTCGACGCACGGCTATTACGTGCTGCTGCCCGACCTGTTCTATCGGTCCGGCGACTACGAGCCGATGAACGCGACCACCGTGTTCACGGTGCCGGAGCAACGGAAGCGGCTCTTCGAGCACTTCTTCGGCAAGGCTGGTCTGCCGAATCACATGTCGGACGTGAAGTATTTCCTCGACTTCCTGGCCGCGCAGCCCGACGTGGTGCCGGGCCCCGTGGGCACGACCGGCTACTGCATGGGCGGCGGCGTCTCGCTCTCGGCGGCGGGCACGTATCCTGATCGGATTGCGGCGGCCGCATCGTATCACGGCGGCCGGCTCGCCACCGATGCGCCCGACAGTCCGCACCTCAAGGCCGCGACCACCAGCGCGCGCGTCTACGTGGCCGGCGCCATCGAGGATTCGTCGTTCCCCGATGAGATGAAGGCGCGTCTCGAGGCGGCATATACTGGCGCGAAGGTGCCGCACTTGATCGAGACCTACCAGGCGAAGCACGGCTGGGTGCTGCGCGATTTCCCGATCTACGACCAGGCCGGCGCCGATCGGCACTGGCAGACGCTCGTGGACCTCATGGACGCGACGCTCAAGGGCTGACCTCGGGCACGGAGCAGCACTCATGCGACGACTTCGGTTGAACGTGGCGATGAGCCTCGACGGCTTCATCGCCACGCCGGACGGTGGCTACGACTGGATCCCGATGGATCCGACCATCGACTTCGATGCGCTCTTCGCCGGCTTCGACACGTTCGTCATGGGGCGGAAGACGTTCATGGCCATGCAGCAACCTGGCGCCATGGATCCGACCGCCGGACGCGACGTCGTGGTGTTCTCGCGCACGCTGGACCCGGCCGCGTACCCCAAGGTGCGCATCACCGGCGAGGAACCGGCGGGCGTGGTGCACGAACTCAAGACCCGCACCGCGGGCAAGGACATCTGGCTCTTCGGTGGTGGCCAGCTCTTCCGCACCCTGCTCGACGCCGGCATCGTGGACGCGGTGGAGGTGGCCGTCTGCCCGATCATGTTGAGCGACGGCATTCCACTCCTGCCACCGGGCGTACACTCACCGCGGCTCACCCTCACCACGCATCGCGTGCTACCGAGCGGCATCGTGATGCTGGAGTATGCGACATGACCTTTGAGTTGGTGGCGGCGGTGGCGGTGCTCGAGCGCACCCCCGCCACGCTGCGCACCATGCTCGCCGGGCTGCCCGCCTCCTGGCTCGAGGGCACCGAGGGACCGGAGACGTGGAGCCCGCACGTGATCGTCGGGCACCTGCTGCACGGCGAACGCACCGACTGGATCCCGCGCGTGCAGATCATCGTCGCACAGGGGCACAACCGGCGCTTCACGCCGTACGACCGCGAGGCGCAGTTCCGCGAACATCAGGGCGCGACGATCGAGTTCCTGCTCGACGAGTTCGCGAAGGTTCGTGCCGACAACCTGCACACGCTCGCGTCGCTCACGCTCGCCGATGCGCAGCTCGACCTGACCGGCGAGCACCCCGCGTTCGGCAGCGTCACCCTCAGGCAGTTGCTCGCGACGTGGGTCGCCCACGACCTCGGCCACATCGCGCAGGTGTCGCGCGTGATGGCCAAGCAGTATCGTGAAGCGATCGGGCCGTGGCGCGCGTACCTGCCCGTGATGGATCGCTGACCAGCGACATGCTTCACATCGGAGTCGAACCATGAAGGTGCTCATCGTCGGCGCGGGCGGCATTGGCGGTCACGTCGGGGCGCGGCTCATCGAGGCCGGTGCGGACGTCACCTTCCTCGTGCGCGAACGTCGACGGGCGCAGCTGGCCGCGGACGGTCTCCGCGTGGTCAGCCCGTTGGGCGACTGGGCGGCGCCGGTGCGCACGGTGCACGCGGCGGCACTCAAGCCCGGCTACGACGTCGCGATCCTCACGTGCAAGGCCTACGACTTGGACGCCGCGACCAAGGATCTCGCCGCAGCCATGGACGGTCGCTGCATCGTGCTGCCGATGCTCAACGGCATGGCGCATCTGGCGTCACTCGATGCGCGCTTCGGCGCCACGCAGGTCTGGGGCGGCGCCATCCAGATGAACGTCACGCTCGAGCCCGACGGCACGGTGCGTCACCGCGGCAAGATGGCGCGGCTCATCTTCGGCGAGCGCGGCGCGCACAAGGTGGCATCCTCCACGGCCACGGAGTTCGCCGCGCTGCTCGCGCGCACGAGCCTCGACGGCGTGCACGCCCCGCGCATCGAGCAGGACATGTGGGAGAAGCTCGTCATGCTCTCGGCCCTCGCGGCGCTCACCTGCCTCTTCCGCGCGACGGTGGGCGAGATCAACGCATCGGCCGGTGGCACCGACGCCGTGGAACGCACGATCGCCACGAACGTGAGGGTCGCGACGGCGGCCGGCTTTCCGCCGCGCGAAGCGTCGATCGCGTTCACTCGGCAGCTGCTGCTCGACCCGACGAGCGGACTGACGGCCTCGATGTTGCGCGACCTCGAAGGCGGCGGCCAGGTCGAGAGCGATCACATCGTCGGGTTCATGCTCGATCACGCGCGCGCGTCCTCGCTCGACATCACCGTGCTCTCCATGGCGTACACGCACCTCAAGGCGTACGAGGCGCGGCGCGCTGCCGGGCGTTGAGCGGCTGAGCGCTTAGCCCGCGAGCACGGGCAGCTGCCGGATCTTCGCTTCCCACTCCTTGGGCCCCGTCTCGTGCACGTTCGAGCCTGCCGCATCCACCGCGACGGTCACCGGCATGTCGTGGACGTCGAACTCGTAGATCGCTTCCATGCCCAAGTCCGCGAACGCCACCACGCGTGACGAGCGGATGGCCTTGGACACGAGATACGCCGCGCCACCAACCGCCATCAGGTACGCCGCCTTGTGCTTGCGGATGGCCTCGAGCCCCGTCGGGCCACGCTCGGCCTTGCCGATCATCGCGATCAGCCCCGTCTTCTCGAGCATCATCTCGGTGAACTTGTCCATGCGCGTGGCCGTAGTCGGGCCCGCGGGTCCCACGGCTTCATCGCGCACCGGGTCCACCGGCCCGACGTAGTAGATGACGCGATTGGTGAAGTCGACGCCAGCCGGGAGTCCCTGTCCGCTGGCGTAGAGATCGGCGATGCGCTTGTGCGCCGCGTCGCGGCCCGTGAGCAACTTGCCGTTCAACAGCAGCCGGTCGCCCGCCTTCCACGTGCGCACGACCGCGGGGGTGAGCGCGTTCAGGTCGACGCTCTTCGCATTGACGTCGGGCTTCCACGTCACGGTGGGCCAGTCCGAGAGCTTCGGCACGGGCAACCGGGCCACGCCATTGCCGTCGAGCGTGAAGTGCGCGTGCCGCGTGGCCGCGCAATTCGGAATCATCGCGATCGGCTTGGACGCCGCGTGCGTCGGGAAATCCATGATCTTGACGTCGAGCACGGTGCTGAGCCCGCCCAGCCCCTGCGCACCGATGCCCAGCGCGTTGACCTTGTCGTGCAGCTCGATGCGGAGCTCCTCGAGCTTGTTGGCGGGCCCGCGCGCCTTGAGCTGGGCCATGTCGATATGTCCCATCAGCGCTTCCTTGGCCATCACCATCGCCTTCTCTGCGGTGCCGCCGATGCCGATGCCGAGCATGCCGGGCGGGCACCACCCCGCGCCCATGAGCGGCACCGTCTTGAGCACCCAGTCGACGATCGAGTCGCTCGGGTTGAGCATCGCGAACTTGGACTTGTTCTCCGAACCGCCCCCCTTGGCCGCGAGCTTCACCTCCACCGTGTCACCGGGCACGAGCTCGACGTGCACGACGGCCGGCGTGTTGTCGCGCGTGTTCTTGCGACCGAACGCGGGATCCGACACGATCGACGCACGCAGCACGTTCTCGGGCAGCAGGTAGGCGCGGCGCACCCCTTCGTTGACCATCTCCTGCACGCTCAGCGTCGCGTCCCAGCGCACGTTCATGCCCACCTTGAGGAACACCACGACGATGCCCGTGTCCTGGCAGATCGGGCGGTGGCCCTCGGCGCACATGCGCGAGTTGGTGAGGATCTGTGCGATCGCGTCCTTGGCGGCCGGTCCCTGCTCCTTCTCGTACGCGTCCGCGAGCGCGTGGATGTAGTCGAGCGGATGGAAGTACGAGATGTGCTGCAGCGCGTCGGCGACGGACTGGACGAAGTCGTCCTGCGTGATGGTGGCCATGTCCGCAAGATAGCGCCCACGGCTTGAAGTGTCGGGCCGGATGACGCGAGCCACCGCACCGCTGCTGCAGCGGAGTCGGCGCATTTGCCGTAGACTCGTGGGACGCGCGCTGCGCGTTGGCAACCACTCCGCACGGCTCCTCCTTCCGCTTGTCCCCGATGCTGACCCTCACACTGCAGGACTTCGCCGACGCGCGCGCGCGGATCGACGCGCACATCAAGCGCACGCCGCTGCTCACGTCGCGGCAGTTGAGCGAGCGCACGGGATACGAGGTGAAGCTCAAGGCTGAGAACTTCCAGACCGTCGGCTCGTACAAGATCCGCGGCCCGCTCAACAAGCTCGCGCAGATGCCGGAGGAGCAGAAACGGCGCGGTGTCGTCTGCTCGTCGGCGGGCAATCACGCGCAGGGGGTCGCGCTTGCGGCGCGCATCCACGGCGTGCGCGCGGTGGTCTGCATGGCCACCAACGCCACGCCGGCCAAGATCGCGGCCACCAAGGGATACGGCGCCGAAGTGGTGCTGCACGGCTCGATCTGGGACGAGGCCAACGAGAAGGCCAAGGAGCTGGTGAAGAACGAGGGACTCACCTACGTGCATCCGTTCGACGACGCGCAGCTGATCGCGGGCCAGGGCACGCTCGGTCTCGAGATCGTGCAGGACTGGCCCGACGTCGACGCGATTGTCGTACCGATCGGTGGCGGTGGGCTGATCGCCGGCGTCTCGATGGCGGCCAAGGCGTTCAACCCGAAGATCCGCGTCATCGGCGTGGAATCGTCGGACGGACCGGCCATGAAGGCGAGCGTCGACGCCGGCAGCCTGCAGACCATCGACTGCCGTACCGTCATCGACGGGCTGCGCGTGCGGCGCGCGGGCGAGCTCAACTTCTCCGTGGTGCAGCGGTTCGTGGACGACATCGTGACGCTGCCCGACCGCGAGATCTTCGACGCGATGCTCTGGGTCATGGAGCGGTGCAAGCTCGTGGTCGAGGGCGCGGCGGCCGCGCCGGTGGCCGCGCTGCTGCACGGGCTAGTGAAGCTTCCGGCGGGCTCGCGCGTGGCCGCCGTCATCTCGGGCGGCAACATCAACCTCGACCAGCTGCGCTCGCTCACCTGGAACTGACGACGTGGGGAGCGCGCGATGGCGGGATGCCGCCCGCAAGCGCACCTCGCCAGATTTCGCGCATGGCTCCCACGTCGCTCTACCGCGCGCTGTCCGCCGACCGCCGGCTCGCGCTCGTCACGCACCTGCTCACCACGCGGAAGGAAACGCGCGCCTTCTTCATCGCGCGGGTCGTGGCCAAGGGCGGAGGCTTCCGGCCCAAGACCATCGCCGGCTATTCGCGCGAGCAGCTCGCGAAGGAAGTCGTGCGGCTCAACGCGCAGAACGACAACGACGAAGTCGAGCTGCTGCAGGCGCTCTACCTCGAGGTGCGCCCCGAGATCCAGGTCGCCTTCCTCGACGCCTGCAGCGTGAAGCACGAGAACGGCACGATCGACGAGAAGCTCGACGTGCCGTACGCGAGCCCGGTCGCGATCGAGAAGGCCGCGCAGCAGTTGCGCGCACAGTTCGGCGACGATGGCCAGCACTATCTGCAGACGATCGCGCGCTACAACGGCGCGGCGTGGCCTGGCCTGGACGACGTGATCGCCGCGAGTGGCTGACGCGTGAACGTGAGCGTGCGGCGCACGGCCATGCCGTCACGGCTCGTGCCCCCTGCATCGCGAGTCGTGCTCGCGTGCTCGATCGTGCTGGCGTTGCTCGCCTGCTCCGACGCCAAGCGCCCGGCACCCGCGCGCGACTCACAAAACGACGCGCAGTTCGCCGTCACGACGCAGGGCACCTATCGCCCCGCCGCCGTCACCGAGGGCGTCGCGGCCTTCCTCGGCGTCCCGTACGCGCAGCCACCCGTCGGCGACCTGCGCTGGCGAGAGCCGCAGCCGCTCCCGCGCGACTCGGCCGTCACCAACGCGACCGCATTCGGGCACACGTGCCGTCAGGCCGATGACGAACACGAGCCCGCCTCGCGCACGCCACAGGGCGAGGATTGTCTCTCACTCAACATCTGGGCCAGACAGCCGCGCGGCGCGCCCAAGCCCGTGATGGTCTGGATTCACGGCGGCAGCAACGTCGCCGGTGGCAGTGCCGATCCGTTCTACGGTGGACACGAGTTCGTCCGCGACAACGACGTCGTGCTGGTGTCGATCAACTACCGGCTGGGGCCTTTCGGCTTCCTCGATCTCTCGCAGGTCGGCGGCAAGGCGTTCGCGCGCAGCCGCAACATGGGACTCCTCGACCAGCTGGCCGCGCTGCGCTGGGTGCGCGCGAACATCGTCGCGTTCGGTGGCGACGCGAAGAACGTGACCGTCTTCGGCGAGTCGGCCGGCGGATCGGCCATCATGCGATTGATCGCGATGCCGCTGGCGTTCGGACTGTTCGAGAAGGCGATCATCGAGAGCGGCGGCCCCGCGAACATCAAGGTCAAGGGCGTGGCGGCGAGCAATCTCGCTACGGCATCGCTTGACCTCACGCGTGCCGTCTTGCAAGCGGCGCACATCAACGACCTGCGCGGCCTGCAGGGACTTGGCGCCGACTCCATCCTCGCGCTCGCCCGTACGGTGGCGATCCAACGCGGCGACCTGATGGGCGTCTCCACGTGGGGGGCGCGCGCCGACGGCGTCGTGCTGCCGCGCGACGTCTTCGGTGACGTGCGCCGCGGCGTCAATCCGGGCGTCAAGGTGCTCATCGGCACCAACGCCGACGAGATGCTCTACTTCCGCCTCTACGACCGCGACTTCGAGCACACGCTGATGCGCGAGTACCGCGAGAAGTCGACGCTCATGGGACGCGACGTCTCGACGGTCAAGGCGATCACGGAACGCTACGTCGCGGGCAGCGAGGACCCGATGCGCTATGTCGAGCTCGCAGGCGAGTTCTGGCTGCGCCAGCCGTCGATCCTCTTCGCCGAGGGACGCTCGCGGGTCAACGACACGTACATGTATCTCTGGGCGTGGAAGTCGCGCGTGCCGGGGCTGGGCGCGGCCCACGCGATCGAACTGCCGTTCGTGTTCGGACACCTCACCGGCAGGGCCACGGAATCATTCGCGGGCGCGAACCTGCCGATGTCGCTCTCGCGCCGCGTGCAGGCCGCGTGGACGGCCTTCGCCACGACGGGCAACCCGAGCGTCACCGGCGAAACGCCGTGGCCGCGCTACCGCGAGACCGATCGCCGCACGCTCGTCCTCGACGATGGTCCGTGGAAGGTCGTGTCGGATCCCAAGGGTGACGCGCGGCGCCTGCTCGGCACGATGTACGACGTCGGCACATGAGCCGCACGTGAGCGTCACGTGAGCGCGGAGCGCGCCCGACGTGCTCGCTAGAACGACACCATCTGCGTCACCTTGAGCACGAGGCTGCGTCCCGTGACCGGCGCGACCGGTGACGTGATGCGCTGCTCGTTGTAGACGATGAAGAGGTCGCTCAACGGGTGATGGATGACGTTGAAGCGCACGTTGGCATTGAAGACGTGCTGCTTCGGATCGTACTGCCCCAGTCCGTCGAGGAAGATGTTGGTGTTGAACGAGTAGTTCATGCGCACCGTCCAGAGCATCTGCTCGAAGGCCACCTTCGGCAGGTCGAGGATCGCTTCGGTGTGCGACATGCCGACCCGCGCGCTCAGCCGGAAGTCGGGCCGGAACTGGACGCCGATCTGCTGCGTGCGCTGCGTGCCGCTCCAGAGGCCGCCCGTGACCACCGTGTAGTCCGCCGAGAGCGGCTTGCTCGCGTCGGTCGTGCCGCGCACCGCGTACTCGACCCACGCGTAGTCGCCGGCCGGAATCGATGCCACCGACGGATCGATCGCGAACGGTGAGCCGATCTTCTCGAAGCGCGGCGTCGCGATCAGCTCGACATACCCGCCGTTGTCGAGGAAGAAGGTGTAGCCCGTGTGGAAGTTCTTCCCCACCATCACGCCTCGCGTGTCCTCGTAGTAGTTCCAGACGAAGTGCGGGTGCATCTCGCGCAGGCCGAGCGCGTGGCCCCACTCCGGGCGCGGCCGGATGCCGATGTCGACGAGCCACTTCCGCACGTCGGTGCGCCGGTAGAAGCCGATGTCGTCCTCGAAGCCGTCGCCCAGCTCGAGCACGCCGCCCTTCCCGTGGAAGAACTTCCCCTCGTAGTTGAGCGTCGTGCGCCACGCATACTGTCCGTTGGTGATGCCCGGCGTGCGCGTCGAGATCAGGTACGAGTTCCAGTCGAGCTTGCCGAAGAAGCGGATGTTGGCGTCCGCGCCCACGACGCGGTTCCAGCTCCCCGCGCTGTCGAGCGACTGCCGGCTCATCGCGATCATGCCGATGTCGCTGCCACCGCCGATGTTGCGGCGGATGCGCAGCACCGAATAGTTGTTGGCCGGGGTCGCGGCGCCGCGGTCGGTGTTCATCGACAGCACGCCCATGTTGAAGCCGCCCGCGAGTCCGGTGAGTCTCAACCCGCCCGGGATGTGGATCGGGTGGCCGGCACTGTCGAGCCCGATGCGCCGGCTGAAGAAGAGCAGCAGGTCCTCGTCGGGCGTCGGCACGAGCGAGATGCGGTTGTTGCGCGCCGCGTCGCCGACATAGAAGATGCCCGAGTTCTCCAGGAAGAACTCGCGCTTCTCCGGATAGAACAGCGAGAACTGCGTGAGGTTCACCTGCTGCTCGTCGGCCTCGGCCTGCGCAAAATCGGGATTGACCGTCGCATCGAGGGTGAGCCCGCGCGCGATTCCCCATTTGAGGTCGACGCCGCCCTCGGCCGCCGTCACGTAGTTCGTGCCGCCCAGGTCGCGCACCGTGCGCGCGGCCACGTACGGCTTGATCCGCAGGTCGCGCGAGGTGGCCGCGATGCCGATGCTGTCGAGCGTGCCCGCCGCCGAGACGCGCGCGAGGTTGTACTCGCGCGAGACGGGCGACCAGAAGTCCACCTCGTTCCGGTGGCGGATGCGCCGCGCGAAGTTGATCCCCCACGAGGGCGCACTCGCGAAGTCGTAGCGCAGCGCCCGGAACGGAATCGCCATCTCGACCACCCAGCCGTCGGCGGTACGGCGCGTCTTCACGCTCCAGATCGCGTCCCAGCTCGTGTTGGTCTCGCGCCCCTCGTTCGCGATCTGCCGGTCGGCGCGCGCCCCCTCGACGTTGGTGAGGAAGACGTAGCCGTTCTGCCGGTCGTGGAAGGTGTCGAGCAGCACCTCGAACGAATCCTGGTCGCCTTCGGTGAAGTCCTTGCGGATGTTGTTGATCACCAGGCCACCGGCGTCCCGTTCGCGGAGCGTGGCGCCGATGTAGAGCGTGGTCTCGTCGTAGAGCACGCGTACCTCGGTGGCTTCCGAGGCGGGAATGCCCGTGACGGGCTCCGCCTGCACGAAGTCGCCGGTCCTGTCGGCGGTAGCCCACACCGCTTCATCGAGCACGCCGTCGAGCACGATCGGCTGCGTGGTGCGCCGCGCGATGATGCGCCGACCGGCGACCGTGGCGCGGATCACGGGCGTCGAGGGCGCCGGCGGCGCGACTTGCGCCGTGCCCAGCTGCGGCGCGACGAACGTGACCACGAGCAGGAACCAGCGGATGCAGGGGCGATGCATCGGGCAAAGCTGGCGAAGGGAACGGGCGGCGGCGAGCCGACGAGAACGTGCGCACCAGGCCGCCATCACTGGCAGCACGGCTCCTCCGCATCACCGGCACCTGTTGGCAGCATTGCTTCAGGGACAGATTGCCTTGGCGACGTGCTCGCCTGCGCTGACGCCGCTCACCGTCGCTGCCCTCGCTCCTTCGCGTGCCTGACCCGACCTTCGCGGCCATCTCGACGGCCCTCGGCCGCAGTTACCGTCTCGATCGCGAGATCGGGGCCGGCGGCATGGCCACGGTCTATCTCGCCACCGACCTCAAGCACGAACGACCGGTCGCGGTGAAGGTCATGCGGGAGAGCGGCGGCGCCACCGACGCCGATCGCTTTCACCAGGAGATCCGCGTCCTCGCCCGCCTGCGTCACCCGTTCATCCTGCCGCTGCTCGACTCGGGAGATGCCGGCGGCGCGCTGTACTTCGTCATGCCGTACGTCGACGGCGAGTCGCTGCGCGCGCGACTCGAGCGCGTGAGTGCGTTGCCGGTGCCCGATGCCTTGGAGATCGCCCGGCAGGTGGCTGACGCGCTGCATGCGGCGCACATCGAGGGCATCGTGCATCGCGACGTGAAGCCGGAGAACATCCTGCTCACGACGAGCGGCCACGCACTGTTGGCCGACTTCGGCATCGCCCGACGTACCGCAGTTGGCGCGCCCGCGATGACCGACGCCGGACTCACCCTCGGGACCGCCGCGTACATGAGCCCGGAGCAAGCCATGGGCGACGCCGACGTGGACGCGCGCGCCGATCTCTATGCGCTCGGCTGCGTGCTGTTCGAGATGCTCGCCGGTCGCCGACCGTTCCTCGGCAGCAGCGGCCTCGCCATCGTCGCCCAGCACATCTCGGCCGCGCCGCCGCTGCTCTCGCTCCTCCGGCCGGAGACGCCGCCCGCAGTCGTGAGCGCCGTCGCACGTGCGCTTTCGAAGGCGCCCGCGGACCGTCATCCCGACGCCCTCGCCTTCGCGCACGCGCTCTCGACCACGGCCGGCGGCAGTCCGCCGCTCTCCACCGAGCGAAACGTCGCGTTGTCCACGGTGGCCGGGGCCCGGCTCTCGGTGGCCGTGCTGCCCATCGCGCATATCGGTGGCGACGCGGAGAATCTCTGGTTCGCCGAAGGGCTGACCGAGGAGCTCACCGGCGCACTCGCGCGCCTTGAGGGACTGCGCGTCGTCTCGCGCACCTCGGTGTTCGCCATCAAGGACGAGGCACTGTCGCTGGCCGACATGGGCACGCGGCTGGGCGTCGAGTTCGTGCTCGAGGGCAGCGTGCGACGCTCAGGCCGTCGCATGCGTCTGACCGTCACGCTCATTCGCGTGTCGGAAGATGCCCCGCTCTGGTCGGAGACTTTCGATCGCACCCTCGAGGACGTCTTCGCAGTGCAGGACGAAGTGACGTCGCGCATCGTCGAGACGATCACCCGCGCGCTCCAGCTCGGACGCCTGCGCGGGCAGGTGCCGGCGGCGCCGACGCGCAATCTCGAGGCCTACGACCTCTACCTGCTCGGGCGACACCACTGGTACCAGCGCAGCAACGACGGCATGCGCCGCGCGCGCGACCTGTTCGCGCAGGCCATCGCCATCGACCCGGGGTATGCGCCGGCGCACGCGGGACTCGCCGATGCCACCGCGCTCCTCGCCTCGTGGCAGTACGCGGCGCCCGAGGAGATGTATCCCGGTGCGGTGGCCGCGGCGCGACGCGCCCTCGAACTCGATCCCACGCTCTCGGAGGCGCATGCCTCCATCGGGTTCGTGCAGTACGCCTGGGAGTGGGACTGGACGAGTGCCGCGCGCAGCCTGCGTCAGGCCATCGTGCTCAACCCGAACAACGAGACGGCGCACCGCTGGCTCTCCGGCTTCCTCGCCGCGCTCGGACGGCGCGACGAAGCCCTGCCACTCGCGGAACGCGCGCGCGTGCTCGACCCGCTCTCGATTCTGCCCCTCATGAACCTCGGCATCATCAACTGGCTGAACGACCGGCCCGAGGAGGCGGAATCATGGTTCCGCATGGTGCAAACCATGCAGCCCGGCTTCATCCGCGGAGCGACCCTTCTCGCGGCGTCGCTGACCACGCAGTCGCGCTTCGGCGAAGCCTGTGCACTGCTCGAGGAGCTCCACCAGCGCGCACCCGGCGACATCGCCGTGCTCTGGAACTTGGGCGTCGCGTACGCGCGGATGGGTCGTGTCGACGATGCGCGCCGCGTGCTCAGTGGCACCACGCAGGCCTTCTCCGGCATGTACGAGGCCATCTCGCACGACGTGCTCGGCGAGGAAGCCGCCATGTTCGACGCACTCGACCGCGCCATCCAGAATCACTCCGACTGGATGTACTCGTTGCCACGACAGCCGTTTCTCTCGCGCTGGCGCGCGGATCCGCGCTTCCTCGCCATCGTCGCGAGACTGCACCTGCCGGACCCGCTCACGCCGATCGCGTGACGCCGCGAGCTTGCTAGCTTGGGGTTCCCGTCACGCCGCTCCGGAGCGCACGCATGGTCCTGACCAAGTCCGAACTGCTCACGTCGCTGCAGCATGAAGTGCGCATCCTCGTCCACCTCGCCGGCAAGGTCGACCGCGCGCAGCTCGACTATCGCCCCACCCCCAAGCAGCGCAGCACGCTCGAACTCGTGCGCTACCTGAGCATGATGGGTCCGACGCTCGTGCAGTACGCGCTCGCGGAGCCGCCCGACATCGAGATCTGGAACGCGGCGGAGGAGCAGTCCAAGGCCCGGGACTTCGACCAGGCCGTGGCCGCGATCGCGGCGCAATCGGCGCGCTACGAAACGCTGCTCGCCGGCCACGGCGACGCGAAGTTCCGCGCGCCGTTCACCGACTTCGACGGCACCACCACCACGGTCGGCGCCTTTCTCGTGAACCTCGTGCTCATGGGCGTGGCCGCCTACAAGACGCAGCTCTTCGTCTACCTCAAGGCGTGCGGTCACGAGGAGTTGAGTTCCGCGAATCTGTGGTACGGCGCCGACGCGCCGCCGGCCTGAGGTCGCGGGCGGCCTCGGTCGCCGCATGCTCCGACCGGGCGTAGATTCCGGCATGAGTCCGCGCGAAGTCCACGATACGGGTTCGCTCGTGGCGGGCACGGTCGTCGCCGACCGGTTCACCGTGCAGGACACGCTCGGCGCCGGTGGATCGGCGGTCGTCTTCCGGGCGCACGATCGCGTGCTCGATCGCCAGGTGGCGCTCAAGCTGCTTGGCGAGTCGGCCTCTTCGCAGGTGGACCAGAGCCGCTTCGAGCGCGAGATCCGCCTCACCGCGCGCCTCGTGCATCCGGCCATCGTGCCGCTCTTCGACAGCGGCTGGCACGAAGGACACCTCTACTACGTGATGCCGTGCATCACCGGCACCACGCTGCGCGAACTGCTCGTGACGAGCGGACCGCTGCCGATGACCCCCGCGCTGCGACTCATCGGCGACGTGGCCGAGGCGCTCGCCTACGCGCACGCCGCCGGGATCGTGCATCGCGACATCAAGCCGGAGAACATCTTCAGCGCCGACGACCGCGCGCTCGTGGCCGACTTCGGTATCGCGCGCGCCATCAAGTCCGACCTCTCGCCCACGACGCTCACCGAGGCCGGCATCACGATCGGAACGGTCGCGTACATGAGCCCCGAGCAGGCGCTCGGCGAGCAGGAGCTCGACGGCCGATCCGACCTCTACTCGCTCGGCTGCGTCCTGCTCGAGGTGCTGAGCGGCGCACCGCCCTTCCAGGGCGCCACCGCGATGAGCGTGCTCGCGCAGCACCTGAACAGCACCCCCGACATCGCCGGACGACTGGTCGATGCACCGGCATCACTCATCGAGCTCCTGCAGCAGATGCTCGCGAAGTCGCCCGCCGACCGACCGGCGAGCGCCGCGGCCGTGATCGTGGCGCTGCGCGAGATTGCGCGCGATGTGGACGCGCGTGGACGCGGCGACGCCGTCGTGTCGTCGGGCCGGCATGTCGCGGTGGCGCCCGCTCCACCGCGCGAACTCACGGAGTCGGAACGCGTACTCGCGGAGGCCAGCCGCCTCTACAGCCTCGGCATCCAGGGTGGCGAAGGCACGAGGGACGTGCTCGCGATGGCGCGGATTCTCGCCGAAAAGGTGCTCGGCCTCGAGCCGCGCAACGTGCACGCGATGGGCGTGCTCGCCGACATCATCCTCTGCGAGGGCTTCCGCGGCTTCACCGACGAACTGGCCAGTCGCGAGGAGGCGCAGGCCATCCGGCTGCGCGCCGCCGCCATCGACGACACCGTCGGCGAGTTGCAGTCGTCCATCGGCATTGTCCGGCTCTACTGGCAGGACGACTTTCACGGCGCGGAAGCGTACCTCGCTCGCGGCGCCAAGCAGGCGCCCACCTACGCCATCGCGCAACGCCACTACGCCACGTGGCTCAAGATGGCCGGACGGTTCGACGAGGCGCTCACGCATGTGGAGCGCGCCGTGGCGCTCACCCCCGATGCGCCGCACGCGCTCGTCGGACTCGCCGACATCCTCATGGCGATGGGCCGCACCGTCGAGGCGATCGCGCCACTGCAGCGCGCGCTGCGCCTCGTGCCGCGCTATGACCAGGCGATGGAACGGCTCGAGATGGCGTGTCATCGCGCAGGGCGCATCGACGATGCCTACAGCTCGCGCCGCACGCTGCTCGGCACCAACCGGCTGTTCGACCGACTGTCGCGCCTGAGCGAGGTCTACGAGACGGACGGCTGGGACGCCGCGCGCACCGAGGACCTGCGCGCCGAGCTTGCACAGTTGCTCGCGCTCGCCGCTGCGGAAGATCCGTTCAGGGATCGGCAGACGAGCCGTCAGGTCGCCGATCGCATCGTGATCACGTGCGGCGAACTTGGCGAATGGAAGACGGCCATGGATTGGGTGGAGCGCGGTTACTACGTGCGTCCCGGCCGGCTCATCCGCGTGCTCACCGACATGCCGTTCGACCGGCGCGGGCTCGCGTCGGACCGGCGCTACGCGCGGCTGCTGCGCACGGCCGGGCTCGAGTTCCTCCTGTAACCGGAGACGGCGCGCGCGTGCGCATCGTGGCCGTTGGGGAATGCACGCTCGATCGCTACGTCGTTGCGGGTGTCGTGCGCCCCGGTGGCATCTCGCTCAACTTCGCGGTGCACGCACGCCGCGCGGGCGCTGTCGACGTGGCGCTCGTGAGTGCGGTCGGCGATGGTGACGGCGGCGTTGGCGCTGCACACGTGCGCGCCACGTTGAAGTCGTTTGGCGTCGACGCATCGCACGTGCGCACGTTGCACGGTGCGATGGCCACGCAGTCCATCGAATTGCACGCGGGCGGTGAGCGCGTCTTTCCATCGGGCGGCTACGAGCCAGGCGTGCTCGCCGACTTCCGGCTCGACGCGACCGACCTGGCCTTCATCGCGACGTGCGATGTGGTGGCGGCGCCCGTCTTTCGCGAGATCGCGCATCTCGCCGATGCCCTGCCGCCGCGTCGCGACGGACAGTTTCACGTCGCGGACCTGCTCGATGGCGCAGACCTGGGCACCGATCGCGCCGGCATCGTGCCGCTGCTCGAGCGTTTCGACGCGCTCTTCATGAGCGGCGGCGCGAGCGACGTCGAGCTGCTGGCCGCGCATGCTGCCGGCGCGCGCGCGATCGTGGTCGTGACGCACGGCAGCGCTGGCAGCACCGCGATTGTCGGCGGAAGACGCGTGTACGCGCCCGCGGTGCCCGTGCCGGCGGCCGAGTGCATCGACGCCACCGGTTGCGGCGATGCGTTCCAGGCCGCATTCACCGTATCGTACGTCGAGCACCGTGACCTGCGGCGCGCACTCGAGGCCGGCGCCGCGCACGCGGCCACCGTCATCCGTCACCTGGGCGCCGTTCCCGACCTGACGCCACCATGAGCCGCTTTCGCACGCTCTTTCCGCAACCGCGCCCGATCATCGGCATGATCGCGTTGCCGCCGATGCCGGGCTACCCCGCGTTCACGAGCGTCGACGCGCTGGTGGAGGTCGCGCTCGCCGACCTCGCGCATCTCGAGGCCGGCGGTGTGGATGGCGTGCTCGTCGAGAACGACTTCGACCAGCCGCACGTGCTGCAGTGTGGCGCCCAAGTCCACGCGGCCATGACGCGCGTCACGCGCGAGGTCGTTGGGCACGCGCGCGTGCGCGTGGGCGTCGAAGTCCTGCTCGACGACTGGCGCGCCTCGCTCGCGATCGCGGCCGCAACGGGCGCACACTTCATCCGCATGGACTTCTTCGTCGACCGCGTGATGACCAAGTGCGGTCCGTTCGAGCCCGATCCCGCTGCGGTCATCGCGTACCGGCGCACGATCCGCGCGGAGCATGTGCAGCTGTTCGCCGACTTGCAGGTCAAGTACAGCACGCCGATCGGCGGACCCAAGCCGATCGCACAGTCGGCGCGCGAAGCGGAGGCCGCGGGTGCCGATGCCGTCATCGTCACGAGCCACGAGACCGGCACAGGCCCTTCGCCCGCCGACCTGCGCGACGCGCGCGCGGGCTCGCTGCCCGTCCTCATCGGCAGCGGACTCGACGCCGACAACGCAGGCGCGCTCCTGCCACTCGCGGATGGCGCCATCGTCGGCACGTCGATCCGCAGCGGGCGCGCCGCACACGACCGCGTCGTCCGCGACAGGGTTTCGCGTCTCGTCGAGGCCGCGCGCCGCGCGTGAGCGCCACGCCTTCGCTCAGGCGACAGCTCGGCCTTTCCGCCGTCATCGCGCTCGTCGCCGGCAACATGCTCGGCTCCGGCGTCTTCTTCACGCCGGGCGAGCTTGCGGCGTTCGCGCAGCATCCGTGGCAGGTGCACTTCATCTGGGCGCTCTGCGGCGTGATCACGCTCTGCGGCGCGCTGACCTTCGCCGAACTGTGCCGGTTGCTGCCGCACGCCGGTGCGAGCTATCACATCCTGCGCGAGGGATTCGGGCC
>JANYHJ010000037.1 GCA_025359135.1 Gemmatimonadota bacterium | reverse complement strand
CCACGCCAAGCGGATTGCCGCTCCTAGTCAGGTGACTCCCCCGCTCGGACCAAGCAATAGCGCTACGCAGCGCGAACCGGGTCAGGTGCTGACTCCAATTGGACTGGTGTCTGAGTCGGCGGTTCGTCGACTGCAAGCCTTCGGCAAGGAAGCTGATCGCAGACAACTGCCGCGAATCGATGTCGGAGGGCTCATTGTTCCCGGTCTGAGCCTTTCGGAGAACTCAGGATCGGGATACCAGCGAGGTCAAGATGTCACAGCCGGTCGAGAAGGACAGTTCCCGTGGCGAGAAAGTTCGCGACGAGCCAACGCGCAAGGACACGAGGGAAGTCAACCATCCACCCCCCTACCCAGTGAGACCCCACACGCCATCCGGCATGGCCTGACACAAGCGAATCTGGACGTAGCAGGCCTCGTGAAGTACTTCCCCGCGTCTCACGTGACGGCTCAACGGGAAGGCCTCGTGTATCTCTCGATGCAGGTGCAACTGTTCGAAGAACTACCTCTTGGAGCGCGACTACTTCTCGAGGTGCCGCTCGCTGAGAGAACAAGGCTCTCCCGCCCGAGCGTACTGCCTACGCCTGTCCCTGACGTCCGCGCGTGGGCAGTATGGGAAGGTGGGCCAAGCCACGGACGGGTCGTCAGGAGTCACCACCAAAATCCTGAAGGAGCAATCTGTGCTTGCATGCCCCATGAATGGTTGTTGGGCGTGCACCCTCTAAGGGACTATGCGGCATTCTGTGTGCTTTGGACGGCCAAGCTGCTCCATGAGCAGTGGTTCGGACGTTACCCGGGCCAACAGCATTACCATGCATTTGCGCGAGTACAGCGGGATCGGCAGGACGAATACTGCGGGTGCGGTGGGATGAACTCGTACGCTGCGTGCTGCAGGGAGTCCGATAGACGAGAGGCTACACTGACTCACTGGCGGAACGCGAAGCTCGCAAGTGCTCAATACCTCAGGGAACTCGCTGCTCAGCGTCGACCAATCCTGTCACCGGAGGATGTGGCAGAGCTAGCAGCCTGAGAATAAGAACCGAGCACCACAAGGTGCGGTTGTGACCCACAAATCGGACCGGCGGCCAGCGTAGCACGCCAGTACATGTCCTCACGACGACGAAGGACCTGCCCGTGCACATGGCACGAGCAGGTCCTTAGCCGTCTTTAGAGCGTGCGTGCGACTACTTGATCCCGTTCACCGGCGCGGGCTTCGTGTACGCCCACGGCTGCACCGGCAACTTCTGCTGGCGCGGATACACCTCATCGAGCGTGTTGCCGTCGTACAGGCGCCCGTTCACCATCACCATGTTGATCGTGTTGCTGTTGCGGATGTTGACGAGCGGATCCTTGTCCAGCACCAGCAGGTCCGCGAGTTTCCCCGGCTCGAGCGAGCCGACGTCCGTGCTCAACCCGATCGCTTCCGCGCCCACGATCGTCGCTGCACGCAAGGCATCGTGCGTGCTCAGGCCGCCCGACTGCAGCAGCCACAGCTCCCAGTGCATGCCGAGGCCCTGCAGCTGGCCGTGGCTGCCCACGCCGATCCTGCCGCCCGCGGCCACCGTCTTCGCGACGTCCTCCGCGTGCTGCCACATCGCGTACTCTTCCTTGACCGCGAACCCGGCCGGGCCAGGCGCGTTGCCCGCACCGCGGCGACGGACCTTCGTGTCGATGTCCACCGGGTGCGTGAAATGGCGGAGCTTGGTGTCGCCGAGCAGGTCCTCGCTCTGGTAGAACCACCCCTCGCCGAAGGGACCGCCGTACTCCACGATCAGCGTCGGCGAGTTGGTCGTCTGCGTCCCCTTGTACCACTGGAACACGTCCTCGTACTTGGGCGTGATCGGCAGGGTGTGCTCGACGCCCGGGTAGCCGTCGATGCCGTGCGTCAGGTCGAGGCGCTGGTCGAGGCCGCCTTCCGTCGTCGGCATGATGCTCAGTTCCTTGGCCGCCATGATGATCCACTGACGCTGCTGACGGTTGCCCGTCATGTACATCTTGAGCGTCTTCGTGTCGTAGTACTTGGCGTAGCGCGCGAGGATCTGGCGCGCGTGGTCGAGGTCGCGGACGTTCTCGTTGATGAAGACGCCGGGGCCGGTCGTGTAGATGCGCGGACCGACCATGTCGCCCATCTGCACGCGATCACCATACGTCATGAAGTCGGTGGTCGCGGTCTGCGGGTCGCGCGTGGTGGTGGTGCCGTACGCGAGCTCCGTGAGGTACTGCCACGTCTGCGTGTTGTGGATCTGGGGGGTGAGCCACTGCGGGTGGTAGTGCGTGTCCACCATGCCCGGCATGATCACCTTGCCGCTCACGTCCATGATCTTGGCGCTTGCGGGAATGCTCACGCTCCCCTTGGGCCCGATCGCGACGATGCGGTTGTCGGTGATGACCATGTCCGCGTTCTCGATGATCTCGTTGCCCTTCATCGTGATCGTCTTGGCGCCGCGGAACACCACCGAACCCTTGGGCTGGTCGCGGTTCGCGGTCACGGCCACGCGCATTTCATCGGGCTTGTAGCCAGGCTTGTCCTTCTTCTTCGCGGCGCTCGTGTCGGCTTTCGCGATCGAATCCACGCGCGCCATCGAATCCTTGGTCGCGGGCGCCTTGCGCAGCTCGGCCTTCACCTTCGCGTCGGCCTTGAGTGAATCGTCCACTGCCTTGCCCTTCGCGATGTCGTACGTCCACACCGCGTTGCCGAGCGCCCACATGACCTTCTTGCCACCCGCGGCCCACGTCGGGAACTCGCCGCCTACTTCATTCAGCTTCTTGACCGGCACCGCCGCCGAGGCGGGGTCAGCCACCGAGACCGTCGGCGGCGTCGCGCCCACCTGCGGAATCGCGATCGTGTAGAAGTCCATGCCGACGTGCGCAACCGCGATGTCGCCCGAGGGCGCGATCATCACGAGACCGGCCGGCGGCGGCTGCGGAGGTGTGGGCTCCAACTCGTTGTCGAGATGCGTGCCCTGCGGCGCCGCCGTGAAGGTGCGCGCTGCGCGGCCACCCACCCACTGGTCAGCCGCCTTGGCGTCGAGTCCCGCGTCGAGCGTCATCTGGTCAGCGCCGCCCGCACCCGGAGGCAGCGGACCGGTGACCTTCAAGTGCGTCTTGAGATCGGTGCCGTCCCAGCGGAACGACTGCAGGCCATCGCGCCCGTACGCGTAGATGCGCTCGGGGTTGGTGGTGAAGTGCGGATTGCCCATGCCCGACGTCGGCATGATGGTCGTCACCGCACCGCCATTGCCATTGACCCACACGAACTCGGCGGCCGCGGGCCCGAAGAAGGCCGCGCCCGCTTCCTGCATTTCACGCGAGGCCGCGCGCACCGCGATCACGCGATCGCCCGCGGGCGACCACGCCGGATCTGAGTAGAGGCCGGCGCCCGCCAGCTCCTTGGTGCTCCATCCCTTCTTGGCGTCGAGCGTGCCGCGCATCAGCGAGCCACCCTTCGAGTCGGTCCACGTCACGTACGCGAGCGACTTGGAGTCCGCCGACCAGGCCGGGCTGAACTCGCCCACGGCCGCTGTCGTCACGCGCTTGGGCGCGCCACTGGGCAGGTCCATCACGTAGAGGCGATCGAGCGCGCTGAACGCGAGCTTGGTGCCGTCGGGCGACGGGGCGATGTCGCGGACCTGCTTGGCCGTGAAGGTCGCGGCCGTGTCCACGCGGTAGGTGAACTTGAGTTCGGGGCCCATCTCGAGCTTGACGTCGGCCTCGAACGGAATCTTGGTCGCCGGCGACTTGTCCACCGGCACGCGCCAGATCTCGCCGCCGTAGGTGACGACGATCGCCTTCGAATCGGGCGTGAAAGCGTAGCCCGGGTAGGCATCCATCGGCGCGCGCGACTCGATCTCGTCGCGCTGCACGGGGAAGGCGAGCCACTCCTCACTCTGCGTCTCGAGGTTGCGGAGGCGGAGGCCCGTCTTGGTTTCGAAGCGCGCGGCGTAGGCGAGGTACTTGCCGTCAGTCGAGAGCGCGGGGCGGAACGCGGAACCCTGGCGGCGCGTCACCTGCGACACGCGGCCGTTCTCGCGGTCCCACACGTACACCTGGTACTGCGGCCCAAGGGCGTTGTACTGCCAGTCGCCCGTGCGTGCCGCGAAGTAGGTGTAGCGCGGGTCCTTGCCGAAGGCGGCGCCGAGCATCTTGAGCTGCGGGGCGACGGCGGGCTGCGTCGTGAGTTGCATGCCGCGGCCGCCGTCGACGTGGAACTGCCAGAGCTTGGCGGTGCCGAACTGGCTGCCCGAGCGGGAGGCGATGACGTACTTGCCGTCCGGCGTGAACACCGGCGACGCGTACTCGTTGTTGTTGCCCTGCGTGAGCTGCGTGGTGTCGGAGCCGTCGGCGTTGGCGAGCCAGAGGTTGAGGCCGCCCGAACGATCGGAGACGAAGACTATTCTTTTGCCATCGGGCGAGAAGCGCGGCTGCGCGTCGAATGCCATGCCGCTCGAGATGCGCGTGGCCTTTCCGCCGGCAATGGGCAGCGTGTAGAGGTCGCCGAGCAGGTCGAACACGATGGTCTGGCCATCGGGCGACACGTCGAGCGAGATCCACGTGCCCTTGGTGGTGGTGAAGGAGTGCGTGCGGGCCGTCTTGAGCGGGAGGCCGGCAGCGGGAGGACCACCCGCGCCACCGGCGCCGCCCTGGGCGGCAGCTGGCAGGGCCGTGGTGGTGGCGAGCGCGGCGAGCGCGAACAATCGACGAATCACGTGTGGCGACCGGCGAGGGTGAGGGGCGACGTGCGGAGCAGAAAGGCTACGCAGAGCCAGTGGCAGAAGTTGCCCCGTTGTGACGCGTGGGGAAAGGCGGGTGTGTCGTCCTGACCCACGGCCGCTTCCGCAGGGAGCGCTGGAGCGCCGCTGGCCCATTTCCAGACGCGAAAACCGCCGGGGCGCATGGCGCACCCCGGCGGTTTCCCCCTCAACTGGTTCGCTTAAGGGACCGCAACTGGCTTGACGAGCGTGTTCGTATTGCCTGCCGCGTCCTGTACCGTCAGCGTCACCGTGTAGGTGCCGGCAGCGGGGTAGAGGTTGGCGGTCCTCAGGCTGTTGTTCGACCTGGTCACGCCGTTCCCGAAGTTGTACGAACGCAGCACGATGCCGCCCGTGCCGGTGGACGCGTTGGAGTCGAACAAGCAGTTGAGGGGCTTCCCTTGGAAACCGCAGGTGACGGTGAAGCTCGCGACCGTCGGCGTGCCGCTGGACGGCGTGACGATGACCGTGATGCTGGCCGTGCCGGTGGCGCCCTGCGAATCCTGTGCGGTGAGGGTGATGGTGTGCGTGCCGACGGCGAGCGTGGTCGTCGAGAACGAAACCCCGGTGCCGATGGCGCCGCCGATATTGCTCGCCCACGTGAGCGAGGCGCCGGTGAGTGCGCCGTCTTCGACGTCACTGCCCGAGCCGGTGAAGGTGATCGACGTCCCCTGCACGACGCTCAAGCCAGACGCCGGCGCCGAGATCGCGGCGGTGGGCGGCGTGTTCGGCTTGGGCGTCACGATGACCGTGATGCTGGCCGAACCCGTGGCACCCTGCGAGTCGTGCGACGTGAGCGTGATGGTGTGCGTGCCGACGGCGAGCGTCGTCGTCGAGAAGGAGACGCCGGTGCCGATGGCGCCACCGATATTGCTCGCCCACGTGAGCGAGGCGCCGGTGAGTGCGCCGTCTTCGACGTCACTGCCCGTTCCAGCGAATCCAACCGACGTGCCCTGCACGACGCTCGTGCCGCTCGCCGGTGCGGTGATGTTCGCCGTCGGTGGCGTGTTCGGCTTGGGTGTCACGATGACCGTGATGCTGGCCGAACCGGTGGCGCCCTGCGAGTCGTGCGACGTGAGCGTGATGGTGTGCGTGCCGACGCTCAAGCCGCCCGTCGTGAACGATGCGCCCGTGCCGATCGCGCCGTTCAGGTTACTTGCCCACGTGAGCGACGCGCCGGTCAGGTTGCCGTCTTCCGGATCGCTGCCGCTGCCGCTGAAGGTGATGTTCGTGCCCTGCACCACGCTCGTGCCGCTCGCGGGCGCCGTGATGGTGGCCGTCGGCGGCTGGTTGCCCGTCGGAATCGGCACCGTGAGCGGCGTGACGATCGTGTTGGTCTGACCGATCGCGTCCTGGACCGTCAGCGTCACCGTGTAGGTGCCGGCCGTGGGGTAGAGGTTGGCGGTCTTCACGCTGTTGTTCGACCGGGTCACGCCGTTCCCGAAGTTGTACGAACGCAGCACGATGCCGCCCGAGCCGGTGGACGCGTTGGAGTCGAACAAGCAGTTGAGGGGCTTCCCCTGAAAGCCGCACGTGACGGTGAAGCTCGCGACCGCCGGCGTGCCCCCGACCGGCGTGACGGTGACCGTGATGCTCGCGCTACCCGTGGCGCCCTGCGAATCGCGCGACGTGAGCGTGATGGTGTGCGTGCCCACCGCGAGCCCCGCCGTCGTCACGCTCGTGCCGGTGCCGAAGGTGCCGCCAATGTTGCTCGACCAGGTGAGCGAGGCGCCCGTGAGCGTGCCGTCTTCCGGATCGCTGCCCGTGCCGGTGAAGGCGATCGACGTGCCCGCCACCACGCTCGTGCCGGTGGCCGGCGCGGTGATCGTGGCCGTCGGTGGCTGGTTGACCGGCGTGCTGTTGATGAAGCTGACGTTGAGGAGCTTGTTGATCGTCTGCGCCGGAATGCCGATGATCGCACCGTTGACGGCGTTGCTCGTGAGCGCGGCGGTCACCTGCGCCGGCGTCGCGCCGGGATTGCCCTGCAGGTAGAGCGCGGCCGCGCCCGCCACGTGCGGCGACGCCATCGAGGTACCGCTCAGGCTCGCAATCGCGGTGTTCGAGCCGATGTACGAGGAGATCACCGCGACGCCCGGCGCGTTGATGTCCACGCAGGTACCGCGGTTCGAGAAGCTCGCGAAGCCATCCGTGATGGTCGTGGCGCCCACCGTGATCGCGGTCGGCGTGCTCGACGGCGACTCGAGGCAGGCGTCGCCGGAGGAGTTGCCCGCCGCCACCGCGTAGGTGATGCCCGAGGCTACGGAGTTAGCCACGGCCGTGTTGAGCGCCGAGGAAAACCCGCCGCCCAGGCTCATGTTCGCCACGGCGGGGAGCACGCGGTTGGCCGTGACCCAGTTGATGCCGGCGATGACGCCCGACGTCGTGCCGCTGCCGCTGCAGTCGAGCACGCGGACGCCGACGAGATGCGCGTTCTTCGCCACGCCGTACGTCGTGCCGGCCACCGTGCCCGACACGTGCGTGCCGTGCCCGGCGCAGTCGACGGCGCCGCCACCGAGCGTCACTTCGTCGATGCCGGGGACGGCGCGTCCACCGAATTCGTTGTGCGTGTAGTTGATGCCCGTGTCGATGATGTACACCGTCACGCCGGTGCCGTCGGCCGTGTAGCTGTACGTGTTGCTCAACGGCAGCGCGGTCTGGTCGATGCGGTCGAGTCCCCAAACGGGACCGTTCTGCGTGGTGATCGCGGAGACGATGCGATCCGGTTCGATGTACGCGACATTCGGATTCTTCTGCATCGCCGCCAGTTCGGTCGGCGTCAGGCTGACCGCGACCCCCTTCAAGGCATGGTCGTAGCGATGCGTGACCTTGGCGTCGACGGCGGCGGAGAAGGTCGCCGTGGCGTCGGAGCTGCGCAGCACGCCGCTCTTGAAGACGACGATGAAGTGATCCGGAATCACGGCGCCAGCTTGCGAACCGCTGCCGCCGACGCGGACCACGCCGAGGTTGGCGACCGAGCTGTCAGGGGCAGCAGGGCTCTTGCCATCGCTGCACGCGGCAAGCGCAAGGGCACCAAGGAGGACGAGACGCTTCATGGACGATTCCGATCAGGGTGGGTGTGCCCGGGCGCCTCGAACCATCGGCGCGTCGGGCAAGGCACGTGTCTTACAGAACGTGGCACGGTGGTAGCCGGCGAAGCCAAATGCAATGCCGCACGTCACATAGAGATGATCACGTGTCCGTCGCGAAATGATACGGCGTCGGAAGCTCCTGGACAGAGGCCCGTCGCGCGACACTGGCGTGGCGGGGTCGCACCGACCGGTCAACATGGCCATTCGTTCCTCAGTGTCATCAGACTGGACACCACAAGCTGGTCGGGCGAGCCACTCAGCCCCAACTGGCTGCCCTCGCGCCCGAGCGGCATCTTGGGCCGCATGGTCCGGAACATGGAGGCGCGCGACGCCGAAGCGCTCGAGCAGCTGCAGCGCGAGGTCTTCCCGACCCTCGCCGATGCACAGCGCTTCAAGGCCGCGCACTACCGCCGCCATCTCGAACTGTTCGCGCCCGGCCAGTTCGTCGCCGAACTCGATGGTCGCATCGTGGCCGCGACCTCGACCGTGCGCCGTCACGTCGACTTCGACCATCCGTTCCACACCTTCGACGACATCATCCAAGGTGGCTGGCTCTCCTCGCACGAAGAGGACGGCGACTGGCTCTACGGCGCCGACCTGGGCGTGCACCCGGCCTATCGCGGCCGTGGCCTCGCGCTCGCGCTCTACGCGGCGAGGCAGCAGCTCGTCTGGCAACTCGGACTCCGCGGCCAGGTGGCCGCCGGCATGATGAGTGGCTACGGCGCGCTCAAGCACACGATGACGGCGGCCGACTACCTGGCTGGCGTGAGCGC